>NZ_JBSFXG010000005.1:0-314286 GCF_053595235.1 Streptomyces sp. NPDC002520 | reverse complement strand
GACACTCAGCCCACCCCTCGCTCCGACGAACAGAACGATCATGCCGACCCCAGCAAGCCGACGCCGCCCGTTTGCTCATTTTCCAACGGAGTCCTCCAGGTGGGAGAGGTAGACCTGGACGGTGTGGAGGAAGGCCGCCGGGGAGGAGAAGAGGCGCTTCTTCAGCAGCAGGGTCACCAGGTCGGCGGCGCGGCGCCCGCCACGGGCCTTCGGCGTCAGCTTCCGGCGGCGCAGCTCGGCGAACTCACCGAGCACCTGGTGGATCTCGCGCTCCTGCGGGGTGTAGTCGACGGGGAGTTCGAGGGTCTTGCGGGTACGGAAGCGGGGCGTGCCGTCGGCGTTGGTGACGCTGGACTTGAGGCGCCGTACGACGGTGTCCTTGAGGGCCTCCTTGTCGGGGTCGACGCCGCGGGCGAAGCGCTGGTCGTCGATGAGTTCCAGGAGCGCGGTGTACGACTCGGGGTAGCCGTTGTGCGGGGTGGCGGAGAGGAAGAGCCGGTGCTCGAAGTGCGGGACGAGGCGCCGGATCAGCTTGGTCTGCTGGGAGTCGACGGCGTACACCTGCTTGGGCGCGGCCGGCGCGACGTGGTGGGCCTCGTCGAGGACGAGCAGGTCGAAGAAACGCTTGTGCTCGCCGTCGGAGCTCTCCTCGGGGGCGCCGATGACCTCGTCGAGGAGGCGCTGGGCCTTCTGGCCGCGCAGCCAGGGCAGGGAGACGATGGTGAGCGGGTGGACGCGGAAGGGGTTCGCGGCCGTGCCGTGGGTGCGGCGCAGCCGGGCGCTGTGCTCGGAGTCTACGATCGTGAATTCCAGGCCGAACTTCTCGGCCATCTCGTCGCGCCACTTGAGGGTGAGTCCGGCCGGGCAGACGACCATGGTGCGGCGAGCACGTCCGCGGAGCAGCAACTCCTGGACGACGAGGCCGGCTTCGATGGTCTTGCCGAGGCCGACGTCGTCGGCGAGGAGGAGGTTGACGCGGGGAGCGCCGACCGCACGGGAGACCGGCTCCAGTTGGTACGGCTCGACGGCGACGCCCGAACGGAACGGCGCCTGGAGGGTTCTGGCGTCGGCGGAGGCGACGGCGGACCAGCGTACGGCGTCCAGGAACGCGGCCAGGCGGTTCGGGGAGTCGTAGGCACCGGTGGAGGCGTCGGGCAGGGAACCGGCGGGCAGCACGCGGCGGCCGGGCTCCACCTCCCAGATGACGGAGAGGGTGTCGCCGAAGCGGCCGTCGGCGACGGACTGGAGGTGGACCAGGGTGGCGCTGCGGCGGTCCTCTTCGCCGTCGCCGGCCGGCGACGCCTCGACGCGGGCGACGACCCAGGACTGGCCGCGCACCTCGACCAGTTTGCCTTCCTCGGGAAGCTGCTGCGCCCCCGTCCGTTCGGTCTCGCGCTGAACTGCAGGCGTCATGGGCGCTGTTCCCCTCGGTGTTTCCCGCAGCCGTCCCTAGACAGTGGTCTGTCTCCCCATCAGAACGCTGCGATCGGAGGGTAACAACACGACCCGTCAACTGTGAACACAGATTACAAAGTTGTGTTGCGTCGGGTGGCGCGCTTCAGCCGATGCGCCGGAGCCGGTCCAGCAGCGCGCGGGCCCGTCCGTGCCGTTGGTCGACGTCGGGCAGGGCCCGGTCCTCGTCGTCCGCCAGGCGCTTCAGCAGTTCCCTCGCCGCGTGGAGCTCGCCCGTGCGGGCCAACAGCACGGCGATCTCGTACCGGGTTTCCAGCACTCCGGGATCGTCCGGCCCAAGGAGGCTGCGCTGCTCGGCGAGAACCGACTTCAGTTCGTCCAGCGCCTCGCGAGTGCGGCCGAGGGCACCCACGGACAGGGCGTGTCCGGCCCGGGCGGCGAGTAGGTCCGCCCGTCCGAGCCCCTCACCGGCCAGGAGGTCGCCGTACTCCCCCAAGGCGCGGGCGGGTTGGCCCGAGCGGCGAAGGCGGTCGATCTCGGCCAGCCGGGGATGGGGGATCGCCGGTGTCGAGGGGTGTACCGGGGCGGGCGCCCAGGCGGCTGCACGTGTCGCCACCTCCGTCGCCGAGGCGGGTCGGCCCTCCGGCTTCTTCTCCAGGAGCGCCTCCACCAGTTCCCGCAGTCCGGATGGTATGCCTGAGCGGCGCTCGTCGATCGGCGGCACGGGCTCGTGCGCGTGCTGGTGGTAGAGCATGAACGGGCTTCCGGAGGCGAAGGGCGGGGCGCCGGTCAGCAGTTCGTAGAGCACGCAGCCCAGGGAGTACAAGTCGCTGGCGGGCACGGCCTGGCCCACGGCCTGCTCGGGAGCCATGTACACCACGGTGCCGGGGGTGGCGTTCGCCGCGGTGAAACGGGTCTCGCCGGGTTGCGGGTCCAGGGCGGCCGCGACGCCGAAGTCGAGGACCTTGATGTCGTCGTCGGGCGTGATCATCAGGTTCGACGGCTTGAGGTCACGGTGCACGACGTTCTGGGCATGGGCGTAGGCGAGCACCTCGGCCGTACGCCTGACGATGTCCGCGGCGCGCTCGACGGCGAGAGGGCCCTCGCCCTTGAGCACGGCGTCGAGGGCACGGCCGGGGATGAGGTCCATGACGAGATACAGCTCGCCTTCATGGCTGCCGTGGTCGTGGACAGCGGGGATGCCCGGATGGTTCAGGCGGCTGGTGAGGCGTGCCTCGCGGAGGAAGCGGCGCTCCAGTGAGGTGAAGTCCGCGTCGCCCGCGCGGGGAGCGACGAGCTTCACCGCGACCTCGCGGCCGTCGCCCCGGTCGTACGCCGCCCATACGACTCCCATGCCGCCCCGGCCCAGCTCTCGGGTGAGGTCGTACCGTCCAAGGCTTCGCCGCATCGCGCCCGTCCCCAGTCCCGGCGCCCGCGGCGCCCTTCGCTCCCCTGCGGCCGGGGCGCGGTCACGCACCCGGTCGGCGCGGTCATTTTCTCACTGCCGCGTGCGAGGTTCGGTCCTCGGACGACCGGGACTGCTCACACCGGGATCGGCCCTTGCGGAACCAGGAAGGGGCGACGGGGGTCCTCGGGGAGGCCGGGCCTGGTCGCCAACTCGGGGCAGGGAGCGGGCAGATAGGGGGCGAGGGCCTCGTACACCTCGGCCGCGCAGGACGGGCGGTCGTCCGGACGCTTGGCGAGCAGGGCGGTGACCAGCTCCCGCAGGCCGGCTGGAAGGGCGAGACCCGAGTCCGCCATCACGGGCGGCGGGGCGGTCAGGTGATGCGTGACGAGCAGCGCCGGCTGGTCGGTGAGGAAGGGGGTCTCGCCGGTGAGCATGTGGTGCAGCAGACAGCCCACGGCGTAGAGATCGCTGCGCCCGTCGAGACGGCCCTGCCCGGAGAGCAGTTCGGGCGAGGCGCACACGATGTTGCCGATGCTCTCACCGGTCATGGTCAGGCGCGGGTCGGTGTCGCTCAGGACCTTCACCAGTCCGAAGTCCAGGATCTTCACGACGCCGTCCCTGCGGACCATGATGTTCTGGGTCTTCAGGTCACGATGGACGAGACCGGCCGCGTGGGCGGCCGAGAGGCCGGCACAGAGTTGGGCCGCGACAGCGGCGACCGTGGGCACGTCGAAACGTCCATGCTCCTGTTGGTCGAAAAGGAACTCGAGGGTGGTGCCCTCGATCAGTTCCATCACCAGGCAGCACGTACCGTCCGTGATCGACGCGTCGAAGACGGTGGTCGTGTTCGGATGGCCGAGGCGCGCCGCCGCCTTCGCCTCCCTCTGGAAGCGCTGCAGCGCCTCTTCCCGGCTCCGGGGGGCGGCGAGCAGGTCCGCGGCGACGGTCTTCACGGCCACGGGCCGCTCCAGGCGCAGGTCACGCCCCTGCCACACCTGCCCCATCAGGCCACGGCCGAGCACCGAGGTCAGCTGATAACGGTCCAGGAGCACGGTTCCCGGCGTGAATCTCTGCATTTCTCCCGTCCTCCACACTTCCTGCACAGTGGTTGCGGATATTTCTACTGTGAACAAAGTCAATGAGCGTAGTAGCCTCTCACGCGAAGCCACCCACCACCCCACAGACCCGTACACCGCCCGCCCCGCATACAAACGCCCCAGCACCTCGGAGACTGCCGATGAGTACAACCGATTCCGTACCCGTCAGCCTCGCCGAGATCGCTCGGATCGCCGGCGTGGGGCGTGCCGCGGTGAGCAACTGGCGGCGACGTCACGACTCCTTCCCCACGCATATCGGTGGCACGGACGTCAGTCCCCAGTTCTCTCTGGCGGAGGTCGAGCAGTGGCTGAGAGACAACGGCAAGCTCGACACCATCGGTGGGCGTGAACTCCTGTGGCCCCGATTCGAGGCGCTGGGCAGCCGGGACGAGTCCGGCCTGGCCATCGCCGAAGCAGGCCGCCGCATGCGCTCTCCTCGCTCCCGTGCCTCACGGGTCGAACTCACAGCGGAAGCCGAGAAGCTGGCGGTCGAGGCGGCGAAGCTGGGACGGAGTGAGGGGGCCCGCGCGACATTCGAGTTCCTGCTCCAGCGGTGGCTCGAAACCCATGTGCGCCAGCTGAGCACCACACCGCCGCCGCTCGCCGCCCTGATGGCGCGGATCGCGCTCGGCGTCCGCATCGGTAGGCGCAACGAGGAACTCACCGTCCTCGACCCGGCCTGCGGCACGGGTCATCTGGCGGCGGCCGCGGTGCAGGAGTACACGGGGCCGGGCCTGACGGTGCTGGCGTGCGAGCGGGACCCGGCCCTCGCCGCGCTGGCCTCGGCGCGGCTGGCCTTCGTCACGGACGACCACGGCATCCGTGCGCAGATCGCCACGGCGGACGCGCTACGCGAGGACCCGTTCACCGGGATCCCGGCAGACATCGTCCTCTGCAATCCCCCGTTCAACGAACGTGACTGGGGCTACGAGGAACTCGCCACCGACCAGCGCTGGACACACGGCCTGCCTCCCCGTACCGAGCCGGAGCTGGCCTGGGTGCAGCACCTGCTCGCCCATCTCAAGCCCGGCGGAGCAGCCGCCGTCGTCCTGCCTCCGGCTGTTGCTTCACGCAAGGCCGGCCGGCGCATCCGAGGCTCGTTGCTGCGTACCGGCGCGCTCCGAGCAGTGGTCGCACTCCCGCCCGGCAGCGCCCAGCCGCACAGCGTCTCACTCCAGCTGTGGATCCTCAGAGCCGCTCCGGACGGCCCGGGTGCCGTTATGCCCGGCGAGGACGCGCTCCTTGTCGACGCGACGGGTTTCGCGAGGACCGGCACGCGTGAACCCGGCCCCAACTGGGACGCCCTGCAGGCCTTTGTCCTCTCCGCCCTGGAAGCCCTCGACCGCCCGAACGGGTATTTGCCGGACGGAGCCGTCCGTGTTCCACTCATCGAACTCCTGGATGACGAGGTCGATGTCACCCCAGGTCGCTATACGTCGGCGAGCAGCGAGCCGTCCGGCGTCGAACTCGCGGCGACCTGGAAGGAAGCGGAGAAGCTGCTGACCGACCTGGCCCGTCGAGCCCAGCGCCTGTCGGAACTGGGATTCGCCACCGACAGGCCGCAGACCACGGCCGGCGTGGGAGACCTCGTCAAGGCCGGTGCCCTGTCTCTGCGCGCGGGACAGCAGCCGTTGGACGGCGCGGCAGCGCCCGGCCATGCCTGCGTACCTCTCCTCAGCGTTGCCGATCTGCTGACAGACGGTGCTCCCAGCGGGCTCGTCCCGGCCGACTCGGCGCCCGCGATCGCCGAGAAGGGCGACGTGGTGGTCGCCGGTGTCGTGCGTGCGTTCAAGGCATGGGTGCACGAAGGGCCTCCGATGGCCCTGGGGTCTCAGCTCTACGCCCTGCGCGTGGACCCGACGAAACTGGACGCCCACTTCCTCGCCGGCTGCCTGCGGGCGCCCTCCAACGGACGCCAGGCAGGCACCCACGCCTCCAGTTCGTCACGCGTCGACATCCGGCGCTTGCAGGTACTCCAACTCCCTTTGGAGGAGCAGGCGGCGTACGCCGAGGCATTTCGCGACCTCAGGGCATTCGAGACACAACTCGTCCAGGCCGAGGGCATGGGCAGGGGGTTGGTGAGCGATGTGGTCGATCTCCTCGCGGCAGGCGGGCTGAACATCTGACGGAGCACTGGCGGGCCTTCGGCGGCTCCGGCCACGGTGCCGGAGTAACAGCGGCATGCCAGAGGATGTCCCAGTGCTCCAGGACGCACTGACGCTCGGACGGGTTCTCGTCGTGCGGAGGCCTCGCGGCAGTAGCGAGACGGTGCGAGCCGGGATCTCCCCGGCCCACGACGACGTCCCGCATCTGTCAACCTGTGAGCTCAGTGAATGAGCCGGGCAGCCTCGGCCTCCTCGTCGAAGGCCGGACCACCGATGTCGGCGTCCCGCCCGTCGGAGACCCCTTGCCAGTAGCCGGTGCCCTTGAACTTCGTCGGACGGGTCTTGTTCAGCTTCGGGTACTGGGCGGCGAGCCGCGCCTCTACCACCATCGTCCGGTCGGCGAGGACCAGAGCGACACTGCGGCCCCCCGTCCCATCCGCTTCGTTTCCCTCCTCGACGGCGGCGCTCGCGGTCCGCTGGGCGGCACCGATCCGCTCGGTCACCTCGCGGATGAAACCGAGCATCCAGGAACGCTTGTAGGCGCGGGCGTCCTCACCCGCAGGGCGGTGCAGACGGTCCGCGCGGTCCGCGCCCTCCAGCATCTGCAGGCGCAGGCTCGCGAACAGCACTTCGGTGGCCTGGATGTCGGCCTCGAAACCAAAGAGGTGGACGCGGTGACGGTTGTCCTTGCCGCCGGGGTACACCGACCGGCAGCGCATCTCGTAACCAATCCTGGCGAGCAGCCGACGTCCCTCCTTGACGTAGGGCGGGTGGAGATCGACGATCCGGTCCACCGGCCGCTCCGCCTCGGTCACGTCGTCGAGCACGGCTTGCTCGATGCCGTACTTGGCCATGAGCTCGTAGGCCTTGTCCAGGTAGACGCGGGCCTCGTCCTCGGTGGCTGCCGGGTTCTCCGCCTTGCGCAGCAGCGCCCTGACCTTGCCGAGCAGCGTCTCGGGCAGTCCGTCGCGCGCGGGCCGGGGGCCGGACCAGGGCGTGCCGGAGTCGGACGATGTACGGTCGTCGGCGCGTGTCCGGGCGTCCGCCCCTTCGTTCTCGTCCGTGCCGTCGTCGTCCTCCCGGGCAATCAGTTCCGCCAAATCCTCCGGGTCAGGGACCAGTTCCGCCAGCACCTCGAGGGCCCAGCGCCGCCAGGCGACGGTGTCGTCCCCACGGACCCGCGCCCGCACCGAGCGAAGACGCTGGAAGCTCCCGTCGGCGCTCCGCACCAGGAACTCCAGCCGCGCGTGGCCGAGTTGGGTGACCGCCAACAGCGCGCACACGTCGAAGGCGCTGTCCGGGACGTAGTCGATCACGATGCCGGGTTCGGGGTACCACTCCTCGTGCTCGTCCCCCGGGCCCCCGAAACCGAACAGGTCGGTCAGCAGGCTCTGGGTCGCCGCGCCGGTCCTGACCCGCACGACGGACGCCGACGGCTTCCCGGAGTAGGCCAGCGCTGCCGCCCGCTCCTCCCGAGAGGTGACCACGCGGTACCAGACGGGAACCGTGCCGAGCATGCCATGCCAGGTGGTCTCACCCAGGTCATGGCGCTCCCGCGCCTGCTGTTCGACGTCCGCGCCGAGCCGCTCGTCCCGCCAGGCATCCTCGCCGGGCTGTTCCTGCGCGTCGAGGAACGCGTCCAGGTAGTCGGCAGCGGAGCGCCGCGCACCGTGCTTGCTGTCACCGAGCAGGGTCCGCTCACACGCGGAGAGGGCGTCGATGACCGGCTGGAGTACGAGCGACATGTATCGCTTGACCGCTTCGGACAGCTCCGCGAGGAAGGCCCGGGTGGCCTCCGATCCCGTGGCCTGATGTCCGCGGCGCCACGCTTCGAGCTGTTCGACACGGGCCTGCTGCTCGGCCAGCCACACCAGGTGCCCCGCGCCCTGAAGGTGCTCCTCCCGCAGCAGCACCGCGTCCTGGACCACGGCGGCCGTGCCGGGCGCGTCCAGCACGGCTTGCGCCAGAAGCCGCAGCGGCTCCAGCTCTCCGACGAAGAACTCGGTGGGTGTGAGGAGTTGCCTGCCATGTCGGCGTGGCATCGACTCCGGATGGTCGATCTCACCGTTCCACGGGATCTCCGCCGACCAACGCGCCCGCCAACCCGCGAAGTCCGCGGCCGGGTCACCGGTTCGCGGCTGGGCCCGCCTCCACCGCCACAGCAGCATCTCCTCCCAGCCCTCGGCATTCCAGGACCACAGGGCCGGTTCGCCGCTCGCCGCGAGCCGGGACCGGAGTTCTCGTACCGCTCCCTCCAGATCGTGGAGGTGCCCCCCGGGGATCAGCCGCTCCAGCCAGCGGACGGTCTCTCCCACGGATTGGGCCCGAGCCTCGTCGGCCGCCACCCGCGCGACCGTCACCGCCGCGACCAGTGCCTGGTCGCCCAGATCGGTGGGAAGCAGTTTGTACAGCTGGGGGCCGGCGGTCTCCAGCACGGCTGCGAGGTCCCCGACCCTGATCTCCAGCCAGTCCGCTCGCCGCTGTCGGAACTCCTTCTCCGACAACTCGTCCGCACCGCTCACTGTCATGTGATCCCCTCCCGGATACGAAAGGACATCCTAGAAAGCCGGACCGTGGGCAAAGGAAGCCGGGCTGTCAGTGGCGGCCAGTACGCTGCAGGCAAGATCGGACCGGTGTGGACCGGTGTGTGCTGAGAGGGTGTCCCTGCTCTTCGAACGGCGCCCGCAGTACTGGTGACCGGAACGACAGGGGCGTTGCCCGAAAGGGCAGCCCTCGCTGCCTCTTCCCGGTACGGCCGGGCCTGGACGGGTCCCGGCACCGCCCGCGACGCTGGACGCTGAGGCGGACGTCCGGCATTCCGCGGGGAGCGGCAGATGCGTGCACACGATCAGGGACACGACCACGAGCACGACGAGTCCGTCAAGGCAGGCCGGGAGAGCCGCGACCAGGCGTCGGCGGAGCTTCCGCATCTGCTGAAGGCCGCCGCCACCGGGCGTACGGACGTGATCGGCCGCTCCGGGATGACCACCCTTCAGCGGACGGTCGGCAACGCGGCGGTCGGCGCGGCGCTCCAGCGGGAGGCCGAACCGGAACCGGAGCACCGCGAGCCGCGTTCCAGTGTCCACGGCGTGCTCTCGTCCGGCGGCGGTGAGCCCCTGGACACCGACACCCGCACGGACATGGAGGGCCGGCTCGGCGCCGACTTCTCCTCCGTACGCGTGCACACCGGGTCGGCGGCACACGAGTCCGCGAAGGAGATCGGCGCCCACGCCTACACGGTCGGCGACAACATCGTTTTCCAGAGGGACAGTTACGACTTCTCCTCGCACCAGGGACGTACCACGCTCGCCCATGAGCTCACCCATGTCATCCAGCAGCGCAGCGGCCCGGTGGACGGCACGGAGGCGCCGGGCGGGATCCGGGTGAGCGACCCCTCCGACCGCTTCGAGCAGGAGGCGTCGGCCAACGCCGAGCGCGCGCTGGCCGCTCCTGCCCCGGCGCCCGAGGTGGCATCCCCTCAGGCGGTACCGTCGCCCGCTCCCGCCGGCACCGCCCCGGTGCAGCGCCAGGCTGCCGACGAGGAGGAGGAACCGGCGGATGTGCAGGGGGCGTTCGTGCAGCGGACCGCGGAGGGCGGGACCGAGGAAGAGGAGGAGCCCGCGCCCGAGGCATGATCCTGCCGGTGCGGGCGTCCGAGCGCACGTCCGAGAGGCAGGGGATGACGATCCCCTGCCCCTTCCGGCCGGTATCGCGCGTCCCTTCCGGTGTTCCGCGGGCCCGAACCGGGTCAGCCGTCGGCCTTCGTGTTCACCGTCGTCTTGCCGCCGAGGAACAGGTACTCCGAGCACCGGGACGGCGCCGGGGCCCTGACCGGCTTGCCCACCTCCCGGCAGCTCACGGTGATGGTGACCCGGCCTCCCGACCGCACCTGGACGGGGGTGACGAAGTGGTAGTCGGAGTCGCGGAAGTTCTCCAGCGCCAGGTTGAGCAGTTGTCCGTCGTCGGTGGAGACGACCAGGGTGCCCGCGTCGCCCTGCGGATTCTGGACCACCATGTCGGTCAGCTCGAAGGTCTTGCCCTTCGGAACCGTGTACGCGGTCCGCCGGGTGGCGCCGCCGTCCACCGCGGACCGTACCTGCACCCGGGCGCTCGCCGGTACCGCGGGCCCGCCGGGCTCACCAGGCCCACCGGGCTCACCGGGCTTGGCGCTCCCGCTGGCGTGCGGGGACGGCGACGCGCCGCCGGAGCCGGAGCCGGAGCCGGAGCCGGCCGAGTTTCCGCTCCCGGCACCGCTGGACGCCCCCTGCCCCTGTCCGTTCTTGCCGCCGCCGTCCGGGGTGGCGTTCCCCTGCCGTGCCGCGGACGCGACGACCTGCGGGGTGACCGCCTCACGGGCGGCCGATCGCACGGTGGGCCGCAGCACCCCGTACCAGAGCCCCACCAACGCCGCCGCCACCAACACCGCCACGGCGAGGACACGGGGAAGCCAGCGGGGCAGGATGGCCTGCTGCTCGTAGGAGCCGTCCAGGACCACGGGCTCGTACGGGTCCTGCCCCTCCTGCACCCGGGGAGTCGCCGCCACCTGGAAGGGATGGGTGATCGGCGTGCCGCGCCACAGCCGCTTGGCAGGGCGCACGGTCAAGGTGGCGAACTTGGCCTGGCCGGGCGGAATCTCCACCTCGGCGGGATCGAAGGCGAGCCGCGATCGTTCGGTTGCTCCCCGGGCGCTCAGCGCGATCGTGACGGGCGTGTTGCCCCTGCTGTCCACGGCCAGTTTGTGCCGGCCGCGCCACGCGCCGTTCGAAGCGGGCGGCACCAGTTCCGAGGTGATCTCGGTGAACGGCCGTACCGTCACGCTCCGTTCGAGAATCACCGTCTCGCCGCCGTCGGTCGTCGGCACGACGCGCAGCCCGAGCGGTGTCTCGCCGGGCGCCACCCGCGAGGTGCGGGGCGGACGCAGCTTGACGGTGGCGCTGCCGGTCGAGCCCGGGTAGAGCGACAGGCTCTCCGGTTCCACCGTGGCCCAGTCGGCGCACGGCCCGACCACCTCGAACCGGCACTCCTCGACGACGTTCCCCGAGTTGAGCACCTGCACCGGAAGATCCGCTTCGCCGCCGGGCTCAACGGTGACGGAAGACTCGTCCAGGCTTGCCGAAACACTCATGTCGCGCACCGTATGGTCAGCCGCGACCCGTCAGGACCGGCCACTCAGGAACACTTTCGGGCAATCCCGATGCCCTGAGAGCCCTGAGCAATTACCTCGGTGAATCAAGGGCATTACTGTAGTCGGCCGGTAACGGGGGACCCACGTGGATGAATCGTGATGATTTCATGTTCGCGATCTTTTCATTTCTCCATGGCGTTCTCCTTCAGTTGCCCAAAAAAAAGGGGGAGCGACGTGTTGCAGACGAACGGAGAGCGCATCACAGTGGCGCTACGCGCCCAGGACCCGGTGTCGCAGGCCGGAGTGGCCAGCCAGCTACGCACCCGACCCGAAGTCAAGGTCGTCGAATGGGACGGGGAGGACGGGCCGCAGGTGGTGGTCGTCGTCCTCGACGTCATCGATGACGACGCGTTACGACTGTTACGCCAGATCCACCGGACCAGTACCGCGCGGGGGGTACTGGTCACCACCCACGTCGACGAACAGCAACTGGTCAACGCCGCCGAATGCGGTTTCCTCGGCGTCGTCCGGCGCTCCGAGGCCACGCCGGAACGCCTGGCGCAGGTGATCGGCTCCGTGGCCAAGGGTGAGGGCCGGGTGCCACCCGACCTGCTCGGAAGCCTGCTCGAACAGGTCGGGCGGCTCCAGGGACAGGTGCTCGCACCGCACGGGCTCAGCTTCACCGGTCTGTCGGCTCGCGAGATCGAGGTACTGCGACTGGTGGCCGAGGGGTACGACACCGCCGATATCGCCGTAAAGCTTTCCTACTCCGAACGCACGATCAAAAACATCCTGCACGCCGTCATGTCCCGTCTGAGTCTGCGCAACCGCTCGCACGCGGTGGCGTACGCCCTGCGCCAGGGGTTGATTTGAGGCATTGCAGGCGCAGATAGCGCGTGCAATGCCTCATGGGGCAGCCGGCTGTTCCCGAAAGGCTGGCTCGTACCCCGCTGCAGCGCGCGCCGGCGATCCGTGATGGTGGGAGACCAAACGCGCCGATCGCGAGAGTCCGGAGCCGACTGGGCCGGTCGGGAATCCTGAGTGGGGTGTTCAGTGCGTTCTGTCAGGGGATTGCGGCGCTTTCACCCACCTGCCGGTGCACGTCCTCATGGAGTCCGCATCGGTCTGCTGACCGCCGTACTGCTCCTGGTGATCGGCGGCGTCGTGAGTGCCGCCGACGGCGTTCCGGCAGTCGTCCCGGAGCCGACGGTGACCCCCGCCGTCGTGGACGAGCCGCTCGACCCGGGCGGCTCGCTCACGGTGGCCAAGCGGGTCCGCACGCCCGTGGTCCCGCCCCGGCCGGACGTCGTCCTGCTGGTGGACGGCACGGGCAGCATGCAGCCCACCATCGACAACGTCCAGGCGAACCTGAGCAGGATCACCGACCGGGTGCGCGAGGAGCAGCCCGACTCCCGCTTCGCGGTGGCCACGTTCGGGGATCAGCTGGTCGACGGAGACCGCGTCTTCACGGTGCTCCAGGAACTCACGGACGACCTGGGCGCCGTACAAAGAGGCGTCGATCAACTCACCGCCGACCGAGGTGACTACAGTCCGGGGCCCGCGGAGGACTGGATCAACGCCCTGTGGCAGATCGGCAACGGGGCAGGAGGCAAGACCGTGTTCCGGGACGGCGCGAGCCCCGTCGTGGTGCTCGTGGGCGACGCCTCCAGTCACGATCCCAGCAAGGGGCACACCCTCACCGACGCCGTCAACGCCCTGACGAACGTGGGGGTGCGGGTCATCGGCGTGGACGTGGCGACGGACCTCGGCGACGGACTGGACGGCAACGGGGACAACGGCAACGGCCCCGCGCAGAACCGGGAACCGACCCATGACCCCGACGAGGCGACCAAGGTCGTCCAGGCCACCGGCGGCAAGCTCTTCCAGAACATCGACGCGGACCAGGTCGCCGACACCGTCGCACAGGGGCTGACCAACCTGCCCACCACCGTCAGCCATCAGACGGTCAGCTGCGATCCCGCCCTCTCCGTCACCCTGAACCCCCCGAGCCAACGTGTGACGAGCGGAGAGACCGCCGCCTTCGACGAGACGATCACGGTGGCGGACGACGCCCCGCAGGGCATGACCCTGAGCTGCACCGTCCAGTTCCTGCTGGACGGCGAGCCGCCGAGCGGGCAGGCGCCCGTCGATGTGACGCCGGCCAGGGTGTTTCGCGGACAGAGGATCGCCCCCGGCAATGCCGCCGACGAGGCGGACGCCGCCCAGGGCGGCTCCGATGGCAGCGGCGGCAGCGACGGATCCGACGGCGGCGGCAGCGACGGATCGGCCGCCGGAACCATCGCCGGGGCCATCGGCGGCGTGGTCGGCGGCAGCGACGGCGGCCGGAACGGAGGCCTCGTCGGTGGGGCGGCCGGCGGGGTGACGAGCGGATCCGGCAGCTGCGGCGACGGCACCATCGCCGGGCCGGCGGCCGGCGGCGTCGGCGGAGCCGACGGCGGCCGGAGCGGAGAACTCGTCGCCGGAGTACTCGGCGGCGCCATCAGCGGCTCCTACGGCTGTGGGGACAGCGGCGGCAACAGCGGTACGACCAGTGGCACGTCCGAGGGCGGTGCGGCGGACAGTGGTTCTGTGGGCGGGGCGCTCGGCGGTCTGGTCGGTGGCACTGACGACGGCCGGAAGCCGGCCGTCATCGGCGGTGTGGTCGCCGGCGTCACCACGAGCGGTGGCACCGGGAGCGGCGGGACCACGGACGGTGGCAACGGGCGCGGCGGTACCACGAACGGTGGAACCATCGCCGGCTCCGACGGCGGAACCGGCGGTACCCAGAGCGGCGGTCAGATCGGAGGGGATCAGACCGGAGGCCGGGTCGGAGGGGACCAGACCGGAGGCCAGACCGGAGGCGACCGGACCGGCGGCCAGAACGGTGGTGACGGAGGTGGTGGCGGAGGTGGTGGCGATCCTGCCCCCGAGGACTACCAGGAGCACATCACCATCACCGTCAATGACGTGACCGCCCCCGTCGTCACGGTCGACGACCGCATCGTCGAAGCCACCGGCAGCAACGGCGCAGTCATCGACTTCTCCGCCACCGCCCAGGACGCGGTCGACGGCACCCTGCCGGTCACCTGCGACCCGGCCTCCGGCTCCCGCTTCCCCATCGGCACCACCACCGTCACCTGCACCGCCACCGACTCGTCCGGCAATACGGGCACCGACACGGCCACCTTCACGGTCGCCCCGGCTCCCGTACCGAACGAGGCGGACATCGCCGTCACGGCCGCGACCGCGTCCCCCGTCCCCAACTACACGGGCCCGACGACACGGGTCGGCTTCACCCTCACCAACGCGGGCCCGAAGACGGCCAAGAACGTCGTAGTCACAACCAGTTGGCCGCACGCCGGAAGCACCGGCAGGCGCACCCTGTCCGCCCTGTCGAACTGCACCCGGGCGAAGCCCTGCACCATCGCGCCCGGCGGACGCGTCACCGTCACACAGAGCGCCGTTTACAGCAGTGCCGTCAGCGGTGAGGTCCGCGCCTCGGTCACCGGCTCCCCACGCGACCCCCGGCGCGCGAACAACACCGACACGGCCCGCATCCGCATTCTCCAGCCGAAGCTGACCGTCACACCGCAGGTGGCCAGGACCGGCGATGTGGTGATCGCCCGCGGCAAGGACTTCCCGCCCGGCCGTACGGTCGCGCTCAGTTGGAACCCGGGCATCACGGCGGCGCAGTCGGCCGTACGGGTCGGCCGGGACGGCACCTTCGAGGCACAGGTGCTGGTGCTGCGCAAGGATCGACTCGGGCCGCGTACGCTCCGCGCCCAGGTGCCGGGCCTGGACCGGCTGACGAAACCGGTGCTGATCGTGCAGGGCAGCCTCCAGCCGCCCGACTTCGCGGGCCGGAGGTGAGGGCTGACGATGATCCACGAGGTCGACGAGGCGCTGCGCACGATGTTCCGGACGGACGCCCTGGCGGGCGGCCAGGTGACGGTGGTCTTCGACGCCCCGACCCGCGACTGGGCCGCCAAGGTCAACGCCCCCACCGTCAACCTGTACCTGTACGACATCCGTGAGGACATGCGCCGCCGCGAACGCGGTCTGCTCAACGAGTACGACGAACAGGGCACCATCGTGGCCCGGCGCCGCCCGCCGCGTTACTTCAAGCTGTCGTATCTCATCACCGCGTGGACCAGACGCCCCGAGGACGAACACCGCCTGCTCTCGTCGCTCCTGTCGTGTCTGTTGCGGTACGAGGCCCTGCCTCCCGACCAACTCACCGGCACACTGGGCGAGATCGGCGTCTCCGTCCCCATGTCGGTCGCCCTGCCGCCACCCGAGGACCGGTCGTTCGCCGACGTGTGGAGCGCCCTCGGCGGCGAACTCAAGCCCTCGCTCGACCTGGTGGTGAGCGTGCCGGTCACCGAGTCCCCGGTCTATCCGGCGGGCCCGCAGGTCGGAGAGGAGGGCGTACAGCTCGGCTTCGGCGAGCTGCCCCCGGACCCGTCGGCGCCCTCGGGCCCCACCCAGCGGACGCCCGGCGGCGCCAACCTGCCGGTGTACGGAGCCCGCCGGGGCGGCATCGCGTCGCGTGTGGCGGAAGAGGCCACGGAATGACGCTGCCCGCGAACCCTCGTGCCTCGTCGACAGACACAGACGCCTCCGACCCCAGCCTGCGCCACCTCCTCGACCGGGCGATCCTCGTCGAACAGCGCGTACGGCGGGCGGTACACGCCCGGCAGCTCACGGACCCAGCCCCGGACGACGCGTTCCGCGGCCTGTACCTGAGCGACGAGACGATCCACCGCCTCCTGGAACACGGCCGCCACCTCACGGTCACCGCCCCCGACGACACGGACGCGGCCTTCCTGGCCGAAGCGGAGTCACGCGCCGACGCAGCGGAAGCGGCAGGCCACCCCGTCCAACTACGCACCCTCGCCCGCGACTTCGGCCTCTCCGCCCTGGACACCGAGATCCTGCTGATCGCGCTCGTCCCGGACCTGGACGACCGTTTCGAGCAGTTCTACGGCTACCTGAACGACGACGTCACCCGCCGCCGCCCCACCACCGGCCTCGCCCTCGGCCTGTGCGGCCTGTCCGCGGCGGACGCGGGAGCCAGGTCACGCCTGTCCCCGCAGGCACCGCTCCGCGCCGGCGGCCTCCTGCTCGTAGAGGACCAGGACCGCCCCTTCCTCGCCCGCGCACTCCGCGTCCCCGACCGGGTCACGGCCCACCTTCTCGGCGACGACACCCCCGATCCACGCATCGTGGACCTACTCGTCCCCTGGCAGGACGTCCCCGGCGTCGGCGACCCGTCCGGACTCGCCCGTGCCCTCGCGAACGGGGTCCCACTCGCGTACCTCCGTGAGGAGCAGGGCGGCGCGGGGACGACGCTCGCCTCTTCCGCCTTAACCCACGCGGGCCACGGTGTCCTGGGCGTCGACCTCGACCGCCTGGCCCACGACCCGAACCCCGCCGAGGCGATACGCGTCCTCGCACGGGAGGCCCGACTCACCGCCTCGGGGTTGGTGTGCGCACCGCTCGACGCCCTGACCCGGGAACCGGACAAGACGGAGACGATCCGCCTGGTAACAGACGTTCCGGTCCCCGCAGTCCTGATCGGCAGGATGCCGTGGGACGCGGCATGGTCCTCCCGCCCACCCCTGCTCCTGCACGCCCCCCGCGTGGAACCGACGACAAGGGCCACCCTCTGGACGCAGGCGTACCCCACACCCATCCCCCCGGACCTGAACCTCACACACCTCCTCTCTCCCTTCCTCCTCGCCCCGGACCAGATCGCCAGAGCCGCCCAAGGTGCCTCCCAGGCAGCGATGCTGGACGGCGGCACCCTCCACCCGGACCACATCCGCGCCGGCGCCCGCTCGCAGAACGCGGCGGGCCTCGACCGCCTGGCGCGCCGCATAGAACCGGAGGTGACCTGGTCCGACCTCGTCCTCCCACCGGACACGCTCACCCAACTCCGCGAACTCACCGCCCGCGCCCGCCACCGCGACCGGGTCCTGGGCGAGTGGGGCATGCGTCCGGGCGGCGGCCGGGGCAGGGGCGTGAGCGCCCTGTTCGCGGGCGACTCGGGCACAGGCAAAACCATGTCCGCCGAGGTGATCGCCGCGGACCTGGGCCTGGACCTCTACACGGTCGACCTGGCCACGGTCATCGACAAATACGTGGGCGAGACGGAAAAGAACCTGGAACGGATCTTCTCCGAAGCGGCCGGCATCAACGGCGTACTGCTCTTCGACGAGGCCGACGCGATCTTCGGCAAGCGCTCGGAGGTCAAGGACGCCCATGACCGCTACGCGAACGTCGAGAGCGCCTACCTCCTCCAGCGCATGGAGACCTTCGACGGCCTGGCCATCCTGGCCACCAACCTCCGCGCCAACCTGGACGACGCCTTCACCCGCCGCCTGGACCTGGTCATCGACTTCCCCGTACCTGATCCGGCTCACCGCCGCGCCCTCTGGGACCGCTGCCTGGGCCCGGTCCTCCCCCGCACCACGGACCTGGACCTGGACTTCTGCGCGGACTCGTTCGAACTGTCGGGCGGCAACATCCGCTCGGTGGCGGTGACGGCGGCCTACCTGGCCGCCGAGTCGGGCAAGCCGGTGACAATGTCTGACCTGATCCACGCGGTACAACGCGAATACCAGAAACTGGGCCGCCTGACCCTGGCATCGGAGTTCGGCCCGTACATGTCGCTCCTCACGGACTGAGAGCTCCCCGGCGCCACCGACACGGATGAGTTATCCACAGCCCCACGCGCACCGTCCGAGCCTCACGCCATAGTGCGGCATGACGATCAACAGCGAAGTTCTCCGCCGGGTCCGCGCCACTGCCTCGCAGCAGGACTGGGTAATGACGACCCCACAGCTCCAGTCAGCCGGCGCCGACCGGAATGCCGTACGGCGCATGGTCAGGTCGGGTCAGTGGGTACCCCTGACCCGCGGCAGCTACTGGGTGGGGCGGGACGGCCAGGGACCGTCCTTACGCGCCCGGGCGGCATCCCAGTGACCACCCCGGTCCGCACCTGCGCGGACCTCCTGCTCCAACTCCCGCGAATGGAGGCGGTGAGCGTGCTGGACTCGGCACTGCACCAGGGCCTGCTGGCCGAATCCGACCTCCATAAAATCCCGACCCACCTGTCCGGCCGCCCCCATGCGCCCAGGGCACGGACCTGGCTCCGCCTGGCCAATGCCCGAGCCGAATCCCCCCTGGAAACCCGAGTCCGCCTCATCTGCCTGGACGACGGCCTCCCCCTGCCTGTCCTCCAGTGGCGCATTCCAGACCTGGAGCAGGGCTGCTCCTACCGCATCGACCTGGGCTGGCCCGCCCGCCTGGTGGGCATTGAGGCAGACGGCAAGGCCCCCCACAGTACCCCCCAGGCCCTTTACAAGGACCGCTTCCGCCACAACCGCCTGTCCACCCTGCTCCCCGGCCTGACCCTCCTCCGCTTCACCTGGTCCGACACCTACAACCCACAGTCGATCCTGCTCCCCCTCCGCCGCGCCCTCCGGCTCCCATGACCCCGAGGAGTGCGACGCAGGTCCCGCTTTGGATACCTTGAGGCGGCCGTAACGTCACACCGGATTGGATGGTGATGCTCATCCACACGGTGCAGCGGGAGCACCAGCAGCTGGGACTGACGGCTGACGCTGGCGCCGGAGTTCGGGCCGTAGACAGATCTGCCCTGACGGGTGCTCACTCTATGGGCGGCCACATCCGGTTCTCATCCTCGAACAGCGCCTCCACGGCGGAGGACGACTGATCGAGCAGCGCTTCCAGCTCCGCTGGTCCGACAAACGGATGATCCGCTTCCGGCCGTTCAGTCAAGGCTAGCCCTGGTCGGCTGAGCTGATGGCCCATCGTGGACCGATAGTAGGCGTACGGGAGTCCGCTCTCGTGCATACGGCGGGTCAGCGCGGTTTCGACTTCATCGGAACTCGTCACTCGGATCCCCCGCGCTCTGAGTTCAGGCAGAGTCTCCCCCACGGCCTCGTCATTCAGCGGATTGCCCGATACATCGAGCGACTCCAGAGAGGGCATCCGGCCGACCGGCGAGAGGTCCTCCAGAAGGTTCCGCCGGAGCTCGAGCGCGTGCACGGATGAGTCCTCGACACCATGGAGGTCGGTGAGGGAGCTGTCTTCGATTGCCAACGACATCAACCGAGGAAGCTGCGGAATCAGTCGAACCGAAGGAACATCGCAGCCGACAAGAATAAGCGATCTGAGATTGGGACAGAGTTCCAGTCCCGCCATGTTCCTCGCATGCGCAACGTGCAGGACTTCTACCTTGGACAGACGTCCCTCCGTCCACTCTTCGAGTTCGCCAATCTCTCGCGAGATCGCCACCTCGATAGCCGGGTCGGTCACACCATTCACCCCTCAGGATTCAATACTTGCCTTGGCATCCCTGAAGTCGTTCAAGATCTTCGCATAGTTCAGCCTCTGCTGGACCCCGAGAGCCTCGACGGATATCTCCGCCTTTCCGCCATCCGGAACCTGATAGAGCGCGCCAATTTTGGCCTCCAGGACGCTGCTTGGCAAGCCCCCGACATCCCCGTTCCAGATCAGCCCCGGCAGCCTGCCTTCCAGGACGGAGACAAATCCACTAGCCCCAAGCCCCTTGTTCTCGTTGAAGATCTCCCTCAGGGCGCCATGGAAATCTCCCGTTCCGTTCGTCATGGTAGATTTGTACTTCGTGTTTCCGTCCTGCCCTCGATAAGCTTCGTAGAACGATCCGACGTGGCCGCCTGGATCCACCTTCTTACCACTCGCATCCACGATGCGCCACAACACCATATTGGTGGAGGAGCGGAGCGCATGATGCAGGGTCACCCATTTGAGTGCACTCCTCAAATCCGTTCGATTTTTTTGATCCACGGCGGTCTGGAGCACGGCCCTGAGGTAGTTGGTAGGTATCCACTCATGCATCCCCGGGTCGAGGTCCCGAAAACGGTCCTTGAGCCAGTTGACGGAGTCGGAATGAGTGTTCCAGAGCTCATTGAACCGTCTCCATGAGATATCGCCCACCGCGCCGAACTCGACCATGTTGAAGAGAAACGCAAGTAACGGTGGATAGTCGCCACGGGTGGATTTCAGAACTGCTTCCTTAAGGTTCGGATCCGGATCCTTGGTCCCATCCGGAAACGGCTTGAATGCTCCGTATGGCGGACTGTCTGCCACGAAGTTCATCTGCTCAAGACGGCTTCGCGCCTCGCTGCCTTCGGCCGCCTTCTCCAACCCCTTGGCTCGCAGGACATCCACGGCCCGTCCGCTGCCCAGAGCTTCGAGGAGTTCCTTTCGAAACCCGCTTCCGGTCTTGAAAACGTTTTCCTTGTACGCATTAGGTCGGTTCGGAACCGTACCCTGACCCTCGAAATGTGCTCTGTTCACCGCGTCGACGGTCGCCGGGTTCCTGAGGTACTGACGGGCTGCGCCGGTCGTGGATTTCAGGACGCCTGCATCCCACAGCTTCGTCTTGGCTATCTGCCGGGACATCCAGTGAGCGTGAGCCGGTTCGATGACGATTCGATTACCAAAGAGCGGAAGATACCGCTTAACAAGTTCACGACGATCCCGGATTGCCGTTGTAGAACTGGTGGCATGAGGGTTGACACGACCACGGACTGCCCATTTTTCCCCGTCCGGTACAGGCACCAGTTCCTTCAGGCCATATCGGGCGCGAATCGCTGCCAGCGCCGGGCGGAGGGCCCCCGCTGTCACTGAACGACTGCTATATCTGTCCATGGCCCGTACGGCCGCCGCCATGGCTTTCTTGAGCCGATCCTCCTTCGCCCGTGGAGACTCGTTCTTGCCGCCTGGCCCCTTCTTCTTCCCTCTGAATTTCTGCCAGAGCGCCCTGCCCTTCTTCGCGATGAAGCCCACGATCTTGTCGATCGCCCGATTCACCGGCCGTGCGACCTTCTGGAAGACCTGCTTGATCTTATTGGCCAGCCCCCCGATCCCCAGCAGCGAAGCCAAGAACCCGATCAGCAGAGGAATGCTTGCCGCCAGTGCCGTCTCCACCATCTTCGGGACGCCCGCCGAGCCCCCGTTGGCGATGGCGATCACCGCGTCCAGGACGGCGTTCACGAACTCCACGATCTGGGCGCCCTGGTTCACGATGAAGGAGACGATGTCGACGATTCCCTTGACCGCGCGGACGAAGGCCGATGCGGGGTTGAGGAGGGAGAGGATCCAGGTGATGCCCGCGATGATGACCGTGGGGATCAAGTAGGACTTGAGGTCCTCCAGGATCGTGGACTTCAGGTCGCCCACCTCGGCGGAGATCTCATTGACCGCGCCGGCCGGGCCCTCCGTCGCCAGGGCCTTCGCCACCGGGACGGACTGTTCGACCGTGTTCATCGCCTGGTCGGGGATGCCCTTGCGGGTGATGCGGGCGCGGATGTTCGCCCACGTCAGGCCCAGGAGTGAGGCGATCAGCTGGATGATTCCCTTGAGGTCGAACTTCGACGGGATCTCGATCCCGCCCTTGACCGCCGTGCCCAACAGCCATGAGACCAGGCCCGATTGGAGGTGGGTGCCGATGTTCGACATGAACTGCTTCAAGCCCGCGCCGACCGCGTGGACCAGGTTGCCCAGGAACCCGATCGGGTCCTTGATGATCTTCGCGATGGCGGCCGCGGCCTTGGCCAGGATGCCCATCAGGAGGTTCTTGAGCGCCTTGATTGTGTTGATGGCGTCCTTGACCGCGTCGACGGCCTTCTGGACCAGGCCCTTGTTCGCCTCCTGGAGCTTCTTGATCTCCTCGTCGACCGCGTGCAGGGCCTGGGTGTACTTCTGGGCCAGGGTCTGAACCAGTTGCTTGGACTTGTCGTTGACCTCCGATTCGAGGTCGTCGAACTTGCCTGCGAAGTCCTTGGCCGCCTCCTGGCCGTACTGCTTCAGGTCCGCGGGGAGTTTGTCGACCTCCGTCTTCAAATCGGAGCGCCCCTTGGCGATCCGGGCCTTGGCCTTGCCCAGTTCGGTGCCGATCGTGTCGGCGATGGACGAGATGACACCCTGCATCAGACGCACGTAGAGCTTGCGGGACTCCTGGAAGAGCTGGTTCGCCTCCTCCGGCATGCCCGCGATCTTGTCCTTGGCCCACTTGGCCGGGCCCCAGAAGCCGCTGTAGCGCTTGTCCTTGTACTGCTTCATGCGGCGCTTCTGGTCCGTGTTGAAGGCGTCGCGGGCCTTCTTCTCGCCCTCCCCGAACTGCTTGTCGACCTTGCCGTCCAGCCCCGTCAGGATTCCCTCGACGTCCTTCTGGGTGGCGTCGAAGACCTTCTGGAGCTTGCCGGTGACCTCCGCCCGCTTCTGCTCGTCCTTCGACTTGGCCTCGCCCTTGCCTCCGTCCACCTGCTTGCCCGCCGCGTTGCGCGTCGCCGTCAGCGCGTTCATCGCCTGGGCGCCGGCCGCGGCGGCGCCGGACTTGGCGGTCGCCAGTTGCGTCTTCTCGGCGGCGCGGGCCTGGGTGGGGGCCGTCGCGGAGTGCTGTTCGGCTTTTCGTTTCTCTCCCAGTGCGCTGGTGAACTCCGGCTCGTTGCCCTTGGCCAGTTGCTCCTCGGTGACGTCGGCGTCCGCCATCTGCTGGTCGTTCTTCTTCGGCCCTTCGGAGAAGTCCGTGACCTCGGGCGGCTGTTGCTGCGGCGTCGCGTCTGCGGCGCTCGGCGCACCCGGATTCGCCGGAGGCTGGTCCGGGTGCATCGGGGTGACCTGCTTCTCCTTGGCCTGCGAGGTGTCGGGAGCCGCCTTGGTCGTGGTTTCGATGTCCTTGGCCGAGGCCTTCTTGCCGTCCGTGACCTTGCCGTCGACCTGACCCTTGACCTTTTCGGCCTTGCCGGAGTCGGCGAACTCGTCCGCCTCCTCAAGGTTCTTGGGGGCCTGAGCGGCGATCGCCTCGTTGACCGCCGTGATGAAGGCGGCCTTGTCGAACTCCCCCGGCCTGGCCGCGTTCATCTTCTCCGCGTTGGCCGCCTTGCCCTGGGCCTCCTTGTCGTCGGGCGGGGCCTTCGCCGCGTCCTGGGCCGAACGGGACTCGGCGGTCGCGGGGTTGTGCCGGGACAGCTTCTGCTTCTTGGCGGCGATGTCGGCGGTGACCCTGCGCATGCCCGGCGCCTGCGACGGCGGCGGCTTGACCGGGGCCGTGTAGCGCTGCGCGACGAGACGGGAGACGGCCGCGTTGCCGGCCGCGCCCTGGAGGCGCTGGAGGCTCTGGGGGGTCAACCCACGCCCGGGAGGAGGAGGGTTGGGGATTCGCTCCGGTGCGGGGGTGGCTTCCGCAAGGCGCGCGGACGGGGCGGGGCGGTCCTTCTGCGGCCCCTTCTGCGGCCCCTTCTCCGGGACCGACTTCACCGCGTCACCCCATCGGAGGGGTGGCGTCGGGGTGGCGGTGGCGGCAGAGGCGTCCGCGGCATGCTCTTCAGGGTGCCGACTCACCCCGGGCACGCCCGCGACAGGCCGGGTAGTGGCGGGGGCAGAAAGGCGTGCCCGATGGGGAAGGGGCAGCAACTGCCCGTTCGGGCAAAAGGGTCTGCACACCAGCACGGCCGAAAGCCCTACGCCGTTGATCGATCGCCCGGGAACAATCGCTGTCGTTTCCCCGGTCAAGGAGAGTGGTATGCCGTCGTACCTGTCCCCGGGCGTCTACGTCGAAGAGGTGGAGTCCGGGTCACGGCCGATCGAGGGGGTCGGGACCTCGGTCGCCGCCTTCATCGGGTTCGCGCAGAAGGGCCCGTTCCACGAGCCGACGCTGATCACCAACTGGACACAGTTCACGACCGTCTTCGGTGACTTCGTCGAGGGGACCTATCTCGCCTCCTCCGTCCACGGGTACTTCTCCAACGGCGGCGGGATCTGCTACGTCATACGGATCGGCGGCCCGGAGGGAGACCGGGACGAGGCGGGTGCCGGAGCGGCGCATGAGTTCGCCGCGGGGCCCACGGCCCAGCTCGGACCGTATGCCGTCAAGATGTTGCCCGGCGTCACCGGGGAGATCACCGTCGAGGTCGCCGACCCCGAGGGCGAAGACCCGCCACAGGACGTCTTCACGCTGATCGTGAAGCGGGACGGGGTGGTCGCCGAGACGTATCCCTCCGTGACCACCAAGCGCAGCAAGGACAACGTGGCCACCCAGGTCAGGGCCCGCTCCCAGCTCATCCGGCTGGAGGAGCCCGGCAAGGGGGCGGCGCCCGCCCGTCCCGAGGCGCAGTCCGTGACGCTGGCGGCGGCGCCGGGTGCCGGGCCGGGCGCGGGGGCCGTCGCGGTGCCCGACACGCTGTCGGCGGACGCGTACGTCGGCGATCCCGACCGGCGCACCGGGTTCGGCGGCCTGGAGGCCGTCGAAGAGGTCACGATGGTGGCCGCGCCCGACCTGATGAGCGCGTTCCAGCGCGGGGCGCTGGACCTGGAGACGGTCGTCTCGGTGCAGCGCGGGCTGATCACCCACTGTGAGGCGATGGGTGACCGGATCGCCATCCTCGATCCTCCACCCGGACTGAGCCCGCGTCAGATCAAGACCTGGCGGGAGGAGACGACGGGGTTCGACTCCAAGTACGCCACGCTCTACTACCCGTGGATCAAGGTGTTCGACCCGGCCGTGGGCCGCGACGCCTTCGTACCGCCGAGCGGGCATGTCGCGGGTGTCTGGGCGCGCAACGACGAGACGCGCGGGGTGCACAAGGCGCCGGCGAACGAGGTGCTGCGCGGCGCGGTCGGGTTGCAGACGCAGATCACCAAGGGTGAGCACGACCTCCTCAACCCCATCGGGCTCAACTGCATCCGTGCGTTCCCCAGCCGCGGCATCCGGGTGTGGGGCGCGCGCACGCTCGCCGACGACCCGTCGTGGCGGTACCTCAACGTACGGCGGCTCTTCAACTACCTGGAGGAGTCGATCCTCGCGGGCACCCAGTGGGTGGTCTTCGAACCGAACGACGATGCGCTGTGGGCCCGTATCCGGCGCACCATCTCGGCGTTCCTGGTCAACGAGTGGCGCAAGGGCGCCCTCTTCGGGCTGACACCGGACGAGGCCTTCTACGTGAAGTGCGACCGCGAGACCAACCCTCCAGAGTCCATCGAGGCGGGCCAGGTCATCTGCGAGGTCGGGGTGGCCCCGGTCAAGCCGGCGGAGTTCGTGGTGTTCCGGCTCGCGCAGCTCTCGGCGGGTTCGGGCGGGGTCGACGAGTGACGGTGGGTGCTGCGAGGGCCCTCACGACGGACGGATTCTAGGAGGCTTGCATGCCGCTCCCCGAGCTCGACAGTTCCGTAGGACACTCCTTCGGCCTTGAGTTCGACAGCGTCCTCATCAAGCAGATCACCGAGGTCAGCGGTCTGAAGATGGAGCAGGACGTCATCGAGTTGAAGCAGAACACGGCCGACGGAAAGTACGCGATCAAGAAGTTGCCGGGCCGTCCCAAGGCCGGTGAGGTCACCGTCACTCGCGGTCTGACGGAGGACAACAGCTTCGAGCGGTGGATCAAGGATTCCCGGTTCGGGAAGATGGTCAACGCCCGCCGCAACGGCTCGATCATCGTCTACGACTACGAGGGCATCCCGATCAAGCGCTACAAGCTGATCAACGCCTGGCCCAAGTCGCTGGAGATCAGCACCCTCAAGGCGGGTGACACCTCCGTGCTGACGGAGAAGCTGTCGATCACCTACGAAAGCGTGGAAGTCGACTGATGCGGCGTACGATCACGGCGTCCGCCCGGACCGGCACGGACGCGGACACCGGCGGGCCGGCCGACACGCTGCGCACCGAGTTCCCCTTCGAGCTGCCGCGCGGATACGTGGACGAGTCCGGGACCGTGCACCGCAGCGGCGTCATGCGGCTGGCGACCGCCCGCGACGAGCTGGTACCGCTGCGGGACGACCGGGTCCGGGAGAACTCCGCCTATCTGTCGGTGGTGCTGATCTCACGGGTGATCGTGCGCATCGGCACGATCGAGGACGTCCACCCCGGCGTCGTCGAGGACCTGTTCGCCTCCGACCTCGCCTTCCTCCAGGACTTCTACCGCCGGATCAACGCCGAGGGGCACACCCGCGCCGCGGTCACCTGCCCCTCGTGCCAGGAGAACTTCGCGGTGGACCTGTCCGGCGGTGGTCGCCTGGGGGAATCATGACGTACGCGGCCGACCGGATCCATGAGGAAGTCGCGTACCTCGCCTACCACTTCCACTGGTCCCTCGACCAGATCCTCGATCTCGAACACCCGGACCGGCTGCGGTACGTCGAGTACGTCGCCCGCCTGAACGAGCGGTGACGCGGATGGGATGGCTTTCCTGGCTCACCGGTGGGCGCGGACGCGGCGAGGGTGCGCAGAGCCCTGCCGCGCGGAGCACTGTGGAGACGAGCGGCCCGCCCGCGCACGCCTCGGGGTGGCGTGAGGTCGCGCCGCTGCAGCGTACGGTGGGCGCTCCCGCCCTGGTGACGGATCCGGCGGGGTTCCGCGGTTCCCTGGGCACCTGGCGGGACGCGTCGTTCCTCACCCCGCTGGGCCATCTGGTGAGCCCTCAGGCGCCGTCCGGGCTGGGCCACGGGCTGGTGACGCCGAGCGCGTCCACCGAGGTGCCGACGGTGAGCCGTGAGGTGTCCCCGGATGCCCGGGGTGCGGCTCGGGGGCCGGGCGTGCGGGGGACGAGTGGTGGAATGCGGCTCCCGGTCGTTCCGTTGCAGCGTGCAGTGGACGGGGGTGGGGTCGAGGGTGGGGTCGACGGCCCGCCCACCACGCACGACACAAGCGGCAGCGTCACCGTGGAGACGTCCGCCCCGCTGGTCTCGGCCCCGTCCCCGGACATGCCGCTGCGTCAGCTGGAGGGTGCGCCGGTCGAGGTGGCGCGGCCCGATATGACAACGGACGCGCCCCCGCCCCCGGTACCGTCCGCACCCTCGTCCGCGTCGCCCCGGGTCCAGCGGGCCGTGGAGCCGGGCCCCGCGCGCCCGCACGGCTTCGGTCTGGGAGAGCCGTTGACCGGGCTGCCGCCCACGGCCCAGCGCAGGCCCGCCGCGAGCACCAGTGGTCCCCTGCCACCGGACGAGCCCGGGTCGGCCCCGCCGGACCCGCCCTCCCGGCCGCTGCTCGCCGACGACCCGCTCATCGTGCCTACCACGGACACCGGCCCGGCACCGGAGCCGGAACCGGCCGGAACCGCCACCGCCACCGCCACGCCCGTACGGATCCAGCGGGCCACAGCGGCCGGAACGCCCGTGGCCGCCGCACCGGCCCCGGCGGCGGGGCCGGTGGTGCCGCTCGTCGCGCAGCGGCAGGTGCCCCTCTTCTCCGGGGTGCTGCCCCCGGGTGCCGATGGCGCGCCGGCGGGCCACGGGGGCGAGGCCGAGGTGCGTGTCGTACCGCTGCGGTGGTCAGCCGGGGCCGACGGCGGCCCGGCGGCGACAGCGGGAGCGGATCCGGCCCGCGCGGAGGGGACGCCGTCCGGGCGTTCCGATGTGCCGTCCGCCCAGCGGACCGTCGCTGGATCGGCCACTGCCCCGCCCATGGCCGCACGGGAGTCCGCCCGTCTCGCGTCCGGCCCGGTGCCGGACACGGGCGCGGTGGCCGTCGCCGCGGGGGTGGCACAGCGTATGGCCGACGGCTCGGTGGTGTTCCAGCCGCCGTCCGTCCCGTCCGCACGCCCCGTGCCGCCGTACGGTCCGCGGCCGGCCTCGGTGCCGCTCCCCCCGGCCGTCCAGCGCATGCCGTCCGCCCCGTCGTCCTGGGTCGTCCAGCGTGACGTATCCGGTTCCGAACCGCCTCCCCCTGATCCGCCCGACCCGCCGGCTCCGTCCGCCGAGCCGTCACCCGAGCCCCTCCCCGAGACCTCGGGCACCGCATCCGCCCCCCAGGAACAGACCCCGGAACAGGCCCAGGGCCCCGCGTCCGGCAGCTCTGGCCACGGCGCGCCGAAGGTGGACGACGAGCTGGTCCGCGCCCTGTTCGCACCGCTGAGCCGACTGCTCAAGGCGGAGCTGCGGCTGGACCGGGAGCGGGCCGGCCATCTGATCGACACCAGGCACTGACGAGTGCGGAGAGAAGGGGGACGGCATGTCCGTGACCGATGACCCGGCGGTCAGCGTCTGCTTCGTCGTCACCGTGGACGGTATCGAGCTGGGCTCGTTCAACACCTGTGAGGGCCTGGGCTGCGAGGTGGTGCTCGAACAGCGCGAGGAGGGCGGCAACAACGGCCACCTGTGGCAGCTGCCGACCCGTCTGAAGTACCCGAACATCAAGCTGTCCAGGCCGCTGACCCGGGACACCGAGAAGGTGGCCAAGTGGTTCGCGAGCATGACCACCGGCATCAAGCGCAGGACGGCGCACATCGAGGCGCGTACCGGTGACGGCCGCAAGGTGGCGCAGTGGGGGCTGCTGGAGGTGGTGCCGGTGCGCTGGACCGGTCCCTCGTTCAACCCGGAGTCCCCCAAGGTGGCGACGGAGACCATCGAGATCGCCCACCACGGCTATGTGATGGAGGGCTGAGAGTTGAGTTCGCCGGTGGCGTTCAGCGCGGCGGGCGCGGGGACGAGGGCCGTCCAGGGGGGCGGTGCCGGGGCCCGGCCCAAGCTTGAGCACGCGTACCTGGAGCTGCGTACCCCGCCGCCGGGCGGCAGTCTGACTCCGGGCGCGCCGAGCGGTCGGATCGACTTCCAGTTCAATCCCAAGGAGCTGTCCCTGACCAAGGCGGCCGCCTGGAAGCGGACGCCGGCCAAGGGGGCGAAGAGCGCGGGGCCGCCCGAGTACCAGGGGCCGCAGCCGAGCAAGCTCACCGTGGAGATGTTCTTCGACGCGAGCGACACCCAGGACACCAGCGTGGTGACCGCCGTGGAGAAGCTGTTCGCGTGCTGTGTGCCGACGAGTGAGACGCGGCAGCAGCAGCGGGCCTCGCCGCCGTGGGTGGTCTTCCACTGGGGCGGGCTCACCGGTTTCCCCGGTTACGTCAGCCAGGTGCAGGCGAAGTACACCCTGTTCACCACCTCGGGCGTGCCGATCCGGGCGGTGTGCCAGGTCACGATGGAGGAGATCACCGGGGAGACCCCGGGTCAGAATCCGACCTCGGGAGCGCTGCACGCGCGCCGTGTGCACCGGGTGCGCGCCGGCGACACGCTGGCGTCGCTGGCCTGGCGCGAGTACGGCGATCCGGCCGGCTGGCGGACGATCGCGGAGGCGAACGGGATCGACGATCCGATGCGCCTGCCCGAGGGGCGCGAACTGCTGCTGCCGGCGCTGGAGGAACTGGAGCGCGGCGGCGACGGCGGCGGCGACGGACACGACGGGGGTCGGTGAGGCCGGTCATGGTCAATCAGAGCGTCGCCAAGGTGCTGGTGGTGGAGTTCGACGGCCGTCCGCTGCCGCCGGCCGTGGCCAACACCCTGGTCGAGGGGTATGTGGACGACAGCCGTACGCTGCCGGACCTGTTCGTGCTGCGTTTCCGCGACCCCGGTCGGGTGCTGCTGGAGCAGACGGGGGTGCGGATCGGTACCCAGGTACGGCTGCTGGCCGGTGCCGGTGGAGGTCCGTCGCCGCGTCCGCTGTTCACCGGGAGCGTGACGGCGCTGGAGGTGGAGATCGACGACACGGGCACCTTCACGGTGGTGAGGGGTCTGGACGAGTCGCACCGTCTCTTCCGCGGCCGTCGGGTGGCCAGCTACCAGAACATGACGCTCGCCGACATCTGCGTCCGGGTGGCGCGGCGGGCGGGGCTCGCGCCGGGCACGGTGGAGGTGGCGGGCCCGGTGCTGGAGCACGTGGCCCAACCGAACGTCAGCGACTGGGAGTTCCTGCGCTCGCTGGCCGAGGAGGCGGGCGCGCAGATCCATGTGACGGACGGTCGGCTGCACGTCGTCAGGCCCACGGGGGCGAGTGCCGCTCCGGACACGTCCGCGCGGGCCGACCGCGATCCTCTGGTCCTGGAGATGGGTGACAACCTGCTGCGCTGCCGGGCGGGAGTGTCCGCCGCCGAACAGGTGTCGGCGGTCGAGGTGCGGGGCTGGGACGTACGGGCCAAGCAGCCGCTGATCGGCCGCGCCGACGCGGGCGGGGCGCCGACGCTGGAGCTGGGCGTGACGGCGGCCGAGGTGGCGCGGCCGTTCGGCGAGGCGGACTTCGTGGTGTCGGACGTGCCGTACGACAACCAGGCCCGGGTGGACCAGGCGGCGAAGGCCCTCGCCTCGCGGATCGCGGGGTCGTTCGCCGAGCTGGAGGCGGTGATCCGGGGCAATCCCGAGGTGCGGGCGGGTGGTGCGGTCGCTCTGGCCGGGGTGGGCGCGCCCTTCGAGGGCCGGTACACGGTGACGTCCTCGCGGCACGTGTTCGATCCGGTCCGCGGCTACGAGACCTGGGTGACGGTCTCCGGGCAGCAGGAGCGTTCGCTGTTCGGGCTGACCGGCGGCGGCTCGGGGAGCGGTACCGGTGGGGGCTCGCGGTGTTCCGGGCTGGCGAACGGCACGGTGACGGACACCAAGGACCCGGAGGGTCTGGGCCGGGTCAAGGTGCGGTTCCCGTGGCTGTCCGACGAGTACGCCAGCGACTGGGCGCGGACCGCGCAGGCGGGCGGGACCGGCGGCGGGGAGGCGTTCATCCCCGAGGTCGGCGACGAGGTGCTGGTCGGGTTCGAACAGGGCCATCTGGACCGTCCGTACGTGCTCGCCGCGCTCTACAACGGCCAGGACAAGCCGGGGCAGGCGCCGGGCGGACAGCAACAGGCCGGAGGCCAGGGCGGTCAGGGCGGTCAGGGCGGCCAGGGCGGCCAGGGCGGCCAGGGCGGCCAGGGCGGCCACGGGGACGGTCAGGGTGCGGAAGCCGTCGACCCCACGAGCGGAGCCGTCAACAAGCGCGCGTTCGGCTCCCGCGGCGGAAACAAGCTGGAGCTGCTGGACACGGCGAACGGCCCGCAGGGCGTACGGCTGGTGACGGGCGACGGCAAGCTCAGGATCAACCTCGACCGCAGGGGTACCACCATCGTCGTGCACAGCGACGGCACGGTGGAGATCGAGGCGAAGGAACAGGTCTCGATCAAGGCGGGCAGCGGCGTCGCGCTGGACGCGGGCAGCGGCACGCTGGAGCTGACCGGCGACTCGGTGAAGCTCACGGCCCGCACCGGGGTCCAGGTGGACGGCGGCACCGGAGAGGTGAGGCTGTCCACCGGCGGCGCGGTGGAGGTGCAGGGCGGCCAGGTGGCGGTGAAGGGCAGCAGCCGCACCGAACTCCGGGGCGGCAACACGCTGACCGTCAACGCGCCCATGGTGCGCATCAATTGAACGGCACTGCACTGATCGGCACTGATCGGCACTGATCGGCAGAGCATTGATCAGCACGGCACGGCACGGCACTGAACGGCACGGCACGGCACGGCACAGCACGGCACTTCATTGAACGGATCAGGACCAGGCAGGGGGCACAGCACATGCCAGCAGCCGCACGCGTCGGCGATCCCACCGGGCATCCCGGGGTGATCGGCCCGCCCGGAGTGCCCACGGTGCTGATCGGTGGGCAGCCCGCGGCCACGGTGGGCACCGCGCACCAGTGTTCCTCGCCCGCCGCGCACCCGCCGTCCGCCCTCGCCCCGCCCGGCAGTTCCACGGTGCTCATCGGCGGCCGGCCGGCCGCCCGGGTGGGCGATGCGGCGGGCTGCGGCTCGCCGGTGACGTCCGGGTGCCCGAGCGTGCAGATCGGAGGGTGAGGCATGGGCCGGCAGTTCATCGGCGCGGGCTGGGCGTTTCCGCCGCGTACGGACGCCACCGGCAGCATCGCGCTGGTCCGCGACGAGCGCGAGATAGAGGAGTCGATCCGGCTGATCCTGGCCACCTCGCCCGGTGAGCGGCCGATGCGCCCCGAGTTCGGGTGCGCGCTCGGCGACTACGTGTTCGCGCCCGCGGACGCCGGCACGGCCGGACAGCTGGCCTACGAGGTGCGGCTCGCCCTGGAACGGTGGGAGCCGCGCATCGAGGTGACGGAGGTCGCCGTACGGTTCGACGAGGCGGACGACGGGGTGCTCTACATCGACATCGGGTACGCGGTGCGCGGCACCAACGATCCGCGCAACCTGGTCTTCCCGTTCTATGTGATCCCGGACAACGAGGGGTCCGCATGACGCTCCCCAGCCCCAACCTGGACGACCGGCGCTTCCAGCAACTGGTGGACGAGGCCAAGCGGCTGGTGCAGCAGCGCTGCCCCGAGTGGACCGACCACAACGTCTCCGATCCCGGTGTCACGCTGATCGAGGCGTTCGCCACCATGGTCGACCAGCTCGTCTACCGGCTGAACCGGGTGCCGGACAAGAACTATCTGGCCTTCCTGGACCTCATCGGGGTGCGGCTGTATCCGCCGACGGCCGCACGCACCGAGACCACGTTCTGGCTGTCAGCCCCGCAACCCGACACCGTGCGCGTCGCGGCCGGAACCGAGGTGGCCACGGTGCGCACCGAGACCGAGGAGGCGGTGGTGTTCACCACCGGCCGGGATCTGTCGGTCCTGCCGTGCGCGCTCTCCCAGCTCGCCACCTGGTCGGCCACCGGCAATGCCGCCGACCGGTCGCAGGAGCTGGCCCTGGGCCGCGACGTGCCGTGCTTCAGCCCCACGCCCACACCCGGGGACTGCCTCTACATGGGGCTGTCCCAACCGGTGCCCGGCTGCGCGGTGGTGCTGCGCCTGGACTGCCGGGTGGACGGTGTCGGTGTCGATCCCCGCCGCCCGCCGCTGGTCTGGGAGGCGTGGGACGGCGCCGCCTGGGCGCTGTGCGAGGTCGAGAAGGACGACACCGGCGGATTCAACAAAGCCGGCGAGGTCATCCTGCATGTGCCCGCCGCGCACACCGCCTCGGTGGTGGCGGGGCACTCCGGCGGCTGGCTGCGCTGCCGTCTGGTGGAGGCCGCGGCGGACCAGCCCGCCTATGTGGCGTCCCCGACGGTCCGCGCGGCCGGCGCGTTCACCATCGGCGGCACGGTGGAGGCCGCGCACGCCGAGACCGTCGTGGAGGAGGTCCTGGGCCTGTCGGAGGGGGTGGCCGGACAGGGTTTCCGGGTGGCCCGGCCGCCGGTGGTGGCGGGCGAGGCGCCGTTCGTGGTCGAGGTGGCCGAGGGACGCGGCTGGGTGGAGTGGACGCGGGTGGACGACTTCGCGCACTCCACGCCCTACGACCGCCACATCACCCTGGACCCCAACTCCGGCCAGGTGGACTTCGGGCCCGCCGTGCGGGAACCCGACGGCACACTGCGGCTGTACGGCGCGGTGCCGCCGAAGGGCGCCCCGGTGCGGGTGCGGTCCTACCGTACGGGCGGCGGACGGCGGGGCAACGTGGCCCGGGGTGCGCTGCGGGTGCTGCGCAGTTCGCTGCCGTTCGTGGCGCGGGTGGAGAACCGCCGTCCGGCGCTGGGCGGGGTGGACGGCGAGACGGTGGAGAACGCGCGGGTGCGGGGGCCGATGACGCTGCGCACCCTGCACCGGGCGGTGGTGCCACACGACTACGAGCTGCTGGCGCGTGAGGTGGCGCCGGACGCCGCGCGCGTGGCGTGTGTCCCAGCGGGTCCGGCCGAAGGCGAGCAGCCGCCCGAACAAAGTGGCGGTGTACGGCTGTTGGTGGTGCCGGCCGGTGGCAACGACGAGCAGGGCCGGATCCGGTTCCAGGAGCTGATCCCCCCGCAGGACACCCTTGCGATGATCGCGTCGTACCTGGACGAGCGGCGTCCGATCGGCACCCGGCTGGTCGTGGAGCCGCCCTACTACCAGGGTGTCACCGTGGTTGCCTCGGTGGTGCCGGGCCGCGGGGTGGCGGCCGACCGGCTGCGGGAGGCGGCGCTGGCCGCTCTGTACGGCTACTTCAACCCGCTGTCCGGCGGCCCGGAGGGGCAGGGCTGGCCGTTCGGGCGGCCGGTGCACTCCGGGGAGGTGTTCGCGGTGCTGCAGCGGGTGCCCGGCGTCGACCTGGTCGAGGACGTACGGCTGTTCCCGGCGGACCCGGTGACCGGAGAGCGTGGCGAGGCCGCCACGAAGATCGAACTCGACCGTCACGCACTGGTGTTCAGCTATGAACACCAGCTGCGGGTGAGGGAGGCGTGAGTGCGCGGAACACTTCCCGGACTGCCGACGCCGCACCCCCTGCTGCATCAGCTGCCCGCGGTCTATCTGGACCAGCCCTTCGTCGAGGGGTTCCTGAGCGCGCTGGACGAGGTGCTGGCACCCGTGCTGCTCACCCTGGACAACCTGCCCGCACACCTGGATCCGCGCACCGCGCCCGAGGACCTGCTGGCCTGGCTGGCGGATTGGGTGGCGGCAGAGGTGGACGGGGAACGGCCGGTCGACCGGCGCCGCGCCGTGGTGGCCGGTGCGGTGGCCCGGCACCGGCAGCGGGGTACCCGGGCGGGGCTGGCCGCGGCGATCCTGGTGGAGACGGGCATCGAACCGGAGATCAGCGAGAGCGGCGCCACCTCCTGGTCCGGTGAGCCGGGGTCGGCGCTGCCCGGTTCGGCACGGCCCTGGGTACGGGTGCGGCTGCGGGTGCCGGACGCACAGGCCGTGGCAACGACCCGGGCACGGCTGGAGAAGCTGGTGGCCAACGAGGTGCCCGCGCATGTCCGGTACGAGGTGGAGGTCCTGGCGGCAGAAGGGGCGGGTGCCTGATGATCTGCCCCGACTGCGGCCACCGCAATGCGCCTGGTACCCGCTTCTGCACGTCCTGCCAGGCGTTTCTGGCATGGGAGGACGAGGAGCAGGGCGGGGAGCCGTCTCCCACCACGGGGCCGGCCACTGCGCCACCCCCCGAGGCTCCCCCGTCCGCCACGCCCGAGCCCGACGTCCTCACCGTGGCCACGACGGCCCCGGCCCCCGCGCCGGCCCCGGCTCCGGCCCCGGCCCCGGCTCCGGCCCCGGCCCCGGCTCCGGCCCCGGCTCCCGCTCCGGCCCCGGCTCCGGCCACCCGAACGGCGGCTCCGCCGTCCGCCACACCGCCCATCGTCGTCCCACGGCGGCCCGACGACCCACCGCAGCACCCACCGGGTGAGGCACCTGACCACCGCACCGGCACCCCCGACGACCCACCGCCCCAGGTGCCGCCCCGGCCGGACACTCCGCCGCGGCGTCCCGGCCGCCCCTGCTCGAGCTGCCATGCGGAGAATCCGCACCAACGGCGCTTGTGCGTACGCTGCGGGGCCCTGCTCGACCCCGCGCCGCCACCCGGCCAGGCTCCCCGGCCGCCATGGTGGCGCCGGATCCTGCCGAGCCGCGAGCGGCGCCCGCTGGCCGCCGGGAGCCGGCCCAGGCTCCGGGTGCGGCGCCGGCCACGACTGACGCTGCCGGTGTTCCTGATCGTCCTCGTCGTCGTGGCATGGCTCGCCCGTGCCCAGCTGGCCCAGCTGTTCACCTTCGCCGAGGACAGCACCGGTGATCCGAAGCCCCTGCACGCCGTACACGTGCGCGCCTCCAGCCAGGCGCCGTCCCACCGGGCCCAGGCGGCCTTCGACGGCCTCAACAACCGCTACTGGGCGCCGGCCGCCCGGGGCTCCGGCACGGGTCAGTACCTGGAAGCCGACTTCGGACGCCCGGTGCGGATGCGGGAACTGCTGGTCACTTCCGGGATTTCGACGAAGTCGGACGAGTTCCTCAGCCAGGCCCGGCCGTCGAGGATCACCGTCACCCTTGTCTCCTCGCAGGGCAAGCACACCACCAAGAACCTCAGTCTCAACGACGCACCCGGCCAGCAGAGTTTCGAGGTCCAGGGGTCGGACGTGACGCAGGTACGGCTGACGGTGGACGCCGCCTACGGCACCCGGCCGGACCGCCGGGTGGCCATCGCCGAGGTGGAGTTCTTCGGTCGCCAGTGACGCACGGCCGCGCGCCGCCGTGCGCCTGCCCTATCCGGAGAAACCATCGCAGGAAAAGGATTTCCGCCTTTTTGGAGAGTAATCCGGAGGAACGGGAGGAGTCGATTCCAGAGTCCTGTCCGGATGCAGCAGGGCCACCGCTGGACGATGGGTTTTACCGACCCCAGAGACTATCGCAGTCCGCAGATAGTCATTATATTGTCGCCTCCGACACGCGCCGAGTCGCCAAGGGGCAGCGGAGGTTGGCGACGATCTCGGATGCACCGTTTCCCTGCGATTCAATGAGGAAGTAGGGATCTCATGATCAAGATCACCTTTGCGCTTCGGAGACGAAGTGACCTTTCCGAGAGGGAATTTCATGAGTATTGGAGCACAGATCATGCCGCATTGGTGAAGCGGCACGCCAATGCGATCGGCCTTCGTCGGTACGTTCAGTCGCACACTGTTCAAACATTGATCGACGAGCCGATACGGGCAGCTCGAAGCCTCGAGACAGAGCCCTATGATGGCGTCGCCGAATTGTATTTCGACAGTGTCGAGGCGCTCGTGGCTTTGCTGCATACCGAGGAGGTACAGGCCATCAGCGCCGCACTGGTCGAGGACGAAAAACGATTCGTGGACTTGGACCGATCGCCGATCTGGATCACGGAAGAGCACGTGATCGTCGACGTGCTCGGCTGAAGTTCGTCGCCTCGCCGCAAATCTATTTCAGAGCACGGCGGCGACGCGGGGCCGACAGAGCGGTGGTGAAGTCGTCCAGGGCAGCGAGGTTGTGGGCGCTCACGACGGCGTCGCAGTAGGGCAGTGCGGCAGCCATTCCGGCCACGAGCGGACGGTAACGCGGGCTTGCCGTACGCGGGTTGACCCAGACGACGCGGTAGGCGACCCGGGACAGCCGCGCCATGTGGATGGCGAGGTCGGCGGGCGCGCCCGTGTCCCAGCCGTCGGAGACGATGGCGACCACGGCGCCGTGCGCCATGCCGCGTCGGCCGAACCGCTCGTTGAACTCCGCCAGGCACTGCGCTATCCGGGTGCCCCCGGACCAGTCGGGGGCCGCCCGTCCGGCCCGTGCCAGGGCGTCGTGCGGCCCGGCCCGGCGCAGGACGGGCGTGAGGCGGGTGAGCCGGGTGGCGAAGGTGAAGACCTCGGCGTGGGTGGCGCGGGCGGCGCAGTAGAGCAGTTGCAGCATCGCGCGGGCATAGGGCTCCATCGAGCCGGAGATGTCGCAGAGCACGACGAGGTCGCGGGGGCGGGTACGGGGCACGAAGCGGCGTAGCCGCAGTGGGTGTCCGCCGGTGCGCCTGCTGTCGGAGAGGGTGCGGCGCACGTCGATGCGCGTGCCGTGGTGTGCGGTGCGGTGCCGGCGGGACGGCCGGGTCGGGGTGCGGAGCACCATGGTGCGCATCACCTCGGAGAGCCGGGCCAGTTCCGCCGGGGACAGGTCCGCGAAGTCACGGCTCGCGAGACGGTCGAGCGGACTGGCGGCGAGGGGGACGCGAGCCTCCCGCGGCTGTGCGTCCTCGTCCCGGCCTCGTCCGTCCGCGGTGGCCGTCCGGGTGCGGGGGACGCGGCCGGGCACGGCGTCCGGGAGCGAGCGGGCCGGGTCTGCGCGTTGCCCGCGTCGTGCTCCGCGGTCGGCCGGGCCGCCGAAGACTTCCTGGAAGACCGCGTCGAACGGTTCGATCTGCTCGGGGTCGGACACCAGGGTGGCGAGCGCGCAGTGCCGTAGCTCGCGTGTCGTCGACGGCGCCAGCAGGGTGAGCGCACGAGCGAAGCTCCGGGTACGGTCGGGGCCCACCGCGATCCCCGCGTCGTGGAGGGCGGCGGTGAACGCGGCGGCCAGTTCGGGCAGGTCAGGCATCGGAGCCCGGCTCCGCGTCGACCAGTTCCGCCAGTCCCGCCCGGCGCACGGCATCGAGGTCCTCGGCGTACTTGAGCACCGCCCCCAGGGTGCGGTCGGCGGCGTCGGCGTCGAGAACGGAGAGTCCCAGCGTGTGCAGCGCGCCCGCCCAGTCGATCGCCTCGGCGATCCCGGGCGGCTTGGTGAGCTCCTGTCGGGCACGCAGGATCGCCACCCCGCGCGCCACGCGCGTGGCCAGCCACGCGGCCGACTCCGGCACGCGTCTGCGGATGATCGCGGCGACTCGTGCGGTGTCCGGGTAGTCGATCCAGTGGTAGAGGCAGCGGCGTTTGAGCGCGTCGTGCAGATCCCGGGTGCGGTTGGAGGTGAGGACCGCCACCGGCGCCACCACGGCCGTCCGGGTGCCGAGTTCGGGGATGGTGACCGCGGCGTCGGCGAGCAGTTCCAGCAGGAACGCCTCGAACTCGTCGTCGGCGCGGTCCACCTCGTCGATGAGCAGCACCGCCGGCCGCGGTCCCGGGTGGCAGATCGCGGCGAGCAGCGGCCGTGGCAGCAGGTAGTCCTCGGTGAACAGGTCGGCGTCCCGCAGGGGCTCGGCGCGCGACTCGGCCAGCCGGATGGCCAGGAGCTGCCGGGGGTAGTTCCACTCGTAGAGGGCCTCGGCCGAGGACAGTCCCTCGTAGCACTGCAGGCGGATCAGCGGGGTGTCGAGCACGGCGGCGAGCGCGCGGGCCGCCTCGGTCTTGCCGACGCCGGGCTCGCCCTCCAGCAGGATCGGCTGCCGCATGCGTACGGCCAGCAGCAGCGCCGTGGCCAGGGCGTCGTCGGCCAGGTATCCGACTGCGTCGAGACGTGAGCGCAGGGCGGGGGCGTCGGGTACGAGGGCGTCGAGGTCAGGCATGCGCGTAACGGGAGGGGTCGTCGGCGAAGGCGTGCCGGCACCCCGGCCCGCAGAAGTACACCCTGCTGCCGGCCCGGTCCAGTGAGAGGGTGTCGGTGGTGATCGCCACGGTCATGCCGCACACGGGATCCACGTCCTCGGGCACGGCCCGCGGCGCGGCGGTGTCGGCTCGGGGGCGCGCGGCTCGGGCCGTCTGCGGCCGCAGGGCGATGATCTCGGCGTACACCGACAACGCGATCTCCGCCGGGGTCCGCGCGCCGATGTCCAGGCCGGCCGGGGTGTGGACGCGCGCGCGTTGTTCCTCGCCGAGATCCAGCCCGGCGAGCACCGCCGCGCCACGTCCCGGACTGGCCACCAGCCCGATGTACGGGACCCCGGCGCGTGCGGCCTCGGTCAGCACGGTCTGCTCGTCGCGGCCGTGTGTGGCGATGACGACGACGTCCAGATCGGGCGGCAGCGGTTCCCGGGGCGCGGCCGGCCGGGTGTCCAGGCCGAGCACGCGGCCGACGTCGAGGAGGGCGCGGGCGATGGGGGCGTGTCCGTAGACGTACGCCAGCGCCGGGGGGAGGTTGGCCTCCAGGAAGATGTCGAGCGTCCCGCCCGACAGGCAGGGGTTGGCCACCGTGACCAGGCCTTCGCCCGGCTCCTGCGCGCCCGCGGTCCCACTGTCCGCGGCGGGAGTGATCCTCAGCAGCAGCGATTCGCCGGTCCGCAGCACCCGCAGGCCCTGCAGCCGCACCGTCGTCTCGGCGCAGCTGCCGCCCACGAAGCCCTCGACGGTGCCGTCGGGCAGCACCAGTGCGCTGTCCCCGGGCTTGGCGCTCGTGGGCCGTTCCGCGTGGACGACGGTGGCCAGGACGAACGGGGTCCGGCCGTGCCGGAGCACGTCCGCCCGGGTCAGCAGTTCGGCGTTCGTCATCGCGGGTGCCTCAGGTGATCGCCAGGTCGGTGCGCAGAGGCCGCCCCTGGGTGGCCCGCCACACCACGGCGGGCGTCAGCGGCATGTCGACATGGCGTACGCCGAGCGGCTTCAGCGCGTCGACCACGGCGTTGACCACCGCGGCGGGCGAGCCGACCGTGGCGGACTCGCCGACGCCCTTGGCTCCGATGGGGTGGTGCGGGGAGGGGGTGACGGTCTCGCCGAGCTCCCACGAGGGGCATTCGACCGAGGTGGGCAGGAGGTAGTCCATGAACGATCCGCCGAGGCAGTTGCCGTCCTCGTCGAAGGCGATCACCTGCATGAGCGCCATGCCGAGGCCGTCGGCGAGGCCGCCGTGCACCTGGCCCTCGACGATCATGGGATTGATGCGGTTGCCGCAGTCGTCCACGGCGATGAACCGGCGGACCTTCACCTGGCCGGTGCCCGCGTCGACGTCGACGACACAGATGTAGGCGCCGAAGGGGAAGGTGAGGTTCGGCGGGTTGTAGACGCACGTCGCGTCCAGGTGGCCCTCGACGCCCTCGGGCAGCTCCAGGTCGGAGTGTGCCGCGAGCGCGATCTCCGCCATGGTCCGTCCTTGGTCGGGGTCTCCCGTGACGAACCAGCGGCCCTTCTCCCATTCCAGGTCGTCCGGGCTCACTTCGAGCATCGCGGAGGCGACGATCTTCGCGCGTTCGCGCACCTTGCGGGCGACCATCGCGGTCGCGGCTCCGGACACCGGCGTCGAGCGGGATCCGTAGGTGCCGAGCCCGAAGGGGGTCTGGTCGGTGTCGCCGTGGACCACCTCGACGTCCTCGGGCGGGATGCCCAGTTCCTCGGCGACGATCTGCGCGAACGTGGTCTCGTGGCCCTGTCCCTGGGTCTGTACGGAGATCCGCAGGACGGCCTTGCCGGTCGGGTGGACCCGCAGCTCGGCGCCGTCGGCCATGCCCAGTCCGAGGATGTCCATGTGCCCCCGGGGCCCCGCGCCGACGGCCTCGGTGAAGAAGCTGACCCCGATGCCCATCAGCTCGCCGCGCTCGCGCTTGTCGGCCTGCTCCCGGCGCAGGTCCTCGTAGTGCGCGATGTCCATCGCCAGTCGCAGGGCCCTCGGGTAGTCGCCGGAGTCGTACTCCCACCCCGTCCGCGTCCGGTACGGGAACTGTCCGGGCCGCAGCAGGTTGCGCATCCGCAGCTCGGCCGGGTCCGTGCCGAGCCGGTCCGCGAGCAGGTCGACCATCCGCTCCACCAGGTACACGGCCTCGGTGACGCGGAACGAGCAGGCGTAGGCGACGCCGCCGGGGGCCTTGTCGGTGTAGACGCCGGTCACGGTGCAGTGCGCGGCGGCCAGGTCGTAGGAGCCGGTGAAGACGCCGAAGAAGCCGGCCGGGAACCGCGTCGGCTGTGCGGTGGCGTTGAACGCGCCGTGGTCGGCGATCACATGGACCCGCAAGGCAAGGATCTTCCCGTCCTTCGTCGCCGCGATCTCGCCGTGCATGTGGTAGTCGCGGGCGAAGGAGGTGCTCATCAGGTTCTCCGAGCGGTCCTCCACCCACTTCACCGGCTTGCCGGTGACGATCGAGCCGACGACCGCGCACACGTAACCGGGGTAGATGCCGACCTTGTTGCCGAAGCCGCCCCCGATGTCCGGGGAGATGATCCGGATCTTGTGCTCCGGGATGCCGGCCACCATCGCGTAGATCGTGCGGTGGGCGTGCGGGGCCTGGGTGGTGGACCACACCGTCAGCTTCCCGGTGATGGCGTCCATGTCCGCCACGGTGCCGCAGGTCTCCAGCGGCGCCGGGTGCACTCGCGGGTAGAGCATGTCCTGCTCCACCACGACGTCGGCGGTCGCGAAGACCTCGTCGGTGCGTTCCTTGTCGCCCGCCGACCAGTCGAAGATGTGGTTGTCGCTCTGATGCTCCTTGTCGTCGCGGATCACCGGGGCGTCCGGGTCGAGCGCCCGCCGGGCGTCGACGACCGGCGGCAGCGGTTCGTACTCCACGTCGATCAGTTCGAGGGCGTCCCGGGCTGCGTAGCGGTCCTCGGCGACGACGAAGGCGACCTCCTGGCCCTGGAAGCGCACCTTGTCGGTGGCGAGCACCGCCTGCGTGTCGTACGAGAGCGTGGGCATCCAGGCCAGTCCGAGACCGGCCAGGGTCTCCCCCGTGATCACGGCCCTGACCTTCGGGTGCGCCTCCGCGGCGCTGGTGTCGACGGACACGATCCGGGCGTGCGCCAGCGGGCTGCGCAGGATCGCGCCGTAGAGCATCCCGGGCAGCCGTACGTCGTCGACGTAGGTCCCGTGGCCGCGGACGAACCGGGCGTCCTCCTTGCGGGGCATCCGTCCGAAGCCGACCGGCCGTTCCTCGGTGGTCGTCATGCCCGCGCCTCCTCGCGACCGGGCGCCGGCTCGGTGTCCGCGCCGGCCGTCCCGTGCCCGCCGCCGTGCTCGGCGGCCCAGCGGATGGAGCGCACGATGTTCTCGTAACCGGTGCAGCGGCACACCTGTCCGGAGATGGCCTCGCGGATGTCCTCCTCGGACGGATCCGCGTCGTGGTCGAGCAGCCAGCGGGCGGTCATCATCATCCCCGGCGTGCAGAAGCCGCACTGCAGTCCGTGGCAGGCGATGAATCCCTTCTGCACCGGGTCGAGTTCGGCCCCGTGCGCCAGCCCCTCGACGGTCCGCACCTGATGGCCGTCGGCCATCACCGCGAGGACGGTGCAGGACTTCACCGGCGTGCCGTCCAGCCATACGGTGCACACCCCGCAGTTGGAGGTGTCGCAGCCCCAGTGGGTGCCGGTGAGCCCGAGTTCGTCGCGCAGGAAGTGCACGAGCAGCAGCCTGGGCTCCACGTCCCTCGTGTGCTGCTCGCCGTTCACGGTCACGGTGATCCGCATGTCACGCCTCCTGCCCCCGGGCGCGTGCGGCGGCGGCGCGCAGCGCCCGCGTGGTCAGCTCTGCGGCCAGGTGCCGCTTGTAGTCGACCGGGCCGCGCTGGTCGGCGGTCGGCCTGCACTCCCGCGCGGCGATCCGGCCCGCCTCGGCGAAGCCCTCGTCGTCCGGCCGTCCGCCGCGCAGGAAGTCCTCGGCCTGCTCGGCCACGAACCGTGGGGCGCCCACCGCGGTCAGCCCGATCCCGGCCTCGTCGATGACATCGCCGGAGATCTCCAGCACCGCTCCCGCGGCGACGACCGCCCAGTCGCCGACCCGGCGCTCGACCTTGCGGTAGGCGCTGGCGTGCGAACGGATGGGGACGCGGATCTCCACCAAGAGCTCCGCTTCGTTCAGCGCGGTCTCGTACGGACCGAGGAAGAACTCCCTGATCGCGATGGTTCGCCTGCCGCCGGGGCCCTGGGTGACCAGGGTCGCCCGCAGCGCCGAGAACGCCGCGGACAGGTCCTCCGACGGATCGGCCTGGCACAGCGAGCCGCCCACGGTGCCGCGGTTGCGTACGAGCGGATCGGCGATGACCCGCTCGGCGTCCCGCAGGACGGGGAAGTGCTCGCCGACGACCGGCGAGGCGAGCAGTTCCGCGTGGCGGACCATGGCTCCGACGGCCAGGTCGTGCCCGTCCACCCTGATCAACGCCAGTTCGCCGAGGCCGTTGATGTCGATCAGGGCTTCGGGCTGAGCCAGCCGCAGCTTCATCATCGGCAGCAGGCTGTGTCCGCCCGCCACCACCCGGGCCTCGGGGCCGTACCGCGTGAGCAGCTCGATCGCCTGCTCGAGGCTGGTGGCCCGCTCGTACTGGAATGCGACCGGAACCTGCATCGGGCCCTCCTGGAATGCTCTGCCCGCTGCTGCAGCGATGCTGCGCTCTTCCGTACCCGCCGTGCAATGGGTGGATAAGCATTCACTTATCGGTCCGAACGCGCGAAAATCGGATGGTGACCGTCACGCAGCTCAGCACCTTCGTGCTGGTTGCCCGGCTCGGTTCGGTGGGCGCCGCGGCACGGGCTCTGAAGGTGAGCGAGTCCGCGGTGTCGCAGGCGCTCGCGGCGCTGCGCACCCACTTCGGTGACCCGCTCATCCGGCGCGCCGGCGGCGGTGGGATGCGCCTGACGCCCGCCGGGGCGCGGCTGCTGCCGGTCGCTTCGCGGATGGTCGCGCTGAACGCGGACGCCGAGGCCGCGGTGCGGGCGGCACGGGGTGCGCCCGACGAACTGCGGGTCGTCGCCACCAGCACGCTGGCCGAGTTCGTACTGCCGTCGCTCGTGGAGGCCTTCGCCTGCCGCTCGGGGCGCAGGACCGAGACCTCGTTCGGGGTGGCCACCGGCAACGAGATGCGCGTGCTGGTGGAGAACCGGCTGGCCGACGTCGCGCTCGGGCCCTGTCTCGGCGACGACGGCACGGGCGAACTGGTCGGCGAACCGCTGTTCCGCACCCAGCTGGTCGTGGTGACCGGCGCCAGGGCGCCGCGGCCGCCCGGTCCGCCGACGCAGTGGTCGTGGCTGGTCGATTCCTCCGGGACCGATCCGGACGCGGACTCCGGGCGGCTGCTGCGCCGGCTCAAAGTGGCCGAAGGGAACGTGTGGGTGTTCCCCAACCAGGCCGCGACCCTGGCGGCCGCCGCGGAGGGCGCGGGGGTGGCACCGGCGTTGGCCCATCTGGTGTCGCCCCGCATCCGGCGTGACGAGCTGCGTCTGCTGGAGACCCCGGCCACGCCGTCGGACGCCACGTGGCACGCCACCGTCCTGCGGCCGGAACACCGTTCCCCGGCCACCGACGCTTTCCTGCACTTCCTGCACACACCCGCGGCGACCCGCGTCATGCGCGCGCCCGGCACGGGCGTCCCGCCCTCCCGGTTCCGGCCCCCGGTGTACGTCACGCTCTGGGGCGCGTGAGAGAGCGGGCTCTTCCCCGTTGTCGTAGCGGCGTGCCCGTCCTGTGTCCGGTGTCCGGTCGGCGGGTGAGGGCGACGGAGCCCGACAGCCCGGTGTTCCGACCGGGACGGTTCGCCGGTCGTGGACCGGGTCCTGGCCCGGCCCACCCGTCGGCATTCAGGAGGTGGCGTCCGCCAGGGCGTGGCAGCGGGTGCTCGCCTCGGTGTCGCCGATCGCTTCGTGGACCTGGGCCGCCCGCACGTAGGCACGGCGGCTCTCGTCGGTCCGGCCTTCCCCGGCCAGCAGGGCAGCCAGTGTTTCCAGGGCTTCGGCCTGCCGGTAGTCGGACATCCGGAGCGTGTTCATGGCATCGATCGCCTCACTGAGCGTGGTGATCGCCTCCTTGCGGCGGCCGAGGTGTCCGAGGCAGAAGCCGATGCGCATCAGCTGGACCGGCCGGCTGTGCGCGGCGACGCTCGGTGTCATCCCCGACCCCTCGTCGTCCAGCAGAGCGAGCACTTCGATGAACTGCTCCAACGCCTCGGTGTAGCGCCCTTCGTCGAGAAGGCATCTGGCGACGGCGGCGAGGCTCTGGACGTAGGAGTCGATGTCACCGATGGACTTGGATATCTCCGCCGCCTTGGAGGACGAGGCGATGGCCTCGTCGAGTCGGCCGAGCAGGAGCAGTGCCGAAGCGGTGTACTCGTACGACCAGGCGATCTGCGCCGTGGCACCGCACCGGGCGGCCAACGCCAACGCCTCGGCCGCATACCGCAGTGTGGTCTCCGGGTCGCTGGGCGGCACGCTGTGCACCCAGGCCAGATAGTTCAGCTGGGTCGCCTGCTGCGCCAGGTCACCGAGAGCGGCGGCCGACTCCGCTCCCAGCGTGAAGACCTCGTGCCAGTGCGGGCCGTGCGCCCACCGTTCGGAGAACCAGTGCATCGACTCCGCGCAGTCGAGGACGAGGGCGTGCTCCCCGTCGCTCGCCGCCGCCCGCATCGCCCCCAGCCAGTTGCCCACGTTGCCCCGCAGCCACCAGTCGGCCTCGTCCGGGGAGGCCGGGGCGGGGAGATCCGGGGCGGGCCGGCCGGGACAGCCGCCGGGTTCGAACCACCGCCCGGACAGCGTGGCCATCCGCAGCAGCCAGGACGTCACCCTCCGTGTCAGCGCCTCGCGCTCGGCCGCGGTCTCCTCCTCGTGGAGCCGGTCGCGGGCGAACAGGCGGACCAGGTCGTGGAATCGGTAACGGCCCGCGGCGCTGTCGTCCAGCAGGCCGAGGTCGACGAGGTCGTCCAGAGCCTCCCCGGCGTCCTCGATCGACACCCCTCCGGCGACGGCCGCCAGTGCGGCGTCGAAGTCCTGTCCCGGCACCACGGCGAGCCGCCGGAACATCCGCCGCGCGGTATCGACAAGTTGCTCGTACGACATCCCGAACGCGTTGGCGACCTTGAGGTCGCCGGCCTTGAACTGATCGAGACGGCGCCCCTCGTCCGCCAGCCGGGCGGCGAGTTCGGCGGCGTCCCATCCGGGCCGGCTGACCAGCCGGTTGCCGATGATCCGCAGCGCCAGCGGCAGTCCCCCGCACAGCTCGGCGAGCAGGGTGAGCGCCGATTCCTCGTCGGAGGCGGAACGTTCCCCCAGAATCCCGGTGAGCAGTACCTTGGCCGCCTGCAGCGGCAGGGGTCCGAGGACGAGCCTGCGGACGCCCTCCAGTCCTGCCAGCAGTCGTCGGGTGGTGATCAGCGCCCTGCTCGCGCCTTCTCCTGGAAGCAGCGGGCGCACCTGCTCCTCCGACGCGGCGTTGTCGAGGACGACCAGGACGCGCCTGGCCCGCAGCAGCGACCGGTACAAGGAGGCTCGCCCCTGGGTGTCGGCCGGGATCTGCCGGTCCGCGACGCCGAGCGCGCCGAGCAGCAACCGCAGAGCGTCGGCGGCGGCCAACGGCCGCTGGGACATGCCGAACAGGTCGAGGAAGAACACTCCGTCGGGAAAGACCGGCCCCACGGAATGAGCGGCACGGACCGCGAACGTGGTCTTGCCCAGACCCGCCGAGCCGGTGATCAGGCCCACCACACCGACACCCGGCGAGCTCTCGGCATGCACCAGCTCGCTCATCCAGACCAGTTCTGCCGCACGACCGGTGAAGTCGTCGACCGACCGGGGCAGTTCACACAGACCACTGGGACGCGTCCAGTGATCCCGTAGTCGGCCCTCGCGCGCCAACTCGACGAACGCCTCGCGGGCATCCCCCGTCAGCGCGAGCGCATCCGCCAGAGCGGTCACCGTCCGCTGCTGGGGCCCCCGGCTCCGTCCGCGCTCCATGTCCGACAGGGTCCGGGCACTGACCCCCGACACCTCGGCCAACTGCTCCAACGTCAGACGTGCCGCGCGCCGATGACCGCGCAACACCTCTCCGAAACCAGGACGTCCGGTCATGGAGCACACCTCCTCTCCGCAGCGAAGCCATTCCTGATGGTCGGGAGCGGGAATCCCGTCCCGCAGCAGACGGCCGGCCCGATGGCTCGGTCGGCCGGTGTCGCGCCTTGACCGTCCGAGGTCCCGGCCCGCCCTCAGTGGCCGGTGGCCTGCTCGATGAGGTCGGCGACCGCATCGGGCCGGGACACGTGGACACAGTGGCTGCCGGGGGTCTCGACGGTCCGGGCGCCGGCCCGCTCGGCCATGGCCCGCTGGGCGGGCGCGGGAATCATGCGGTCGTCGGCCGCCACCAGGTACCAGGCCGGCTTTGTGTGCCAGGCGGGCTGGGACACGGCCCCGTTGAGCGCGTCGACGCCCCAGGGGACCTGGGAGTCCGCCATGAACGCGGCCACGTCGGCGGGAAGATCCGCGGCGAACGAGGCGGCGAACTCGTCGCGGTCCAGGAGCAGGAAGCCGTCCCTCGGCGGCAGGATGGGCGGGACCGGCGCCCCGGGCGGCGGGTCGGCGACCAAAGTGCTCACGGACTCGCCCTTGTCGGGGGCGAACGCCGCGATGTAGACGAGGCCGGCCACCTTGTCGTGATTGCCGGCCTCGCTGATCACGGCGCCGCCGTAGGAGTGGCCGACCAGGACGGCCGGTCCGTCCAGGGCGTCGAGAACCTGGCGGGTGGCGGCGACATCGCCCTCCAGCGACAGCGTCGGATTCTGCACGATGCTGACCCGGTACCCGTCCTTGCTCAGCCGGTCGTACACCCCCTGCCAGCCCGAGCCGTCCACGAACCCTCCGTGGACGAGGACGACGTTCCTGGGCTGCGCATCCTCACTCATCACTTCTCCCGTTCCATCGGACGGACGAGGTCACGCGATGAACGCTAGAAGCCGGACGGAAGGCGCCGATTCCGTCATGTGACTTAGTTCGGTGACGAAGGGCTACCCTCTGGGCACGGACGGGTGATGGGGTCACACGGCACCTCGTGTCACATCAGCCCGCACGCGGACGGGAGTCGCTGCCCGCTCCGGGCGAGACAGGAGGGTGATCATGGTCGACCGGTCCACCGGCGACACAGACGGCTTCCTGGTCGGCCGGGAAGCCGACATGGAACGGCTCGGCGTCTTCCTGGCCGGCGTCCCGCGTCAGGGCGGATCGCTGGCGCTGGTGGGAGAGCCGGGAGTCGGGAAGACGGCGCTGCTCGCCGCTGCCGCCCGGGAAGCCGAGGCCGCGGGGATACGGGTACTGCATGCCATGGGTGTGCAGTACCGGGCTCAGGCCAGTTACGGCGCTCTGCAGCAGCTGCTGATCTCGGTACCCGAAATTCACTCAAGGGCCACGAGGATGCCCGCCCTTGCCGGAGCCCTCGGCTTCGAGCGGGGCGCGGCCCCCGGGCACGACGCGGTCGCCGAGGCCGTGGTGTCGCTGACCGCGGGCCTGTCCCGTGACGTCCCCTCACTGCTGGTGCTGGACGACGCGCAGTGGCTGGACCGGGCAAGTGCCGTCGTCCTGGGGCAGGTGGCGCGTCGGCTCCTGGGTACCGGCACGGGGCTGGTGTGCGCGGTCAGGCTCGGAGAGGAGAGCTTCTTCGACCACAGCGGGCTTCCTGCGCACGATCTGGGCCCGCTCACCGAGGCCGCCTCCGACGAGTTGCTCCGCCGCCGCTTCCCGGCGCTCGCCTCGCGGGTACGACGACGTCTGGTCGCCGAGGCCGAAGGCAATCCACTGGCGCTGCTGGAACTCCCGGCCGCGCTGACCGAGTCCCAGCGGACCGCGTCCCAAGCCCTGCCGAAGCGCATCCCGTTGACCCAGCGGCTCCAGTCGACTTTCGCCTCCCGTATCAGGGCGTTGCCGACAGCCACGCGGCACCTGCTGCTCGTCGCCGCGCTGGAGGGCAGTGGCAACATGCTGATCGTGCGCCGCGCGGTGGCCGGCCGGTGCAGTCTGAAGCACCTGGCTCCGGCGGAGCACATGCAGCTCGTCCGCGTCGACGACACGACCGGGCGGCTGGCATTCAGGCACTCGCTCATACGCTCCGCAGTGGTGGATCTGTCGACCAGCGACCAACGACGCAGCGTGCACCGCGCACTCGCGGAGGCGTGGATCGCGGTCCCTGAGCAGCGGGCCTGGCATCTGGCGCAGGCCACGGTCGAGCCCGACGAACAGATCGCCGCCCTGCTCGAGGAAGCCGCCGACGTCAGCGCCCGCCGCGGCGACGGGCCGAACGCGGTGGCGGCACTCGTGCGCGCCGCCGAGCTGAGCCCGGCAGGTTCCGCGTACGCCCGGCGGCTGGCCAAGGCCGCGTACGTCGGCGCGAACCTCACCGGCGACGTACGCGATGTGCCGCGCCTGCTGGACGACGCGCGACAGGCCGCCCCCGATGCGGAGTCCCCGGCGGCCGCGGTGGCCGCCGCGTTGTATCTGCTCAACAGCTACGGGGACATCGACACCACCCATCGCCTGCTGTCCGGCGCGATCGCCCTGCAGCCCGAGCCCTACGACCTCACCGACCCCACGCTGTTCGAAGCGCTGTCGACCCTGTTCATGGTGTGCATCCACGGCGGCCGGCGCGAGCTGTGGTCGGGCTTCGACGCGGCACTGTCGAAGTGCACCTCGGTTCCGGACACCCTGCGGCTGTTGCGGGCCACCTTCGCCGATCCGGCGCGGGCCCGGCCGGCCGACTGGGCCCGGCTCGACGCCGCCGTCCAGACGCTTCACGGCACGTCGGATCCGGTGCGGATCGTACGGATCGCCACGGCCGGCGCGTACGCGGACCGCCTCGGCGCGATGGAAGAGCCGCTGCGGCTCACGGCTCGCGGCGGACTGAGCGGGCAGAACATCTTCCCCGCCATCCAGGCCTCGTTCCTGTGGAGCAGTCATGCCTGGCTCACCGGCCAGTGGCCGGAGCTGCGCCAGGTGGCCCAGCAGGGCCTGCGCTGGTGTGAGGAACTCGACTATCCACTGCGTTCCTGGACCGGCAAGTTCGTGCTGGCCTGCGTGTCCGCAGCCAGCGGCGACTACCGGGCCGCTCGCGGGTTCGCCGATCAGATGGACCAGTGGGCCGGATCGCGCAGAGGCCATGCCGTCGGCTGCTACGCCGCCCATGCCAGGACGCTGATCGCCCTGTCGCAAGGTGACTTCGAAGCGGCCTACCGACACGCGTGCAGGATCACTCCGGCCGGAACGTTCGCACCTTTCGCCGGGCACGCGCTGTGGGCGATCCTGGATCAGGTGGAGGCCGCGGTACGCACGGGTCGACGCGAGAAGGCCGTCGGCCACGTCAGGGCAGCCAGGGACGCCGGACTCGAAGCGGTGTCACCGCGGTTGGACATGGTCCTGCTCGCCTCGGCCGCCCTGGCGACGGACAACGACGAGGAGGCCGCACTCGGGTTCGGTGAAGCCCTGGCCGTCGAGGGGGCCGAACGCTGGCCCTTCGACCACGCCCGAATACAGCTGTACTACGGCGAGCGGCTCCGCCGCGGCAAAGCACTGACCCAGGCCCGCACGCACCTGACCGCCGCCGCGGAGACCTTCGGGCGGCTCGGCGCCCATCCGTGGACGGAGCGGGCCAACAAGGAGTTGCGTGCCTGCGGTATCCCGGTGCACGCCCGTGTTTTGACCGGCGGCCCCGATCTGACGCCGCAGCAGTGGGAGATCGCCCGCCTCGCGGCCACCGGCCTGACCAACAAGCAGATCGGGGAAATGCTCCTGTTGTCCCCGCGGACCGTCTCGACCCATCTCTACCAGCTCTTCCCGAAGTTGGGCGTCACGTCCCGGGCCGCCCTGCGAGACGCGCTGGAGCAGCTGGACCGGCCGTAGCGGTGACCATGAGGCGCCGCCCGCCGGACCTCAGAGGGTCGGGCCGACGGGGGCAGCCGTCGTCGGCGTGGGGCCGTTGAGACCGAGTCGCTGTCCGAGACCGACCCCGTGCCGGTAGAGGGCCGTGCCCTCGGCCAGGCGGTTCTTCTCCCATGCCGCCAAGGCGTCGTCCAGGGAGGGGAGTTGCTGGAGGGCGGCGAAGAGGGTGATGGCGTCGGCGGCCGCCTTCTCCGCGCTGGCCGCTGTGTGGGGCCGTACGACGAACGCGGCGTCCCCGGTCAGCAGCATCCGGTCCTTGCGCATCCGGGTGACCCGCCCGTCCAGGATCGCCTGCGCGAACGGTTCGCGGGTGTGCTCGACCAGCTGACGCAGCGGCTCGGGCAGCAACGTCCGTGCACGGTCCAGGAGTTCGGCGTGCACCTGCGGCGCGATCAGGCCCGGGGGCAGGGACAGCCCGTGGGCGGTGCCGTCGCGGTCGGTGGTGATGCGGTCGAGGCCGGCCGCGTCGGCCCGGACGTACCACACCCAGTTCATGCGCCGGCTGCCCGGCGTGGTCGCGCCGAAGTCGCCCGGGATGAAGTAGCACAGGAACTGGGTGCGCTCCCCGTCGTAGAAGCTGAACCGGTCCCGGAAGACCGCGCCCAGCTCCTCCGGAAGCTCCGTCTCGTCGATCACTCCCCGGTACGCCACGTACCCGGCGTAGTGCGGCGCGCTGTCGGGGGCGACGAGTCTGCGGTGCCGTGACGCGGAGCCGTCCGCGATGATCGCGAGGTCGACGGGATGGACGGTGTCGCGGACTTGGACGTCGACGCCGTCGACGCCGTCGGGGCGCGACGTGAGCGCGGTGACCGCCAGGCCGTCGTGATAGCGCGCGCTGTCGAGTCCCTCCCGGAGTGACCCGTAGATCGCCCCCCAGGAGATCATCCGCTGCGCCATGAGCGTGTGGTGGCTCCGCCCGTCCCGGCTGAAGAACTGCCGGTGGGTGACGGGAACACTGATCCGGTCGGTGTCCACGCCGAGAAAGGTGCTCAGGAACCAGGCGACGCTCGGCTGCAGCACGATTCCGGCGCCGCGATCGTCGGGGCGGCCGGCGGACCGCTCCCAGACCGTGATGTCCAGCCCGAGCTCGGCGAGCGCGACCGCCTGGAACAGCCCGCCCAGCGAACCACCGACGACACCGGCCGTCCTGATGTCCGATACAGCACTCACAGCGAGCACACCCCGTTCTCGCACGTGGCCCCGGACGGCACCTCGGTGACCTGGCGTTCGAGGAGCTCCACGAGTGCGTCGGTGCCGACCGCGCCACTGATCGCCTTGTCGCCCGCGATCAGCACCGGCACGCCGCGCAGTCCCAGGTACTCGGCAAGCTTCAGGTCCTCCTGCACGGCCGACTCCAGGGCCGGATCGGCCAGCCGGCCGGCCACGTCGTCGCCGAGCCCCAGTTCCTGGCCGATCCGGGCCAGTACGGCCGTGTCGCCGACGTCCTGCCCCTCGGAGAAGTAGGCGGCGAGCAGCCGGTCGGCCATCGCCCACCCCTGCCGAGCGTCCCGCTCCGCCAACGCGATCAGCCGGTGCCCGGCACGTGTGTTCGGCGTCCTGGCGATCGCCGCGTAGTCGAAGACGACGCCGTCGTCACGGCCGGCCAGCACTGTCCCGGCGTCGAGCTCCCGCGAACGCTCCCAGCTGCCGAACTTCCCACTGCGGTACGTGCGCCGGTCCATCCCGGAGAGCGGCATCGCCGGGTTCAGCTCGAACGCGTGGTGGCGGATGTGGAACTCCTCGCCCGTGCGTTCCTTCACGATGCCGACGGCCTTGTCCAGCCGACGCCCGCCGATGTGGCACCAGGGGCAGATCAGATCGCTGAAGACGTCAAGAGTGACCATGGAATCCTCCAATCGAACCGACTAGTCTGTTCGATGAGAACAGCGGCGCAGCCGTACCCATTCCCGCCCCGATTACCGCCCCGATCCGCCCCGCACCGGAGGTACCCGTGAGCACCCCTGACGTCACCCGCGCCAAGATCGTCGCGGCCGCGGCGGACCTGTTCACCCGGTGCGGTGTGCGGGCCGTCGGCATCAACGAGATCTGGCGGGCCGCCGAGGTCGCCAAATCGACCCTCTACCAGCACTTCCGCTCCAAGGACGAGCTTGTCGCCGCCGTCCTGAGACGGCGCAACGACGCGTGGTGCGCACGTCTGAGCGAGCTCGGCGCCACGGCTTCCACGCCCCGGGACGGTCTCCTCGCGATCTTCGACCTGCTGGACCAGGAATTCGCCGACCCCGCCTACCGCGGCAGTGACCTGCTGAACGTCGCCGCCGAGTACCCCGACCCGGATCACCCCGTGCGGATCGCGATCCGCGACCACAAGCGCGGGATCCTCCGCCATCTCGCGGACCTCGCCGAGGCAGCGCGGGAACCCGACCCCGACAAGGTCGCCGCGACGATCCTGACACTCGCCGACGGGGCCGCCTGCGCCCGTGTGGGCCTCGGCGATTCCAACGCCGCCACCCTCGCGCGAGAGGCGGCATCGCGCCTGCTGGCACACGGCTGACAGCGAATTCTGTCCGACTTTCCGAGCCGAAGAGTGGCGCAGGATTCGAAGGGCCCTGGCGAATCCTGGCCTCTCGATGGACACCGCGCAGCAAAAGGGCCGTGGACGTCGCCGACTGCGCGCCGGGACGGGCAGGGTCGCCGGCGGCGGCGCGGGGCAAACAGAGCGGCGGTGAAGTCGTCCAGGGCCGCGAGGTTGTGGGCGCTCACGACGGTGACGAGCCGCGTCTGCGCGGGTATGCCGAGCTTCTGATGCGGGGAGGTACGGCTCCCGTACACATGACTGACAAGAAGCTGTCACACGCGGACTGGAATGCGGGTCCGGCGGACGCCCGTTCTTACTGGCATGACCGTTGGAGCGGAACTCCACGCGCCCGACGCGTGGAACCAGGTGACAAAGGAGAACTCATGACCACTGAGGTCACCACGACAGACCTCCAGGCTTTCACCGAGAACTGGCTGGACTGGTACCGCGCCCAGGAGGCCAGGCTCGCCGACCCTCACGGATTCCTGGCCGTCACCGGCCTGCACTGGCTCGATGACCGGCCGCAGCGTTTCCCCGACGCGCCCGGTGCGTGGCACACCGGCCGCGACGGGGTCGTCGTACATCTCGACGACGGAGAAGAACTGGTCGTCGACGGAACGCCGGTGCGCGGTGAACACCGCTTCGGCGCGCTTCCCGAACGCGGCGGCTTCGACGCGGCCTGGGGAGACGCCGTCATCGAGGTCGCGAAGCGCGGCGGCCATGACATCGTGCGCCCCCGGCACCCGGACGCGCCGCTTCGCACCGCCTTCACCGGAACACCCGCCTACGCCCCCGACCCGCGCTGGGCCGTGACGGGCCGGTACGTCCCCTTCGACGAGCCGCGGCCGACCACCGTGGGCGCGGCCGTCGAGGGCCTTGAGCATGTGTACGACGCTCCGGGCAGGATCGAGTTCGAGCTGCACGGGCGTCAGTTGTCCCTGACCGCATTCCCCGGACATGGTGCCGGCCGGCTGATGGTGCTGTTCACCGACACGACCTCTGGGGTCACCACCTACGCCGCCAACCGGGTCCTGGCCGTCGAGCCGCCCGCCGCCGACGGCACGGTCGTCCTGGACTTCAACCGCGCCGCGAATCTGCCGTGCGCCTACACGGACCTGGCCACCTGCCCGCTGCCGCCGGCCGAGAACCGGCTGCCGGTGGCGGTCGAGGCGGGTCAGAAGATCCCCCGCGAGCGCGGCGGGTCCTGAGCCGACGCCGGCCGAGGTCACGGCGGCCGGCACCTCCGCGGCCCGGCTCGCATCCGAGGAGCGTCTCCAGCGGATGCTTCGGGGCCGGAGTGCAGTCGCGCTCGGGGAGACGGTGCAGCGGGCCGGCCTCGGGGGTGCCGGAGGTCCGTGGTCCGGCGAGCCCTGAGTGCGACCCGCGCGTCAGCCGCAGTGCCACGGCGACAGCAGGTACTCGGGCCGGCAAGTGCCCAGGTACGACGCCGGTCCGCTTCTCCCGCAAGCGCCATTTCTTGGGGCCTGCTCAGCCGGACGTCAGCTTCGAGCTGTCGTGGCCGACCGGGAGGAGGTTGTCGGTGATCGACGGGACATCGACCTCCTTGGTGATCCGGCCCGCCTCCACGAAGGCATCGGCGAGTTTCTGCCCCGCCGCGATGTCCGACTTCCCGATCGGAGTCACCCGGGTCTCGAATGCCTTCAGGGACGCTGGTGCGTTGCCGCCCCATGTGGTTACCTGGCTCCATGACCGTGCTCGTGACCCGCCGCCACGTTGACTACGTGCGTGTCACCACCATGCGCTGTCCTGCCGCGAGCTGAAGCCGCGCTCCGGCCTCTGAGCAGTCTCTTTTCCACCGCACCGCGCTGAACGCCGCCCTCTTCCGGGCCCGGCTCCCAGCCCTGCGGTGTTCCGTGTATCCGGTCCCTGACCGCGCGCATCTCCGCCCTCCGTACAAGGGAGCACCACCATGAGCCAGCCCATCGACTCCGTCACCGCCGGCCACACCCCCGAGGACGAACCCACTGGTCCCGACACCTCCGCCTGGTCCTTCGAGACCAAGCAGATCCACGCGGGGGCCACGCCCGACCCGACGACCGGCGCCCGCGCGACGCCCATCTACCAGACGACGTCGTTCGTGTTCCGGGACACACAGCATGCCGCCGACCTGTTCGCACTGGCCGAGCCCGGCAACATCTACACCCGTATCCACAATCCCACCCAGGACGTCTTCGAGCAGCGCATCGCGGCACTGGAGGGCGGGGTCGCGGCCGTGGCGCTCGCCTCCGGGCAGGCGGCGGAGACCCTGGCGATCCTGACACTGGCGAGCTCCGGCGACCACATCGTCTCCAGTACGTCGTTGTACGGCGGCACGTACAACCTGTTCCGGCACACGCTGCCGAGGCTCGGTATCGAGGTGTCGTTCGTGGACGACCCGGACGACCTGGAGGCGTGGCGGGCGGCGATCCGGCCGGACACCAAGGCCCTGTTCGCGGAGACGCTGGGAAACCCTCGTGGCAATGTGCTCGATGTGCAGGGGATCTCGGACGTGGCGCACGCGGCCGGGCTGCCGTTGATCGTGGACAACACGGTCCCGACTCCCTACCTGCTGCGGCCCATCGAACACGGCGCGGACATCGTCGTCCACTCGGCGACCAAGTTCCTGGGAGGTCACGGCACGGCCATCGCGGGTGTGGTCGTCGACGGCGGCACCTTTGACTTCGGGGCGCACGCCGAGCGGTTCCCGGACTTCACCGAGCCCGACCCGAGTTACCACGGGCTGCGGTACTGGCCCGCGCTCGGACCGGGTGCGTTCGCCGTCAAGCTCCGCGTGCAGTTGCTCCGCGACCTCGGGCCGGCCCTCTCTCCGCACTCCGCCTTCCTGCTCCTGCAGGGCGTGGAGACGCTCAGCCTGCGCATCGAACGGCATTCGGCCAACGCCCAAGCCCTGGCCGAATGGCTGGAACAGAGGGACGAGGTCGCCGCCGTGCACTACCCGGGGCTGGAGACCAGCAGGTGGTACGAGGCGGGGCGGAAGTATCTTCCGCGGGGTGCGGGTGCAGTGGTCTCCTTCGAACTGCGAGACGGAGTCGAGGCCGGCAAACGGTTCGTGGACGCGGTCGAGTTGTTCAGCCACCTCGCCAACATCGGCGACGTGCGCAGCCTCATCATCCATCCGGCGTCCACGACGCACAGCCAGCTCGACGAGGAACAGCTGGCGGCCACCGGCACCTCCCCCGGCCTGGTGCGCCTGTCGGTCGGCATCGAGAACCTCGCCGACCTCAAGGCCGACCTGGAGGCGGGGTTCCGCGCGGCGAAGGACGCGTCCTGAACACCGTGCTGACGCCCTCCGTGGTCTCCCTCCCGCCGGCCTCCGGAGCCTGGCGGGAGGGGGATCCGGCCGGGCATCGCCAGTGGTACGAGCGTGAGCAGCCGCTTCCCTTGGAGGCGGGTGGTGAACTGCCGGGAGTGCGGCTCGCGTTCGAGACGTGGGGGCGGCTCGCACCCGACCGGTCCAACGCGGTGCTCGTGCTGCACGCACTGACCGGTGACAGCCATGCCGCCGGTGCCGCCGAGCCCGGCCACCCCACTCCCGGCTGGTGGGACGGGCTCATCGGCACAGGGCGCGCGCTCGACACGGACCGCTGGTTCGTCGTGGCGCCGAACGTGCTCGGCGGTTGTCAGGGCAGCACCGGACCGTCGTCCCGCAGCACTCCGGACGGACGTCGCTGGGGTGATCGCTTCCCCTTCCTGACGCAACGCGACCAGGTGGCGGCCGAGGCCGGCCTGGCCGACGCCCTGGGCATCGACAGCTGGGCACTGGTCGTCGGCGGATCGATGGGCGGAATGCGTGCGCTGGAATGGGCCGTGTCGCATCCGGAACGGACGCGGGCGCTCCTGGTGCTCGCCACGACTGCCGCGGCGAGCGCGGAACACATCGCCTGGGCGAACATCCAGCTCCATGCCATCCGCAACGACCCGCACTGGCGCGGCGGCGACTACCACGACGCCGGCCCCGGACTCGGCCCGCATGCGGGACTCGGCCTGGCCCGCCGCCTCGCCCACGTCACCTACCGAAGCGAACCGGAGCTGCAGATCCGCTTCGGGCGCACGCCGCAGGGCGCGGAGGAGCCCTGGAGCGGCGGCCGATACCAGGTCGAGTCCTACCTGGACCACCACGCCGCCAAGCTCGTGCGCCGCTTCGACGCGGGCAGCTACGTCACACTGACCCAGGCCATGAACAGTCACGACATCGGTCGCGGCCGGGGCGGTACGCGGGCCGCCCTGAGCCGTGTGACGGCCACGACGCTCGTCGCCGGAGTCGACTCCGACCGTCTCTATCCCCTGTCCCAGCAAGCCGAGTTGACAGCCGGCATCCCTGCGGCAGATCACCTCCGGGTGATCGAATCCCCGAGCGGTCACGACGGCTTCCTCATCGAACTGGAGCAAGTCGCCGCGCTCGTGGGCGAACTCGTCGGTTGAAGTGCTCTTCCGGCTGAAGCCGGGCGATTCCTGGCTACCTTGCGGTGACGGGCTCGACGCGTTTGCGCGCCTGACGAGTGCACCTTCCGGCAGCGGGGATCGCCACGTGGCCGATCCGGTACAGGTGCAATATGTCGCGGGCTGCGTTCCCGTCGGCGTTCGCCTCGAAGCCGCAGTCCGGGTTCTTGCATACGAGAAGTAGATCGAGACCGACCGCAAGGTTCCTGGCGTACCGCGCCTGCCGCCCTGTGGCGTCCCTCCCCTCGGCGCCGACGCCTTCCGCGCCACACCGGGTGAACGACCTCGACAGGTCCAACTGGCCCGCCATCAGCTCACCTGCGTTGCCACTCCTTCGCCAGGAGTCGGTAGGAGCGCACCCGGTCCGCGTGGTCATGGGTGATGGTGGTGATGGTCAGCTCGTCCGCTCCGGTCGCCTCCTGTAGTTGTTCGAGTTGATCGGCGACGCGTCCCGGCGAGCCGACGAACTGGGTGTCGACGCGGTCGGCCACCAGTGCCCGGTCCGCCTCGGTCCAGGTGTGGGCGCGGGCCTGCTCCGGGGCCGGGAAGGGGATGGCGCCCTCGGCGGTGCGGATGCTGCGGACCCACAGGCCGTAGCCGGTGGCCAGTTCGCGGGCGGTCGCGTCGTCCTCGGCGACGACCACGTCGGCGGAGACGGTGACGTAGGGCTTGTCGAGGTGGTCGGACGGCTGGAACGCGGCCCGGTAGCCTTCGGCGGCCTCCAGTACGGTGGCGGGGCTCACGTGGTAGTTGGCGGCGAAACGCAGGCCGTTTCGGCCCGCGACGTCGGCGCTCTGTCCGCCGCTGCTGCCGAGTATCCACACCTGCACGTCGGCTCCCTCGCCCGGTACGGCGTGCGCTTCGATGCCGTCCGCTGTGCGGTAGTCGCCGCGCAGCAGGGCGAGTATGTCGTCGACCTGCTCGCCGTAGTCCTGGGAGCCGGCGCCGGGCTGGTGCAGCAGTCGCTGCTGGAGCAGGAATCGCGGCGAACCGATCAGGTGCTCCGGAGAGAATCGTGGCGGGATCTTCAGACCGTTCGGAGCGCGCCCGTCGATGACAGGTGTGGTGGTCGGCCGGGGCCCGGCCGACCGGCCCTGGGGGCCGCCGCCCGAGCGTCCGAGGCCCAGGTCGAGCCGCCCGGGGTGCAGGGCGTCGATCAGCCCGAACTCCTCGACGGTGGACAGGGCGGTGCGGTGGCCGAGTTGTACGGCACCGGAGCCGATCCTGATCGTGGAGGTCGCGGATGCGGTCAGGGCCAGTACGACGGCGGGAGAGGTTCCGGCCACGCCCGGGTTGAGGTGGTGCTCGGCGAACCAGTAGCGGGTGTAGCCGAACCGCTCGGTCTGCCGGGCGAGGTCGATGGTGTTGCGCAGGGCCTCGGCGGCGGTGGAGCCGGACGAGACCGGGACGAGGTCGAGAACCCCGAGGGGGATGCCGGACATGATCAGGTGCTCCTCAGCGGTCGGTGAGCGTGGACGCGGGCGCGGGCTCGAACTCGGTGGCGGGTTCGGCGAGGACCGGAGCCCACGCGAACGGCGGGTCGGGGATGTCGCGGCGTAGCACGGGGGCGATGTCTGACTGGAAGAGTTCGAGGGAGGCACGGTGCTGGGCCTGGGTGAGGCCGTCCGCGTCGGCGTGCAGGTGGAGCACGCTGTGGCCGAACCGCTCGTGGTAACGGTGCACTTTGTCGATCACCTGTTGGGGACTGCCGATCAGCGCCGAACTGCGCTCGACGAAGTCCTCGAGGGTGGCGAACACCGGCTCGACGCCCAGTCGCTTCTGGAACGCGAGACGGCCCTCGAAGACCGGCCGGTACGCGGCGATCGCCTCCTGCGAGGTACGGGCCGCGTAGTAGCCGGCGGTCCCCGCGCCGACCACCGCCTGAGCCGGGTCGTGGCCGTAGTGTTCCCACCGCTCCCGGTAGTGGCGGATCAGTTCGGCGTACGGCTCTATCGGATGAGTGACGTTCGCCGAGAAGAGCGGATCTCCGTAGCGGGCGGCGAGATCGACGGATTCGCGGCTGGTCGCGCTGCCGTGCCAGACCCGGACGGGCTGCTGCAGCGGTCTCGGCCACACCTCGGCTGCTGTCAGCTCGGGGCGGAAGCGCGGGGAGGCGCTCACCTTGTCCTGCCGCCAGATCCGGCGGAACAGCTCGTAGCTCTCGGCGTTACGGTCCCACTGGTCCTCGGGGGTGACGTGGAACAGCTCCCGCTGGGCGGTGCCGTTGCCCTTTCCGATGATCAGGTCGAGACGGCCCGCGGACAGGTGGTCCAAGGTCGCGTAATCCTCGTAGGCGCGTACCGGGTCGAGCAGGCTGAGGGTGGTGACGGCGGTGAACAGCCGGATCCGGGAGGTCAGCGCGGCGATGTGGCTGAGGACGACCGGTGGGGAGGAGGAGATGAACGGCCGCTCGTGGCGTTCGCCGACGCCGTAGCCGTCGAATCCGAGTTCCTCGGCGAGCAGCGCGTTGTCGATCACCTCGCGGAAGCGCTCGTCGGTGGACTTGTGGACGCCGGTCACCGGATCCGGTGCGTGCACGATGAGGGTGATGGCCAGGAACTTCACGACGCTGCCCGCCGGTTCTCCCCCGGCACCGCGCGGGCGTCGGGGTGGGCCAGGCCGAGGTGGTCGCGGAGCGTGGTGCCGGTGTAGTCGTGGCGGAACACACCGCGTTCCTGCAGCAGCGGGACGACGGTGTCGGCGAACTCGTCCAGGCCCGCGGGCGTGATGTGCGGGACCAGGATGAAGCCGTCGGCAGCGTCCGTCTGGACGAAGTGGTTGATGCTCTCGGCGACGGTGGCCGGGGAGCCGACGAACGACTGGCGACCGGTGGTCTCGATGACGAGTTCGCGGATCGACAGGTTCTCGGCCGCGGCGCGTTCGCGCCATTGCCCGGCGATGGCGACCGGGTCTCGGAACATCCGGACGCTGGCCCTGCCGCGGGCGATGGTGTGCTCGCCGGGGTCCGGGTCGATGTCGGGAAGCGGGCCGTCCGGGTCGTAGCCGGACAGGTCCCGGTTCCAGACGTGCTCGAGGTACTTGATCGCGGTCTGCCCGCTGACCTGCCGGCGTCGTACCTCACGCGCCAGCTCCTGCGCCTCGGCGTCCGTGTCACCCAGCACGAAGGTCGCGGCGGGCAGGATCAGCAGCTGGTCGTGGGTCCGGCCATGGCGGGCCAGGCGCCCCTTGACATCGGTGTAGAAGTCCCGCCCCGCCTCCAGGGTGCTGTGCCGGCTGAAGATGGCGTCGGCGCTCGACGCGGCGAACTCGCGGCCCTCCTCGGAGTCGCCGGCCTGGAAGATCACAGGGCGGCCCTGGGGGCTGCGAGGGACGTCGAACCGGCCGGCGATGTCGAAGTGCTCTCCTCGGTGGACGAAGGCTCCGGCTCGGGCGTCCTTGAGGAAGATGCCGGACTCGCGGTCGGCGACGATCTCATCACCGTGCCAGGAGTCGAACAGCTCGGTGGCGGTGGCGAGGAACTCCTTGGCCCTGGAGTAGCGCTGGTCCTGTGGGAGGAAGCCGCCGCGGCGGAAGTTCTCGCCGGTGAAGGCGTCCCAGGAGGTGACGACGTTCCAGGCGGCGCGTCCGCCCGACAGATGGTCCAGGCTGGCGAACTGGCGGGCCACCTCGTAGGGCTCGTTGAAGGTGGAGTTGATGGTACCGGTCAGGCCGAGCCGTTCGGTGACGGCGGCGAGGGCGGCGAGGACGGTGAAGGTGTCGGGCCGCCCCACCACGTCCAGGTCGTAGATCCGGCCGCCCTGTTCGCGCAGCCGCAGTCCCTCGGCGAGGAACAGGAAGTCGAACTTGGCGCGTTCGGCGGTCCGCGCGAAGTGCGCGAACGAGCTGAACTCGATGTGGCTGCCCGACCGGGGATCGCTCCACACCGTGGTGTTGTTGACGCCGGGGAAGTGGGCGGCGAGATGGATCTGCTTCGGAGTCCGGCCCGTGCTCGGCTTGCTCATGATCGTAGGAGTCCTCCGGTTCAGACGGTTGCGTAGCGGTTGGCGGGGCGGGGAAGTCCGAGCAGCCCGCGCAGGGTGTCCGCCTCGTAGACGCGCCGGAAGGCGCCACGGCGCTGGAGTTCGGGCACCAGGCCCTGGGTGATCCGTTCCAGGTCGTGCCCGATCGCTCCGGGGCGCAGCCGGAAGCCGCTCAGTCCGGCCCGGCGCCGGTCCAGGAGCAGGTCCGCCAGTTGTCCGGGCGTGCCCGTGAACACCTCGGCGTCGTCGGCGTGGGCGCATCCCGCGAGGTCGTCCAGACGGGTCTTGCGGTCCCGCGCCGCCGTGGGGTCCTCGTCGAGGAACACGACCAGGTCGCCGAAGATGTGGAGCGGCTCCCCGGCCCTCCCTGCCGCGGCCTGGGCGGCGCGGATCTCGGCGACGGCCACACGGGCCTCGTGGGTGTCGTGCGGGGTGATGTAACCGATGTCGGCCGAGCGGCCCACCAGTTGATACGGCAGGCTGTGGTGCGCGAGCGCGCTGACGACGGGCTGCCCCTGCGGCGGCCGGGGGGTGATCGAAGGCCCCTTGACGCTGAAGTACCTGCCCTCGAAGCCGATGTAGTGCAGTTTGTCGCGGTCGATGAACCGGCCGGTGGCGACATCGCGGATCTCCGCGTCGTCCTCCCAGCTGTCCCACAGGCGGCGCACCACCTCGACGTGGTCGGCGGCCTCCTCGAAGAGCTCGGTGAGCAGCGCCCTGCCCGCCGGAGTGTCCCGGTCCTCGACGCCGAGACGGGGGAACGTACGGCGTCCGAAGTGAGCCGCCTCGTTCTGCCGTGCCGACACCTGGACGCGCAGACCCGCGCGACCGGCACTGACGTAGTCCAGGGTGGCGATCGCCTTGGATGTGTGGAACGGCTCGGTGTGGGTGGCGACCACGGTCGGGACCAGCCCGATGTGCCGGGTCAGCGGTGCGACCCGGGCGGCGATGAGTACCGCGTCCAGCCGGCCGCGCACCTGGTCGGTACGCTCGTCCGGCTGCGTGAGGTGCGAGGACTGGAGCCCGAGCGCGTCCTCGAAGGTCACGAAGTCGAGCAGGCCGCGTTCGGCCTCGGTGACGAGGCCGGCCCAGTAACCGGCGGTGAGCAGGTCGTGGGGCCGGGCGCCCGGCTCACGCCATGCGGCCGGGTGCCAGCCTGTGCCGTCGAGTGCGACGGCAAGGTGAAGCGGAGGAGATGCGGACACGAATGAAGTGCCTTCCTGGGGAGGGACCGTTCGCCGACCGGAACCGGCCCTCGCGCGGAGGGATCGGCGGGCGTGGGAGTGCGCGTTGAGGTGGAGGGGCTTGCCGGCTGGAGCCTGAGGGAGGGTCAGGAGCGACAGAGCGCGCCGGCCACCCGCCGCAGGTCGATGTGGGTGCGGCCGTACAGGCGGACGCACCCGCGCGCGGCCGGAACCTCGGGGTGCACCCGTGCGGCACCGACCGCGGTGCCCCCGTTCGCCGGGGGCATGCCGGTCCACGCAACCGTCAGTGACGGGTTGTCGCGCTCCGACGTGGTGGACCTCATGCGGTAGCAGGTTAGGCCGGGCCGGACGGACGGAGGTGGAGGGCGTATTGCGGTTGCGTGAAACCGTCCGAGCTCTCTTGGGAGGGCCGAGTCACCGTGTCCGCGGTGTGGACGGCCCAGTCCAGGATTTGCACCGCCGCCCCTGCGGCCTCCATGCCCTGGCAGCGGGCATGGTGCCTGCGACCGATGCCATCCAGGTCGAGGTGGGTGCCGAAGGCGGGATGGGCGGCCAGTCTCCGTGCGTAGGCCCACAGGTGGGGGTGCTCGGCGATGTGGCGGACCGCGGCTGCGTCCAGGTGCAGGCGGTGCACGGTGTCGAGCTGCACCAGGGTCACCCACAACTGCACGTCGGCGGCCGTCACTTCGTCGCCCAGGATGAAGTCCTGGAACGCGAGTCGTGCGTCCAGTGAGCCCAGGACGCGCAGCAGGGACGTGAGAGCGGTCCGGCGCGCCACGGAATCGGTGTCGGCACGCCCGGCGTGCTGTGCGGCTTCGTTGATGCGGTCCTCGCAGAGGCGCTCGACTGCCTCGATCTCGGCCTCCTCGCCGTGCGGATACAGCGCGGGCTGGTCGGGACGGTCACCGTCGAAGTGCCGGGCGAGGTCGCACAGGATGTCGGGGGTGTGCGTGCTGACGATCCGCCCCGTCCAGTCGTCGCTCAGCACCGGTCCCACGGTGGGTCCGGTGTATCGGTGCGAACTGGCGTCGTACAGGGGTCGCAGAGCGCGGTGTCCACCATCGGGGCCGTCGGGCACGGCCGGCAGCAGCGTCACCGGCAACGTTCCGTTCAGGCCGAGCAGGCTGTGCGTGATGGCGATGCGCAGACAGTGGGGGCAGGACAGCGACAGGTGGAGGCGGTAGCGGCGCGGCACAGCGTAGTAACCACTGCTCGCGTCAGGGCCGATCCTGCCCAGGAACGTCGGCGCGCAGGAGTGGGACGGCACAGTGGTCGAGGGTGCGGCGGGCATGGGTCTCCCTGGGTCCGGGTCCGGCTTCTGGTTCTCAGAGATGCGGCGGGCGGCGCGCGTGGGGTGATGGGCGCGCGGCGCCCTCGGCGCGTACCCGTACCCGGCGGAAACGGCGTGCCGATGGGCACCGCCGGTTCAGCGAGGAGAGTTCGCCGCGCTGCAGACGCGCAGGAGATCGATGTGGCGGCGGGAGGTCAGGAGGAGCAACGGCCGGCCCGCACGCACCGTGCGGTCGGCGGACGGCTCCAGACGCTCCATCATTTCCTACCCATCCACTAGGAATCTGTACTGGAGTGTCCGGCTGTCCTCACGCCTCGTCAAGAGGCCCTTCCGACATCCGGCCCACCGTCTCACATGATGGGAGGAGGGAAGAGGAGGGCGGCACGCCGGAGGCCCCGGTGCCATCGTCCGGGGCCCGCAGAGCCTGGCGGATACTCCCGTCGGCCTGTCGAACGCCCAGGTCAGCGACGCGTCCAGCGGTGCGTCAGGTGGCGCAATAATCCAGCAACACCACTATCCCTATCGGATGGCTATGGTTTCGAGCCATGCCGCCCACCGACCGCATCCGAGACCACGCCGGCCAGGGCTCCGCGACCACGGTCGCCGCCCACCGCAGCCGGCGCAGGCTGCGCGCCGACCGGGCCAGGCAACTCGCCGATCTGCTCCGCCGCCAACTCCTCACCGGCGCCTTTCCCAACGGCGCGCTCCCCCACGAGTCGACCCTCGCCACCGACTACCGCGCCTCCCGCAACACCGTCCGCCAGGCCCTCGACCTGCTGCGCACCGAGGGCCTCGTCGAACGCCTGCCCGGTGTCGGCACCCTGGTCGTGGCCCGGAAGTACCCCCACGGCCTCGACCGCCTGATGGGCCTCGCGGAAACCCTCCGTGAACACGGCCGGGTCACCAACGAGGTCCGCACCATGGGCCCCGTCCCGGCCCCCGCCCCCGTCGCCGAACGACTCCACGTGCCTTCGGGCGCCGACGTCCTCTACATCGAGCGTCTGCGCCGTCTGAACGGCCTCCCCCTCTCCCTCGACCTCACCTACATCCCCCTGGACATCGGCACCGCGCTCCTCGCAGCGGACCTGGAGAACACCGACGTCTTCCGCCTGCTGGAGGCGGCCTGCGGTCTGCCTCTCGGCCACGCCGAGATCACCCTCGAGGCGGTCAACGCGGACGCCCACTCCGCCGCCGTGCTGCAGGCCCCCCAGGGTGCGGCCGTCCTGATGCTGGAACGCCTCACACACCTCGACGACGGCCGGCCCGTCGACCTCGAGTTCATCCGCTTCCGCGGCGACCGCATCACCATGAGCGGCCTGCTGCACCGCTCAGCCTGACACCCCCGAAGAGCACGACATTCCTGGAGACAGCCATGCCCTTGGCGCCCCAGCGGGCCGACGTGCCCGTGACCATCGACGAGTCGAAGTGCATCGACGGCTGCACCCTCTGCGTGGACATGTGCCCGCTGGACTCCCTCGCCATCGACGTCAGCAGCGGCAAGGCGTACATGCACGTCGACGAGTGCTGGTACTGCGGCCCGTGCGCGGCCCGCTGTCCCACCGGAGCCGTCACGGTCAACATGCCCTATCTGCTCCGCTGAGAGGCCCGGACTCCCATGAAACGCACGGCAGTCGCGCTCGCGACGTCCGCATCGCTGCTCAGCCTGTCCGCTTGTGGCGGCAGCGCCGAGGCGGGCGGCGGCTCCACGGTCACCATCACCGTCGGATACCAGTCCAAGACCATCAACACGGTCACCGCCGGCACCCTCCTGCGGTCCCTCGGCTACTTCGAGAGGCGGCTGAAGGCCCTCCACGACGGAAAGACGTACAAGGTCGACTGGCAGGACTACGCCACGGGCGCCCCGATCACCGCCCAGATGACCGCCGGGAAGATCGACATCGGCTCGATGGGCGACTTCCCGCTCCTCATCAACGCGGCCCGCGGCAAGCAACTGGGCAGGCCCACCCACCTGGTGTCGGTCACCGGCTACAACCTCAAGGGCGGCCTGAACACCGTCGTCGTCGCGCCGGATTCCAAGCTCGCCTCCCTGAAGGACCTGCGGGGCAAGAAGGTCTCCACGAGCGTCGGCTCGGCCGCCGACGGCACCCTCGTGCGAGCCCTGCAGCGGGCCGGCATCGACCCGGACACGGGCGTGGAGAAGCTGAACCAGCAGCCCGCGGTGGGCGCCTCGGCCCTCTCGGCGGGCAGCGCGGACGCGCTGTCGCAGTTCGTCGCCTGGCCGGGCCTGCTCGCCTACCAGGGCAAGGCGAAGGCGCTGTACGACGGAGCACAGCTGAACCTGCCCACCTTCCACGGCGTCACCGCCCGCGAGGACTTCGCCGAGCGGAGCCCGGCCGTGCTGGAGGCGTTCCTGAAGGCCCAGGCGGACGCGACCGACTACCTCGACGCCCGTCCGGTGGACGCCGCCGAGAAGGTCGCGGACGCCACCGGGCTGCCCGCCGAGGTCGTCTACCTCTACAACGGTGCCCACGGCATCTCCACCTTCGATCCGGCCCTCAAGCCGCAGTTGGTGTCCGCGCTGAAGCAGGACGTGTCGGTGCTGAAGGCTGCCGAGCTGACCGGCGACATCGACGTGGGCTCCTTCGTCGACGACCGGTACGTCAAGAGGGCCCTCGGCGCCGGCTACGCCGGGCGGCTCGCCGCCGGCCCGCCCGCCGCCGCCGGCGAGGTCTGGCCCAAGGGCGCCCGCACGACCCGGAGCTTCACGTCCCCCGACCGGCTCCTCGCCTACGTCGCCCGGCACAGGGACGGCATCCGCGCGGCCTACGTCCCCGACGCCGCCACCGGCACCCTCTGGTTCGCCGACAAGGCCGTCTGGGTGGCGAACGGCAAGCGACTGCTGCCCTTCGTCGCCCCGGCCACCGCACGGACCTACGTGGCCGGTCACAGCGGTGCCCGGGTGATCACGTACGCGGACGCCCTGGGACGGGCCTCATGAGCCGGTATCCCCGCCGGGCGGGCCGGCTGCTGCTGCGGGCGGGCTCGCTGGCCGTCGCGCTCGGCCTGTGGCAGCTGCTGACCACGCTCGACGTGGACCTGTGGGTGCGCTTCTCGCAGTTCCCGACGGTGACCGACGTGGCCCGGACCTTCGCCGACCGGGTGTCAGGACCCGACTACTGGACCGACCTCACCGACAGCCTCACCCGCATCGTGACCGGCTTCCTGCTCGCCGCCGTCCTGGGCGTGGGCACCGGCGTGCTCGTGGCCCGCTCGCGGCTCGCCGAGGACCTGCTCGGCCCGGTCCTCGAGGTGGTGCGGCCCGTCCCGGCCATCGCCATGGTCCCTGTCGCCATCCTCCTCTTCCCCTCCAACGAGCAGGGCATCGTCTTCATCACCTTCACCGCCGCCTTCTTCCCCGTGCTGGTCTCCACCCGGCACGCGGTGCGCGCGCTGACCCCCGTGTGGGAGGAGGCGGTGCGCACCATGGGCGGTGGCCGGTGGCGGATCCTGCGCTCCGTCGTCCTGCCGGGCGCGCTGCCGGGCATCTTCGGCGGCCTGTCCGTCGGCATCGGCGTGTCCTGGATCTGTGTGATCTCCGCGGAGATGATCTCCGGACAGTACGGCGTCGGCTACCGCACCTGGCAGGACTACACGATCGTCAACTACCCGGGCGTCTTCGTCGGAATGGTCACCATCGGCCTGCTCGGCTGGCTCACCTCCACCACCGTCGAACTCGTCGGGCGCCGCCTCACCCGCTGGCTGCCGCGCACGTCGTACGTCCCCGGCGCCCGGCCCCGGCCCGCCCGGGCCCTGGTGGCCGTATCCACGACCGCACCCGCCAAGGCCCAGGAGGCATGCGATGAGCACCTCGTCTGAGACCGAGCGGGCCGGAGCGAGGAGCGTGTCGGCGGCCCCGCGCGGCACCCGTCTCACCTTGCGCGCCGCCACGCTCGGCCGTCCGGACGCCCCGGCGGTGGCCCACGTCGACCTGGACGTCGCCGCCGGCGAGATCCTCACCGTCGTGGGCCCCTCCGGCTGCGGCAAGTCGACGCTGCTGCGCACCTGGGCCGGGCTGCTGCCCGCGCTGGAGGGCGCGGTGGAACAGGACGGGCGGCCGGTGACCGGCCCCGGCGCGGACCGGGCGCTGGTCTTCCAGGAGGACGCCCTGCTGCCCTGGCGCACCCTGCGCGCCAACGTCGAACTGCCCCTCGCCGTCCAGGGTCTGCCGCGCACACGGCGCAGGGAACAGGCCGAGGGCTGGCTGGGACGGGTCGGACTCGGCGACCTGGCCCGGCAGTTGCCGCACCGCGTCTCCGGCGGGCAACGCCAGCGCGCCCAGCTGGCCCGCGCCCTCGCCGGACGCCCGCGCGCCGTCCTCATGGACGAACCCTTCGGCGCCCTCGACGCCCAGACCCGCGCCGGCATGCAGGACCTGCTGGTGGAGGTACTGCACGGCACGGGCGCGACCGTCGTCTTCGTCACCCACGACGTGGACGAGGCCCTGTTCCTCGGCGACCGCGTGGCCGTGCTCGGCGCGGGCCGGCTGGTCGCCGTACGGGACGTACCGCGCCCACGCGAGCGCGCCGCCCACGACGACACGGCGCGCATCGCCCTGCGGCGCAAGATCCTCACATCACTCGGTTCTTGAAAGGCACCCTGGTGGACACCCCCCTGGAGATCCCGGCCCTCACCGATGCCGAGGAGCTGACCTGCGACGTCCTCGTCATCGGCGGCGGCACGGCCGGCACCATGGCGGCGCTGACCGCCGCCGAGCGCGGCGCGGACGTCCTGCTGCTGGAGAAGGCGCACGTACGACACTCCGGCGCGCTCGCCATGGGCATGGACGGCGTCAACAACGCGGTCGTCCCGGGCCGTGCCGAGCCCGACGACTACGTCGCGGAGATCACCCGCGCCAACGACGGCATCGTCGACCAGAGCACCGTCCGCCAGACCGCCACCCGCGGCTTCGCCATGGTGCGGCGACTGGAGTCGTACGGGGTGAAGTTCGAGAAGGACGAGCACGGCGAGTACGCGGTCCGCCAGGTCCACCGCTCCGGCTCGTACGTACTGCCCATGCCGGAGGGCAAGGACGTCAAGAAGGTCCTGTACCGGCAGCTGCGGCGGCGCGAGATGCGCGAGCGCATCCGGATCGAGAACCGGGTGATGCCGGTGCGCGTGCTGACGGTTTCGGGGCAGGCCGTGGGGGCGGTGGGCTTCCACACGCGCACCGGCGCGTTCGTCGTCGTCCGTGCGGGCGCGGTGATCCTGGCGACCGGCGCCTGCGGACGGCTCGGCCTGCCGGCCTCCGGCTACCTGTACGGCACGTACGAGAATCCGACCAACGCGGGCGACGGCTATGCGATGGCCTACCACGCGGGCGCCGAGCTGACCGGCATCGAGTGCTTCCAGATCAACCCGTTGATCAAGGACTACAACGGCCCGGCCTGCGCCTACGTCGCCAATCCCTTCGGCGGGTACCAGGTCAACCGGCACGGCGAACGCTTCGTCGACTCCGACTACTGGTCGGGGCAGATGATGGCGGAGTTCGCGGCGGAGGTGGCGTCGGACCGCGGCCCGGTGTACCTGAAGCTGAGCCACCTCCCGGAGGAGTCGATCACGGCCCTGGAATCGATCCTGCACTCCACCGAGCGCCCCACCCGCGGCACCTTCCACGCGGGCCGCGGCCACGACTACCGCACCCATGACGTCGAGATGCACATCTCGGAGATCGGCCTGTGCGGCGGCCACTCGGCCTCGGGGGTACGGGTCGACGACCACGCCCGCACGACCGTCCCCCGCCTGTACGCGGCCGGCGACCTGGCCTGTGTGCCGCACAACTACATGATCGGCGCTTTCGTCTTCGGCGACCTCGCGGGCGCGGACGCCGCACAGTACACACCGTACGAGGGGGATCTTCCCTCCGGCCAGCTGCGCGAGGCGCACGAGCTGATCTACCGCCCGCTGCGCAACCCCGACGGTCCGCCGCAGCCCCAGGTCGAGTACAAGCTGCGTCGCTTCGTGAACGACTACGTGGCTCCACCCAAGTCCGGCGCCCGGCTGTCACTCGCCCTGGAGGCGTTCGAGCGGGCGCGGGCCGACATCGCCGCGATGGGCGCGCGCACCCCGCACGAGCTGATGCGCTGCGCGGAGGTCACGTTCATCCGCGACTGCGCGGAGATGGCCGCGCGGGCTTCCCTGGCCCGCACGGAATCCCGCTGGGGCCTCTACCACGACCGTCTCGACCACCCCCACCGTGACGACGCGTCCTGGTTCCACCACCTCGATCTGCGCAAGGCCCCCTCCGGTGCGATGGAGTTCACGGCACGCCCCGTGGCGCCCTATCTGGTCCCGGTCCACGGTTTCGCGCCGGTCGGCGGCCCCTCCCGTCACCTCGGCGAGGTCCATCCGGACGAGGTGGCGACGGCGGGGGCCCGGGAGGTGGCCCCGGTGACGATGCGTCCGGAGCGCGCCACTGCCGACACCACCGCCCGCCCCGGCACCGACGCGGAGACACCGGCCACACCGCGCCTCCTCGAACTCCTCGCCCTCGCGGAGGACCACACCGGACTCTCCGCGCTCGTGCCCTATCTGACCGACCCGGAACCCGCCGTCCGCCGAACGGCCATCGCCGTCCTGACGGAATCCGCGCCGCCGGGGGCCGGGCCGGCGCTGGCCGAGGCTCTCGCCGACACCGACCAGGAGGTCCGCGCCGCCGCGGCCGCCTCGCTGCGTGAACTGACCGAGACCCTGACCCCGGAGCCGGTTCTGCGTGACGGCCTCGTCGCCGCCCTCTCCGTGGCCGACCCCGTCGTCCGTGCCGCCGCACTGGACATCCTGCGCGGCCTGCGCGCCGGAGACGTGGACCTCTTCGCGGCCTCCCTGTCGGACTCGGACACCGCCGTCCGTGTCGCGGCCGTGCGAGCGCTCGTATCGCTCGACGCCACTGCGGAAATCGCCCGCGCGGCGGCCACCGAGCCGTCTCGCGAGGTCCGCGTCACGATCGCCAAGGCCCTGGCCGGCGTGGGTCCGGCGCCGGACTCGGCCGTGCTCCACTCGGCCCTCGCCGAACTGGTCGACGATCCCGACGCCCTGGTGCGCGGGGCCGCTTACGAGGCCCTGGGCACGGCCGGCTGCCCCACCCCCCTGGCCGCACACGCCGCGTCGGCCCTGTCCGACCCCGCCTGGCAGGTGCGGGCCGGCGCTGCCACCGCCTTGTCCGCCGCGGATCCCAAGGTGGCCGTCCCCGCACTCGCCAAGGCCGTCGCCGACCCCAACGCCGACGTCCGCAAGGCCGCCGTACTGGCCCTGACCCGGCACCGCGGCGCCGAGGACGCCCGAGCAGCCCTGGCCACGGCGACGGCAGACCCGGACGCGGACGTCAGGGCCTACGCGGCACGGGCACTGTGACGGCGCCGCGGCGACGGACCGCTCGGCGCTTCGGGGATCACGCGGGTCGTCGCGGACTCCCGGCGCCGGCGAAAGGCAGGTGAACCGGGGGTGCTGCCTGCCGGTCGTACGGGTGCCGCCACAGGCCCCGCGCCTGGAGCCAGTGCACCGGTGAAGCCGAGGTCCTCGGCGGCGCGGGCGATCTGGGTGAGGTAGCCGATGCTCGGCGGCCGGTCACCTCCGGTCGCGGTGACGGCGGTGCCGTGGCCGCCGCCGACGACATGACGGCTGTCGCCGTTGGTGGGCAGGAACCAGTGGAAGGTGAGGCTCACGGAGGCTCACGCCTTTCGCTCATCGTTGTCGGCGGTCACGGTCGGGGTCCTCATCCGGCGGCCGCCAGCAGGGCCGTACGGCTGCCGAGGGCATCGGAGAACTGGTCGACGACCTGTGCAAGGGCCTCGGCCGGACCCGGCGCGACGGTCAGCGTGCCGTCGTCGCCCACCGCGATGTCCTTGTCCAGCGTGAACCAGCCCTGGACGATGTGCGCGGCGCCCATGGAACTGAGCACCGGGCGCAGGGCGTAGTCGATCGCCAGCACGTGCGCCGTGCTTCCGCCGGTCGCCAGCGGAAGGACGGTCTTGCCGACCAGAGCGTACTGCGGCAGCAGATCGAGCAACGACTTCAGCAGCCCTGAGTAGGCGGCCTTGTAGACGGGAGTGCCGATCACGACCCCGTCGGCGCGGTCGAACAGCGCGGTCGCCTCGACGATCGCCGGGTGCCCGAAGTCGGCGCCGAGGAGGGCCTCGGCGGGGATGGTGCGGACGTCCAGCGGAATCACCTGGTGTCCCTGGGCCGTGAGCCGCCTGTCCAGGTGGCGCAGCAGGCGGGCGGTACGGGAGTTGACGGAGGGACTTCCGGAGACGGACAGGACGGAGGCCATGGCGGACCCTTCGGGAGCGTGGGACGGGCGTGGGTTCGGTGCGGGGCCGCGGCGCGCGGCCCCGCAGCCTGCAAGGGCTGTCTGAGCGGACGCCTACTTGTTGGTCTTGGGCAGGCCGGGCGGGTTGATCTCCGACGTCGCCACGGCTTCGTCGGACAGGCCCCAGCGCTTGAGCACCTTGGCGTACGTACCGTTGTCGATGATCTCGTCGAGGGCGTCGGCCAGCGCCCTGACCAGTCCGTTGTCCTTCTTGGTGGTGGCCGCGATGAGGCCCTGGAGGGTTCTGCCTGCGCCGGAGTAGGTGCCGACGACCTCCGTCTTCCCGGTGGTGGCCGCGCGATAGGCGGCGGTCGGGTTGGGGCCGAGGTAGAGGTCGATCCGGCCGGACTGGAGGGCGAGGTAGGTGTCGCTGTCGTTCTGGTAGTACTTGATGTTCACCGGCTTGCGGCCGGCCTTCACGTCCTCCTTGCTCCACTCGATGAGCAGCTTCTCCTGGTTGGTGCCGCTGCCCACCGCGACCGTTCTGCCCGCCACGTCCTTGGGCCCGGTCACCTTCAGGCCGCTGCCCTTCTTCGCCTCGAAGCCGAGGTTGTCCTCGCGGTAGGAGGCGAAGTCGTACTTCTCCTTGCGTTCCTCGGTGTCGGTGATGTTGCTGAACCCGACGTCGTACTTGCCGCTGTCGAGGCCGACGAAGATGTTCTCCCAGGAGACGGTGTTCATGTGCGGCTTGAGGCCGAGGACATCGGCGACCAGGTACGCGATGTCGGGCTCGACACCGATGACGGTCTTGTTGTCGGTGGCGTAGAAGGTGAGCGGCGCGGCGGAGCCGGAGGAGTCGACGATCTCCAGGGTGCCTCTCTTGCGGATCGCCTCCGGGACCTCGGCGGCGATCGAGGCGACCTTGTCGGTGGTGACGCGGTGCTGGTCGGCGCTGACGTTGGTCTTCGTCCTGCCGCCCTTCGTGGCCGCGACCTCGGCCGTGCCGCCGTCGGAGGGGTTGCTGCAGGCGGCGAGGACGAGGGCGGTGGCGAGTGCGAGCGCTGCGCTTGCGGTGCGGTGGCGGGCGAGGTTGGTGGACACGGTGGTTCTCCTTGCGTGGGAAAGGGTCTTGCCTGTGAAGGGAGGTTGGGTCGGAGGACCTTGGAGAGATCAGAGGACCTTGGAGAGAAACGCGCGGGTGCGTTCCTGCCGCGGGTCGTCCAGGACGGCCGCGGGAGACCCCTGCTCCACGACGACACCGCCGTCCATGAACATCACGGTGTCGGCGACCTCGCGGGCGAAGCCGATCTCATGGGTCACGATGACCATCGTGGTTCCGGTGTGGGCCAGGCCCTTGATGACGTCGAGGACTTCACCGACCAGTTCCGGGTCGAGCGCCGAGGTGGGCTCGTCGAAGAGCAGCACCTTCGGTTCGAGGGCGAGCGCGCGGGCGATGGCCACACGCTGCTGCTGGCCACCGGAGAGCTGCCGCGGATAGGCGCCGGCCCGGTCGGCGAGGCCGACCCGCTCCAGCAGCCGACGGGCGGTTTCCGCCGCCTCCTTGCGGGGGCGGCGCAGCGCGGAGACCGGGGCCTCGATCAGGTTCTCCAGCACGGTCAGATGCGGGAAGAGGTTGAAGTTCTGGAAGACGAACCCGATGCCGGTGCGCTGCTTGAGAACGTCCTTCTCCTTCAGCTCGTGCAGCTTTCCGCCGGAGCGGCGGTAGCCGATGAGCTCACCGTCGATGCTGATCCAGCCTCGGTTGACCTTCTCCAGGTGGTTGATGGTGCGCAGCAGCGTGGACTTTCCGGAGCCGGACGGGCCGAGGATCACGGTGACCTCGCCGGTGCGGACCAACAGGTCGACGCCGCACAGCACTTCCAGCGGGCCGAAGCTCTTGTGGACGCCACGGACGTCCACCATCACCTCACTCATCGGCTGTCTCCCATGGGTCCCGGGGCCTTCAGGGGTACGACGGGCTGGTCGCGCCCGGCCGCCGCGCGCAGGTCGCGTACGAAGTGGCGGGCGCGCCGGAGCGGGTTGGGCGGCGGGGTGCGGTCGGCGCCCCGGGCGTAGCGGCGCTCGACGTAGTACTGGGCGACCGACAGCACGGAGGTCAGCACCACGTACCAGGCGGTGGCGACCAGCAGCAGCGGGATCACCCGGCCGTTGCGGCCGTAGATCACCTGCACCCGGTAGAACAGCTCGCCGATGGACATCACGTAGACCACCGAGGTGCCCTTGAGCAGGCCGATGATCTCGTTGCCGGCCGTGGGCAGGATGGCGCGCATGGCCTGTGGCAGCACGATCCGGCGGATCTGCCGCAGCCGGGGGATGCCCAGCGCGGCGGCGGCCTCCAGCTGTCCGTGGTCGACGGACACGACGCCGCCGCGGACGATCTCGGCGGCGTAGGCGGCCTGGTGCAGTGTCAGCCCGATGACGGCGGCGCCGATGGTGCCGATGAGGCTGTTGCTGTCGACGGACCAGAACACGGCGCCGAAGGGGATGCCGACGCCCAACTCCTTGTACAGCGCGCTCAGGTTGAACCAGAACACCAGCTGGACGATCATCGGGATGGACCGGAAGATCCAGATGTAGGTCCAGGCGACGGTCTGCAGCACCGGGCTGCGCGAGAGCCGCATGAAGGCCAGGACCGTGCCGAGGAGGAATCCCAGCACGGCGGCGTAGGCGGTGAGCTGGAGGGTCACCCACACCGCCTGGACGATCGTCTCGGACAGGACGTAGTCGCGGAAGACGCCCCACTCCCAGACCGGGTTGGTGGCCAGACCGTGCACGAACTGGGCGAGAAGCACCAGCACGGCGACGGCCGCCGCCCAGCGGGCGTAGTGGCGGGCGGGAACGATCTCGAGCGTTGCCGGATCGTGCGGGACGGGAGTGGTTCGAGGACCGGCGCCCGGTGCGGCCGCGCCGGGTGGCGCGGTGGCGGAGTCAGTGGTGAGTCCCATCGTGGCGTTCCTGATCACTGGTTACTCGTGCTCGGGTGGATTGATCCGCGACGCGTCGATCGCGGAGGCGGTGGTGCCCCATTTGCCGAGGATCCGGGCGTAGGTTCCGTTCTTGATCAACTCGTTGACGGCCGCCTGGAACGCCCTGGTGAGCGGGGAGCCCTTCTTGAAGGCGAAGCCGACGTCGAGGCGGTGGAACTCGCCGAGGAAGGTGGTCCCCGACGCGGGCTGTGCGGCCTGGTGGCGCAGGCCGTTGATGGTCGACATGATCACGTCGATGCGGCCCTGTTGGAGCGCGGTGAGGGTCGCCGCGTTCTCCGCGTAGACCTTCACGTCGTACGGCTTCTTGCCGGCCTTCGCGCACACGTCCTTCCGCGCGGCGAGGGTGGCCTCGAACGTGGTGCCGGCCCCGGTGCCGATGGTCAGCCCGCACAGCTGGGTGAGGTCGGTGACCTTCGTCCTGAGCACGGTGCTGCCCTTCTTCACCGCGAAGCCCTGGCCGTCGTTGACGTAGGTGACGAAGTCGACGGACTTCAAGCGTTCGGTGGTGACGCCGAAGTTCCCGGTCCCGACGTCGTACTTGCCGCTGCCGAGGGCGGGCAGGATCGTCTCGAACGAGGCGTCCTGACGTCGCAGTTCGACGCCGAGGACCTTGGCCACCGCGTCGGCGAGGTCGATGTCCTGGCCGGCGGGCGCCTTGTCCGGACCGTTCGGGTAGTAGGCGCCGGGCGGGAACCCGATCGAGCTGCCGACCCGCAGCGTGCCGGCCTTGCGCACGTCGGCGGGCAGCAGGGCGGCGACGGAGTCCACCTTGCGCACGGCGGCGACCGGATCGTCGGTCGGAGCCGGGGAAGCCTGGGCGCCCACCGCCGTGGTGCCGGGGGTGTCGCCGGAGCCGCAGGCGGTCAGGGCCAGTACGGGCAGCAGCGCGATGCCGGCGGCGACACGCAGCCGGGTTCTGATCGCTCGGAGGTTCATCGGTCGGCTGCCTTTCCCGTGCGTGCCGTACGTGCCTGGGCGGGCAGGTGCTTCTCGAAAGGCAGCGGGCCGATGGTCTCCGGGTCGGCCTCCGTGTCGAACAGCGGGGTGTAGCCGGTGGCCAGGTACAGGCCGCGGGCCTCGGGCTGGCGCGGGCCGGTGGTCAGGTAGATCCTCCGGTAGCCGCGGGCGCCCGCCTCGCGTTCCAGTTCGGCGACGACGCGCCGGGCCAGGCCACGCCGCCGGTGGGCGGAGTGCGTCCAGATACGCTTCAACTCGGCCGTGGTCGCGTCGTAGCGGCGGAAGGCGCCGCCCGCGACGGGCTCCTCGCGCTCCATCAGCAGGAGGAGCAGTCCTCCGTACGGCGGGGTGAACTCCTCGTCGGGGTAGCGGGCGATCTCGGCGTGAGCGTCCTTGCCGTAGCGCGTCGAGTACTCGTGGCCGAGTTCGCGCAGCAGGGGTCCGACGCGCGGGTCGGAGACCGGGACATGGAGGATGCTCAAGTCGCCAGCTGGGAACGGTGGTTGGGTCGTGGAAGTCATTCGCCCACCGCCGCAAGGGTCCCCGTCCCGCGTGCCGCCCGCTCGGCGTCGCGTCTGGCGACCTCCGTGCGCACGATCGGGATCACGTACCGGCCGAAGTCGATGGCATCGCCCAACAGGTCGTAGCCGCGGGCGGAGAAGATGTCGACGCCGAGGTCGTAGTAGTCCAGCAGGGCCTGGGCCACTGTCTCCGGGGTGCCGACCAGGGCGTTGGAGTTTCCCGCGCCACCGGTGGCGGCGGCCGTTGGGGTCCACAGGGCCCGGTCGTAACGCTCCCCCGCCTCGGCGATTGCGATCAGCCGCTGTGATCCGGCGTTTTGAGGACGTGCAGCCTCGGGGGCGCCATTGCGATGGTGCCGTACGAGACCCGCCTCGCGCCGCTCCCGGATGGCACCGATCGTGCGGTGGGCCTTCTCCCAGGCCAGTTCCTCGGTCGGGGCGATGATCGGGCGGAACGCCACCTGGATGCGCGGCACGTCGGTACGGCCTGCGGCCCTCGCAGCCGCCTTCACGTTCTCGATCTGCTCGGCGGTCTTCTCCAGGGGCTCGCCCCACAGGCAGTAGATGTCCGCCTCGGCGCCTCCCGCGGCGTACGCGGCGGGTGACGAGCCGCCGAAAGACACCTTCGGGCGGGGCTGTTGGACGGGGAAGACATCGCTGACGAAGTCGTGGAAGCGGTAATGGCCGCCCTCGTGGTCGAAGGGCTCGTGGCTGGTCCAGATCTTCTTGACGATCCGGATGTACTCGCGGGTGCGCGCGTATCGCTCGTCCTTGGTGAGGGTGTCGCCCTCGCGGCCCTGCTCGTGGTCGTTGCCGCCGGTGATGAAGTGCACGGTCAGCCGGCCCTCGCTGATCTGGTCGAGGGTGGCGAAGGTCTTCGCCGCGAAGGTCGGGTACGAGACGTTCGGGCGGTGGGCGAGCAGGATCTGGAGACGGTCCAGCCTGCTCGCGATGAACGCGGCGGCCGGCGCCGGATCCGGCGATCCGGAACCGTAGGCGAGCAGCACCCGGTCCCACCCGTGGTCCTCGTGCGCCCGGGCGAGTCGGAGCGTGTAGTCCTTGTCGAAGGCGGCGCCGGAGCGCTGGGCGGTTTCGGAGCCGTCGTTGGTGGCGGCGATGCCGAGGAATTCCACTGGCATGCGAGAGGGCCTTTCCTCAAGTCCTTGATGTCGTGCCGGAGATGTCGTGCCGGAGCGAGCGGGGCGGTACGCGGGCACGGCGACGCAGCCCTCGGCGCGGCCGTGTGCGACGGCGCGCCTCGGGTGCTGGGAGGCGGGGGTGAGCAGGTGTGACGACGCCGGGGGCATGGGCCTCGGCGGGGTGGGGCGGTGGCGGCAGCGCGTGTCTGGTCTCGCAAGACCGTCCCCACGCGGGTTCAGCGCGTTCGGCGCGTGTCAGCGCGTGTCAGCGCGTGTCAGCGCGTGTCAGCGCGTGCGTGCGACGGTGCCACGAAAGGAGGTACTCGGCCCGCGACGGGGTGACCGAGGGAGGGAAGGGCCGGTCAGACGGCCCGCTGCCGCTTCAGGCGCAACACGCGGCGGACCACACCCGACCGAAGTCGATGTGGTCACGGGTGACCAGACGCTGCTCGGCATTCATGCGATCAATTGAGCAGTACATCTCGCGTCTCGTCAACCACGGCCCGGATGCCGGACGGTCGTCGAGCGGTTCCTGTGCGGTTGACACAGGCGCGCGGTGGCCCCATACGATCGAGGACGGACCGGCGCCGCCGCGCGCGGCAGCCGCACCGGCCGCGTTGAGGGACGCGGCGATCGTGATGACGCCCGAAACCGGGCCGCCTGCCTGGTACCCGCGCCGTCTGTGCGCGAATTCCGTGAACGTGTGCCGCCGTGTGGTCACCGGCGTCCGCGCCTCCCCCTGGAGAGCCTTCTGATGGTTTCGCCGTCCGACATCACCGATCCCTCCCGCCTCTCGGCGTCCGCCCCACCCGCCGGACACCTGAAGGTCCCCGGCCGCACTCCCGGCCAGGGCCCCGCCGACGACCTGCCACGGATCGTGCCGCGCCGGCACATCGGCCGCTGGCTGACGGCGGGCGCCGCACTGCTGGCCTTCGCGGCAGTGGTCGACTCCGTCGTCCGCAACCGCGCCTTCCAGTGGGATGTGGTCGGCCGCTACTTCACCACTGCCGCCGTGCTCGACGGGCTGCTGCTCACCCTCTGGCTGACCGGGGTGGTGATGGTGCTCGGCTTCCTGCTCGGCACTCCCGTGGCCGTGATGCGGCTGTCCGCCAACCCGGTTCTGCGCACGCTGAGCTGGGGATACGTGTGGATCTTCCGGTCCACCCCTCTGCTGGTGCAGCTGCTGTTCTGGTTCAACATCGGCGCCCTCTACCCGACGCTCGGCCTCGGCATCCCCTTCGGGCCTCAGTTCGTCACCGTCAAGACGGTCAACCTGCTCGGTCCCACCCTCACTGCCGTCATCGGAATGACTCTCCACGAAGCCGCCTACGCCGCCGAGGTGGTACGCGGCGGCATCCTGTCGGTGGACGCCGGCCAGACGGAGGCCGCCCAGGCTCTCGGCATCGGCAGACGGCGCGCCCTGCACCGGATCGTCATTCCCCAGGCGATGCGGTCCATCGTGCCGACCGCCGGAAACATGCTGATCGGCACATTGAAGGGCACCAGCATCGTCAGCGTTCTGGCCGTCCACGACCTGCTGTACTCGGTACAACTGGTCTACAACCAGACCTACCAGGTCATCCCGCTGCTGATGGTCGCCACCCTGTGGTACATCGCCGTCACGACCGTGCTCGGCGCGGGACAGTTCTACGTCGAGCGCCGCTACGCGCGCGGTTCTGTCCGCACCCTGCCGCCCACACCTCTGCGGAGGCTCACGGTGCGCGCGGCCGCACTTCGCGCCCGGCTGGAGAGGGCGACCGCACCCGATGCCCACCCGACGGTCCACGGCGACCGGTGAGCCGGCCCGCAGGGCATCTTCTCCGCATTTTCTTCCCTACATTTCCTATCGAATTACTAGGGAAGTCTTGACGGCCCCCCGGCGGGGTGCGCAGGATGATGCACATGTCCCACGCACAGCAACGACTCGTTCGTCGTCGGCATGTCGACTTTGGTCACGTCGCCAGCGCCGCCTGCTGTCACGCGTAAGGCACACGGCTGACGAACAGCGCGTGCCGCTCCGCTCCTTCTCTCACCTCCCGGGCCGTCAGGCGAGCCCCATTCCCAGGCACCTGACGTCCCGACGCACTTTCGAAGGACGACCGCCATGACCACGGCACTTCCGGCCCAGGCCGCCATCCCATCCCTTTCGCCGCTCCCTGACCTGCGCCCTCTCCGCCTTGTCGGGGACCACGCGCAGGACAGCGCCGGGGGACACGATTCCGCTCCCCTCGTCGGTTACCTCGTGCTCGTTCCCGAGGGCACCGATCCCGCCGACCTCTTCGCCAAGGACGTGACACGGCCGGAGATCCGACCGGTCGCCCACACGGACTCATCTCACGTAGGGCGGACGGGAGGCGACGCCGTCCATGTCGACACCGCGCGCCATGTCGCGGAGGTGGACGGACGCGAACTCGGCCTCACCTACCTGGAGTTCGCGCTACTGGCCCACCTCGTCCTGCACCCCCACCAGGTGCACTCACGCGAGCGGCTGATGGTCGGCATCTGGGGCTACGACCACATCGGCGACGGCCGCACCGTGGATGTCCACATCGCGCGCCTGCGCCGCAAGCTGGGCGCCGGTCACCGGCACCGGATCGTCACCGTACGACGCGTGGGCTACAAGTACGTGCCCGAACAGCAGCAGAGCCCCGACACCACAGCATGCCGTCGACCTTGAGGAGACCACCGCCATGGGCGTTGCCACTGCGCCGTCCGGCCCTGCGGAGTCCGACCCGACCGGGCCCGGCCGTGCGCACTGGCTGCGCGTGGCCCGTGACACGGCGGACGACCTGGCCACGGACGCGGCGGCCCGGGAGCAGGCCGGCAAGGCTCCTTTCGACGAGGTGTCCCGCCTGCGCGAGGCGGGCCTGCTGACGCTCCTCGTACCGACCGGGTCGGGGGGAGGCGGCGAGGACTGGTCCACGGCCTACGCCGTGGTCCGGGAGATCGCCGCAGCCGACGGCGCGATCGGCCAACTGCTCGGCTTCCACTACGTCCTGTCTTGGAGCGCCCGGTTCTTGACCGAGCCCGCCCGGGCCGCCCGGCTCGAGCGACAGGACGCGGCGGGGCAGTGGTGTTGGGGTGGCGCTCTGGCTCGTCAGGAATCCCCTCTGACGTTGAGCAGGACCGGCGGCGGACTCGTGCTCGACGGCCGGCAGAGCTACTCCACCGGGGTCCTGGTCGCCGATCGCTTCGCCGTGCGTGCCGTGCGGGCGGACACCGGCGAACCAGTCGCCGTCGTCGTCGATCCCACCGAACAGGGCGTGGGGATCGACGGTGACGCCGACACCTTCGGCCAGCGGCTCACGGCCGGCGGGAACGTGGAGTTCGATGCCGTGCCGGTCGCGGCCGACGACGTCCTGTGTTCCCTGTCCGCGGACGAGGACGTCCTGTCCCCCTTGGCCGCCCTGGTGTCGCCGGTCGGCCGGCTCCTCTCCGTCCAGCTCCGTCTCGGCATGGCCGAGGGAGTGCTTGCCGAAGCCCGGGAGTACAGCCGACCGCGTCACGCGTCCTGGCACACCGCCTGGCCGGCCGGCTCCCCCCAGGACCCGCACGCGCTGACCGTCTACGGGGAACTCACCGTCCTCACCCGCTCCGCCTCCGCACTCACCGATCAGGCGCTGGAAGCCGTCCAGCGCGGGCTGGCACGCGGCGAAGACCTCACCTACGACGAGTACGCGGACATCTCCGTCCTCGTGGCCATGGCCGAAGCCGCCGCATCCCGGGCCGCGCATGAGTCCACCGCCCGCGCCCTCGATGTCGTCGGCGCCCGTGCCGCGTCCTCGCGACTGGGCTTCGACCGCTTCTGGCGCAACGCCCGGACCCACACCCTGTACGAGCCTGTCGCGGGCCGACTCCGCGATGTCGGGGACTACTTCCTCAACGGCGCGCACCCACCGTTCGTCCTGCCTGTCTGACGATGACGGGACCGCCACTGCCCGGAGCGCCGGATCAGCGGCGAAGTTCATTTCCATGAGAATGAATTGAGTTCGATCTCTCGCAACCGACCGGCCATGAACCTCATCAAGTGCGCCTGCCGTCTGGGCAATTGTGAACGCCGCACTTCCCCCGCATGTCGGTCGGTTGAGAATACGAGAGGCACAGGCAAGTGACGTTGACTCGGCGGGATTTCGCTGCGACTCTCTTGGCTGTGAGCACGTCCGAGTACCTTGCCGCGCGCCTCCACGTCGACCTGCGACGTCAGGCCAGCGCCATCTGTGCCGTCTGTCGCCGTACCCGCTGACAGGCGCAGCCTCTCGCGCTCCCTTTCTCCGCCCTTTCACCGCCGGCTTGTGCGTCAAGCCCAATTCCGCATAGACGCCTGAATCCTTGCAGGCGTTTCCGGCGAGGCCTTTTTCGTCATTCGACATGTGCCGTGCACCCCTTCTTTGGGTGCGGCAGTACGCACCCCAGCCGCTCCCTCGATCTCGAACAGGACCCTTCCATGGCCACGACGGCATCGACCCGACGCCATTTCCTCTCTCTTCTCGGTCTTTCGGCGGCGGCCGTGAGCTGTGGCACTACCGCGAACGGAGCCACTTCCGGCCAGGGCCGGACCAGGACGCTCCGATACCAGGGCTGGGCGGGCCAGGTCACCCTGCCGGAGCTGGCCGAGGACCTCGGATATCTGGGCGACGTGAAGCTGGAGTGGATCGGCAACACGATCAGCGGGCCGCAGGACATCCAGTCCGCGGCCACGGGCCAGGTCGACTTCGGCGGAGCGTTCAACGGCGCGGTCGTGAAACTGGCGGCGAACGGGGCTCCCGTCAAGGCGGTCATCAGCTACTACGGCTCCGACAAGTACGCCTACAACGGCTTCTACGTCCTTCAGGACAGCCCGATCCGCTCGGCCAGGGACCTGACCGGCAAGAAGGTCGGCATGAACACCCTCGGCGCTCACAACGAGGCCATGCTCGACATCTATCTGGAGCGAGGCGGTCTGTCCCGTGCGGAGACCGGCGAGGTCGAGCCTCTCGTGGTGCCTCCGGTCAACACCGAGCAGACGCTGCGCCAGAAGCAGATAGACGTGGCCGTGCTCGGCGGCATCCTGCGCGACAAGGCCCTGGCGACCGGGGGCATCCGCCCGCTGTTCACGGACTACCAACTGCTCGGCGCGTTCAGTGCGGGCACGTATGTGATGACCGACCGCTTCCTGAGGCAGAACCCCGACACGGCCCGGACCTTCGTCACCGGTGTCGGAAGAGCCATCGAGTGGGCCCGTTCCACTCCGCGCGAGGAAGTGGTCGCCCGGATGACGGACATCGTCAAGAAGCGCGGCCGCAACGAGGACACCGCACCGCTGAAGTACTGGCGGTCCTTCGGCGTCGCCGAGACGGCGGGCCGGGTGACCGACAAGGAACTGCAACTGTGGATCGACTGGCTGACCGAGCGCGGCGACATCAAGAAGGGCCAGGTCAAGGCGGCCGGCCTCTACACCAATGAGTTCAACGCGGCTTCTTCCGCCGCGGCGAACGGGAGCTGACCCATGCCGGAATCCACCACATCCAAGATCGTGCTGAAGCAGGTGCGCAAGGAGTTCACCGTCAGGGACCGAGCGGCGCATCAGGCCCGGCAGGGCACCCGGTCCACCGCCCGGTTCACCGCCCTCGACGGAATCGACCTGGACATAGCGGCCGGCGAGTTCGTCGTCCTGGTCGGCCCCAGCGGCTGCGGAAAGTCGACCCTGCTGGATCTCCTCGGCGGCCTCGCCCGGCCCACCGGCGGACAGATCCTGCTGGACGGTGAACCCGTCACCGGTCCGGGTCTGGACCGGGGCGTCGTGTTCCAGCAGTACGCGCTGCTGCCGTGGCGAACGGCGCAGGGCAACGTCGAGTTCGGCCTGGAGGCCACCGGCGTTCCGCGGCGCCAACGCGCGGCACGGGCCAGGGAGTTCCTGGAGCTGGTCGGTCTGTCCGGCTTCGAGGACCGCCATCCCCACGAGCTGTCGGGTGGCATGCGGCAGCGGGTGGCAATCGCCCGCAGCCTCGCCTACGACCCCGATGTGCTCCTGATGGACGAGCCGTTCGCCGCGCTGGACGCACAGACCCGCGAGTCGCTGCAGGACGAGCTGCTGCGCATCTGGCAGCGCACCGGCAAGACCGTCGTCTTCATCACGCACGGCATCGACGAGGCCGTCTACCTGGGACAGCGCGTCGCCGTCATGACATCGAGGCCGGGCCGCATCAAGCAGATCGTGCCGGTCGCCTTCGACTCCCGTACGGCGACGGACGACCTCCGTTCCAGTCCCGAGTTCGCACGCCACCGGCACGAGATCTGGTCACTGCTGCGCGACGAGGTGGCCAGGGCCCAGGAGTTGGAGAAGGAGGAGGCTTCCGTATGAGCCCCGTAACCGGCACGGCCACCGGCAGGACCACGACGCCGGGTTCCGCAAGCGCCGCCGAGCCCGTCCCGGCCGCTTCCCCTCCCCCGTCCGCATCGCCCGCGCCACCCGGCGCATCGACGTCGTACACGCGCCTGGCCCCTTCCCCGGCGGCCCCGGCTCGCAGGGCGGTGCGCCGGCTGCTGTACCCGCTGGTGAAGGGGGCGACCAAGTCCGCGGCGATCGTGGCTCTGGCGCTGCTGTGGGAGACCGCGCCGCGACTCGGCCTGGTCGACCGGACCTTCCTGCCGCCGTTCAGCGAGGTCGCCCGCGCCTGGTGGGGGCTGGCGGCCGACGGGCAGCTCGCCGACAACGCAACGGCCAGCCTGGTCCGTTCCTTCAGCGGATTCGGTCTCGCCGTGGCAGTCGCGGTGCCGCTCGGTCTGCTGATCGGCTGGTACCGGCCGGTCGCCGACCTCCTCGGACCGCTGCTGGAGGTCTTCCGCAACACCGCGGCACTGGCCCTGCTGCCGGTGTTCGTGCTGCTCCTGGGCATCGGCGAGACCTCGAAGATCTCCATCGTGGTGTACGCGTGCACCTGGCCGATCCTGCTCAACACCATCAGCGCGGTCCGCAGCGTCGACCCGACCCTGCTGAAGCTGGCGAAGTCGATGGACCTGTCCGCGCTCCGGCTGTTCCAGAAGGTCATCCTGCCGTCCTCGGTACCGGTGATCTTCACCGGCATCCGACTGGCCGGGGCGGCGTCCATCCTGGTCCTGGTCGCCGCCGAGATGATCGGCGCCAAGGCGGGTCTCGGCTACCTGATCAACGCCTCGCAGTACAACTTCGCGATCCCGCAGATGTACGCGGGCATCATCACGATCTCCGCGATCGGGGTGATCTTCAACCAGGTTCTGGTGGCGGTGGAGCGGCGGCTCAGCTCCTGGCGCGTGCCGGCGGGCGGCTGACCCGCTCGCCGCACATCTCGCCGCCCTCGTCTTCCCGCTCCCCCGATCCGAGGACTCCCATGACCACGACCAGCCCCCGTCAACTGCACCTCAACGCCTTCCTCATGAACGCCGGCCACCACGACGCCGCCTGGCGACACCCCCGTACCCAGCCCGAACGCGTCACCGACGTGCGCTACTTCCAGCAACTCGCTCAGACCGCCGAACGCGGCCTGCTCGACTCGGTGTTCCTCGCCGACGGCCTCGCCCTGTGGGGCAAGGTCCGGCACAACGCGCTCGGCGGCTTCGAGCCGTTGACCCTGCTGTCCGCGCTGGCGGCGGTCACCGAGCACGTCGGACTGATCGCCACCGTCTCCACCACGTTCAACGAGCCCTTCCACACCGCCCGCAAGTTCGCTTCCCTGGACCACATCAGCGGTGGCCGGGCCGGCTGGAACATCGTCACCTCCGGCACCGTGAACGAAGCCCGCAACTTCGGGCAGGACGAGCACCTGGAGCACCGGCTGCGCTACGAGCGGGCGCGGGAGTTCCTCGAGGTCGCCACCAAGCTGTGGGACAGCTGGGAGGACGACGCGATCGTGCTCGACCGTGAGCGCGGCGTCTACGCCGACACCGACAAGGTGCGGGAGATCAACCACCGTGGCACGTACTTCGGGGTGCAGGGCCCCCTGAACGTACCGCGCACCCCGCAGGGACACCCGCTGCTGGTGCAGGCCGGTTCGTCGGAGGACGGCAAGGAGTTCGCCGCCCGGTACGCCGAGGCCGTCTTCACCGCTCAGCAGACCCTCGCCGACGGCCAGTCCTTCTACAAGGACCTCAAGTCCCGGCTGGCCCGCCACGGCCGCACCGAGGACCAGCTGCTGGTGCTCCCCGGCATCGCCCCCGTCATCGGCTCGACCGAGGCCGAAGCCCGCGCGCTGGAACGGGAACTGACCGATCTCCAAGTCCCCGAGTACGGTCTCGCCCAGCTCTCCGGGATGCTGGGCATCGACCTGACCGGGCTGCCGTTGGACGGGCCGCTGCCTGACCTGCCCGAGGAACGGGACATCAACGGCAACAAGAGCCGTTTCACGCTCGTCGCCGAGCTCGCCCGCCGCGACGGCCTCACCCTGCGCGAGCTCATCGCCCGTCTCGGAGGCGGTCGCGGCCACCGTGTGTTCGCCGGCACCCCGGAGCAGATCGCCGACCAGCTGGAGGAGTGGTTCACGCAGGGAGCCGCCGACGGCTTCAACATCATGCCGCCCCATCTGCCGGGCGGTCTGGAGGACTTCGTCGACCACGTCGTGCCGATCCTGCAGCGGCGCGGCCTGTTCCGCACCGAGTACACCGGCCGCACCCTGCGCGAGCACTACGGCCTGGCCCGACCCGCCAACCGGCTGGCCGCGGCAGCGGCAGCGGCAGCGGCAGCGGCAGCTGTGACGGTGGCAGGAGGACGGCCCGCGTGACCGCGCTGCGGGCCGCTTCTCAGCCGATCACCCCACTGATCACCGCCCGACCGACCACCCCACTGTTCACCTCCCGACCGATCACCCCACTGTTCACCTCCCGACCGATCACCCCACTGTTCAGTTCCCGAAAGGACACCCGCGCATGACCACCACCAACGGCTTCGACATCCGCAGGATCGGCGGCCGTATCGGCGCCGAGATCCTCGGCGTGGACCTCTCCGCCGACCTGGACCCGGCCCTCGTCACCGAGATCAACTCCGCACTCCTGGACAACAAGGCTCTCGTCTTCCGCGGTCAGCGGCTCGACGACGCGGGCCAGCTCCGCTTCGCCTCCCTCTTCGGCGAGCTCACCGCCGCTCACCCCACCGTGCCCTCCGTCGAGGGGCAGCCCCAGATCCTGCCGGTCGACGGCGACGAGGGCATTCGCGCCAACCACTGGCACACGGACGTCACCTTCGTGCGGACGCCTCCGAAGGCGTCCACGCTGCGCGGCATCGTGGTCCCGCCCTACGGCGGCAACACCCTCATCGCCAACTCGGCCGCCGCGTACCGGGATCTGCCCGAGCCGTTGCGCGAGCTGGCGGACAGGCTGTGGGCCGTGCACACCAACGACTACGACTACGCCGCCCCGAAGAGCGAGAAGGCCGCTGAGCATCGCCGGCGGTTCGTCTCCCGGAAGTACCGCACCGCGCACCCCGTCGTCCGCGTCCACCCCGAGACCGGGGAGCGCGGGCTGTTCATCGGCGGCTTCGCGCAGAGCATCGTCGGCCTCGGCCCCTCCGACTCCCGCGACCTTCTGCGCATCTTCCAGTCGTACGTCACCCGCCCGGAGAACATCCTGCGGGTGGCCTGGACACCGGGCGACCTCGTCCTGTTCGACAACCGCATCACCCAGCACTACGCCCCCGACGACTACGGCGACCTCCCGCGCCTGCTGCACCGGGTGACCGTCGCGGGTGACGTCCCCGCCGGTGTCGACGGCACCCTCAGTCATGTCATCGAGGGCGACGACGCCTCCCACTACACACCCGCCGCGGCCTGAGCCTCCCGGGTCCGTCGGGCGGGGCACCGCACCCGCCCCGCCCGGCGGGCTGCCCGCAACGGATGCCGACCGACGCCGTACGGGATAATGAGCGCATGCGGATCTCAGCAAGGGCGGACTACGCGGTACGTGCCGCGCTGCAGCTCGCTGCCTCGAAAGACGACGAGCCACAGAAGGCCGAGGCCATCGCCGACGCACAGGGCATTCCGCACAAGTTCCTGGAAGGCATCCTGAACGACATGCGCCGGGGCGGTCTCGTGCTCAGCCAGCGCGGCGTCAGCGGCGGCTACCGGCTGGCCAGGCCCGCCGAGTCCATCAGCATCGCCGACGTCATCCGCGTCGTGGACGGACCGCTGGTCTCGGTCCGCGGAGTCCGCCCTCCGGAACTCTCCTACACCGGTCCGGCCGAGGCGCTGCTCCCCTTGTGGATCGCACTGCGGTCCAACGTGCGTGAGATCCTCGACGGCGTGTCGCTCGCTGACGTCGCCTCCGCCCAACTACCCGCCGAGGTATCCGCGTTGGCCGACGCTCCGGGGGCGTGGACGAACCCCTGAGTCTCAGGGAGCGAGATAGGCGGGTCCATCATACGAACACCCTCTTGGGGTGGGCGCCTCCTTCTGCCACGATCCCTAGCAACCAGGTAGGGAAACTAGGGAATGCGGGGAGGCGTGGCCATGGGATCGCTCCACCGCGCAGACCTGTCGCTGACCCTGCTGACCTCCCGTCGCCACATCGACTTCGGCCGCACGTCCAGTGACATCTGTCGGCCCGTTCGCGACCTCCGCAGCACCTGTCGGCCCGCCTGAGACCTCGGCGGAACCTGTCGGCGCCGCAGCGAATTCCGCTGGGCTCCTCACGCCGTCCGGCCGGCTTTCGGCGGCCCCGTCACCCTCGCCTACTGGTGCACGCCGCGGGACTCGCTCATCGCTCTTCCGTACCTCCCTGATCACCCATTCCCCGAGAGGACACCTCCGTGTCTGCCGCCAGACCGCTCGCCGCCCTGCGCACCATCGCCGTCGTCACGGCGCTCCCGCTCCTGCTGACCGCCTGCGGGTACGGGTCCAATTCCACCGATGACGAGAAGAAGCCCGTGGTCGCGGCGGGCGCCAAGAAGCTCTCCGCCGGTGAAGTCAAGATCGGCTACTTCCCCAACCTCACGCACGCCACCGCTCTCGTGGGCGTCCAGGAGGGCCTGTTCCAGAAGGAGCTCGGCGGCACCACGATCAAGACCTCCACCTTCAACGCCGGCCCCTCCGAGATCGAGGCGCTGAACGCCGGGTCCATCGACATCGGCTGGATCGGCCCGTCCCCGGCGATCAACGGCTACACCAAGTCGGAGGGCAAGAACCTGCGCATCATCGGCGGTTCGGCGTCCGGCGGCGTGAAGCTCGTCGTCGACCCGAAGAAGATCAAGTCCCTCAAGGACGTCAAGGGCAAGAAGATCGCCACGCCCCAGCTGGGCAACACGCAGGACGTGGCGTTCCTCAACTGGATCGCCGACCAGGGGTGGAAGACCGACGCCCAGAGCGGCAAGGGCGACGTCTCCGTCGTCCGCACCGACAACAAGATCACGCCCGACGCCTACAAGTCCGGTTCCATCGACGGCGCCTGGGTGCCCGAGCCGACCGCGTCCAAGCTCGTCGCCGAGGGCGGCAAGGTGCTGCTGGACGAGTCGACGCTGTGGCCCGACAAGAAGTTCGTGATCACGAACATCATCGTGTCGCAGAAGTTCCTGAAGGATCACCCGGACGTCGTCGAGGCCGTGCTGCGCGGCTCGGTGAAGACGAACGAGTGGATCAACGCGAACCCGCAGAAGGCGAAGGCGTCCGCCAACACGGCACTGGAGAAGCTGTCGGGCAAGGCTCTGCCCGCAGACGTCATCGACCCGGCCTGGAAGTCCGTCACCTTCCTCGACGACCCGCTGGCCTCGACTCTCACCACCGAGGCCGACCACGCGGTCAAGGCCGGCCTGCTGGACAAGCCCGACCTGAAGGGCATCTACGACCTCACCCTGCTCAACAAGGTCCTCAAGACCGAGGGCAAGGGCAAGGTCGACGACGCGGGTCTCGGCGCCGAGTAAGGACAGCCGGATGCGACAGAGTCCCCAGGAGCTGACGACCAAGCTCCTGGGGACCTCTGACTTGACCGACACGCACGGTCAATCGGCCGCTGCGAGAGCGGACCGGTAGTACTCCAGCCGATCCTCGTCCTCGTCCACGAAACTCCAGAATGTCGAACGCGGCCTCGGCGTTCCCGAACACAGCCTCGGCGTACAGCACCACGATGCCCTCACGCACCGTGGCGACGCACTCCTCCTCCAGATCGGGGCGCCCGGCCTCGACCTCGCTGTGATGCGACTCTCCGCCAGGTGCGCACCCGACTGCCCGCAACCGCAGCGCAAGGCGACCCAGTCACGGCGCCCGAGTCCGATCAGCGCCGCCCTCACTCGCGCGGCTCCGCAAGACCGGGCTCCAGGGCGGCAAGTGCGCGACCGCGAGTGCCGCCGCCTCCTGCGTACGTGACCTCGGTCAATTCCTACCTGCACCACCATTGGTCAGCCGGCGGTCCTTATGGGTGCGCTGTTGCGTCCCTGGCGTCGACCGCTCAACTCGGCGTCGAGTGTCTCCTGGGCCACGCGCATGGCGTCGGCATACACGGGCGCCTGCAGCCGCTTCCACATCTCGTCTTCTGAGACGTCCTCAACGCGGCTGACCACCCACCAGATGTTGCCGAAGGGGTCCTTGATACGCCCTCCACGCTGGCCAAAAGCGTCGTCCACCAGAGAAGTGACGACCTCGCCGCCAACCGCAACGGCCTGGGAGAACGCCTCGTCCGCGTCGACTACGAATACGCGCAACAGGCTCGGCATGGTGGGCCAGCCCGCGTGTCGGTCGAAGGCCAGCACGACGGTGTCGCCGACTCGGATCTCAGCGTGCCCGATCAAGCCGTCCTCGGTCGCCACCCGCGCGAGTTCCTCACCGCCGAACGCCTGGGTGACGAAGTCCAGGAACGCTCCCGTGTCGTCGGTGACGACCCAGGGCGCAACGGTGGTGTAGCCCTCTGGTGCGGCTTTGGTCTGCTCAGGCATCGCGGCCCCCTCGTTGCTGTTACCCATCGACAACGACGATAGGTGCGATATAGGCCTGCTCCTGTCCTATCTGATGGCGGCGAAGATGTCGCTCGGCCTGCGCGCCTCGCGGGTCCCCCCAACGCACCCCGGGAACCACCTTCAGCGGGCTCCCCACGGCCGACACCCCTATCAGCCGATGTCGACGTACATGTCCCTGATGCCCAGCCGGAACGTGACCCCGGCAAGAATTGCACCCGGGCAGAAGGGGCCCGCCGGTGAATCGGTCGTCCTGCCTCACTGACGGTGCAGGAGGGCTGATCGCTCACTGCGGTCGGCTGGACGCTGGAGAATTCCCCCCTCACTCACCTGACCACCCCTCAAAGACGGGGCCCTGTTCTATGAATTCAACAGGGAAGAACGGGCAGTCAAGCGTCCCTTCAAGGAAGCTGAGGATTACCTCCGGCGACTGTTCTTCGATCATGATGAAGTCCAGTTGCCCAGCTTCGACGATCAGGGTTGGCCAACGATCCTCCGTACCTACAGGGACCCAGAAGAGGGAATCCGCATTATCAGTACCCCCCCATTCGATCAATTCATCCGGGGTGGCACCGAATCGGCTCAACACGGACCGAATGTCGGGGATTTCCTTTCCTGAAAGAATCTTCGACGATTCGCGACTACGCGCTGCGATATTCGGCCAGATATCTGGACGCCCATTTTCATAGATCCAGAGAAAATCATTGAAACACCCGGGGCCGTAGATCTCGAGCATGGCCGCGTGGCTTGGCGGGATGAGCAAACCTGCCTCGCCAGGCAGTTCCCTGCTGCCATCCCGCCCCACCGGCGGTGGACACAAGTGGATCAGTGAACTCAGCGCACTCATGGCACGACCCTAGAAATTTGGAATGGTTTCATCGAACGACCAGCCGAAGTCGTCCACGGCTTCGATCCTGACATGCGTGGCGCGGTATTTCGCTTCTCCATAGATGGGCGTCACGCTCATGGTGACAGTATTCTTGGTTCTCCGCACATGCGCCGCGATGATGTCCTCGGCAGTCGATATGTCGCCGTTGTTCTGCGCCTTGCCCTGCGCGATGATGTTTCGCTTGTCGCGCCCATCGCCGCCGAACTGCCTGCCGATCAGGTGACCCCGGGAGTCACCGGGCCTGAATCCATCGGGCTTCGCCTTCCCGGGCTCGCTTCCAATGAGTTTTGCTGCCGCATCATCAAGGGTTTTGGGGGACACCTCTGCGTAAGCCGCGCCCCGACGGCCATTGACGACGTCCGAATATACGGGACCGCAGTTGTGGACGAGGACCTGCGTGGCCCCGGCCACCACATAGTACGTATGCGCCGTATCGACCGTCAGGTTGTAGACCGCCGCCTGCTGCGTCCACGCGCTCACCGCTTCGATCTGGACCCGCGTGCCCGAGCCGGTCCGCAGCCACTCGCCCGGCTTCAGGTCGCCGGCCTTGAGCCACTTCTTCAGGTCCTGGACCCAGAAGGGGTGGCCCTCCGTCGCCGTGATGGTGTCGGTGGCGTGGCCCTTCGGGCCGTCCGTGTCGAGCGTGAGTTTGACGAGGTGCTTCTCGCCCGTGCCCTTGATCGTGTCGGTGACCTTCTGCTTGGTGGTCCTGCCGGTGGTCGGGTCGGTGGCGAGGACCTCGTCGCCTTCCTCGACCTTCTCGATCGGTTTGCGGGTGCCGTCGGCCATGACGACTTCCGTGCCCGGGACGAAACTGTTGCCGCTGGCGAGTGAGGCCACGTCTCTGGCGGTCGACACGCATTCGGCGACCGACTCGACCTCGTCGAGGACCTTCTTGCCCTTCTCCGCCGCCTTCGCGATCTCGTCCGCGTACTTCGCCGCCTTCGCCGCCATCCGGCCGGCCTTCGCCGCGCGGACCGCTGCCGCGCCGGCGCCGCCGAGGACGATGCCGGCCACGGTCGCCGCCGCCCAGGCGCAGGACTCCATGTCGCCCGTGGTGACGCAGGCCTTGATGTCGTTGAAGCCGGTGACGTCGCCGACGATGTTGCCGACCGTCTTGACGCCGTCCCAGACCTCACCCCAGTCGACCGAGTCCTTGACGGTCTCGACGACGCTGCCGACCTGCTTGACGACCTCCTCGCGGAGGGTGTCCACGGTCTTGGCGACATCGGAGACGACCTGGACGGCCGCGCCGACGAGGATCGCGGGGAGGTTGGGGTCGGCCGTGACGATGGCCTTGGCGACCGCGATCAGGGGCTTCGCTGCGGCGACGATCGCCGGTATCGGGTTGTGCTGGGCCGCGAAGGAGGCCGCCTGCCTGGCCTTCTTGGTGATGTAGACCTTGGCCTGGTAGGCCGCCGCTGCTGCTTGTCGTGCCTTCTCCCGGGCCCATTGGGTGATGCCCGTCTTCTGGCCGACCCATTTGACGGCGCTGACGGTGGCGTCGACGACCGTCTTCAGACCCGACTTCCGGTAGATCCAGCTCGCGGCCTTGCCGGCGTAGCTCAGAGCCTTCTTGAACGCGGCCATCGGGTGGTTCCACACGTACTGCGCACCGTGCCAGATGGACAGGGCGGTCTTGGCGACGTAGTGCCCGCCCTGGCGGATCTTCTTGCCCGCCCAGCTCACGGCCTTCTTGCACCAGCCGCAGCTCGGCCAGTGGCCGTCCGGGTCGGAGTAGTCGAGCGGGTCGCCGGCGCCGTAGGCGTAGCGGTTGGCCAGGATCGAGGCGCCGGAGTTGTAGGTGTACGAGTCACGGGAGTCGAAGGTGCCGGTCCCCGGGTCGTACCAGCGGGCCCCCATGTTGACCTGGTCGGTGTCCGGGTCGGTCCAGTCACCCTGGTATCCGGCGTTTCCGTCCACGCCGGACGCGCCTGCCGCACCGGCCGTGCCGAGTACCTGGCCGAAGGGGTCGAAGGCCGTGGACTGGTCCAGGCCTGCCGCCGTGCCGTCCGTCGCGGACATGTCGCCGACGACGTCTCCGTGCGCGTCCTCCAGCGTGAGCCGGGCCGTGCCGCCGTTCTCGGCGACCGCCATGAGCTCGTCCGACGCGCCGCGGCCGTACGTGGAGGTCTGGTCCTTGACCGGGTCGGGTGCGAAGCCGTCGTAGGAGAAGTCCACGCCGTTGCGGGCCGAGACGCGGTCCAGCGAGTCGTACGTGTACTCCGTTCCGGACTCGCCCGCCTTCACCATCCGGTCGAAGGCGTCGAAGGTGAACTGCTCGGTCAGACCGGAGCTGGTGCGTGAGGCGAGCGTGCCGCGCGACGTGTAGTCGTAGGTGTAGTCGCCGTCGGACAGCAGCCGGTCGCGCTCGTCGAAGGCGGCGGTCTTGCCGCCGTTCTTCACGCGGTTGCCGCTGTCGTCCCAGCCGTAGTCGGTTCTCGTGCCGTCGGCCGTCCAGGAGGTGAGGCGGCCGGCGTCGTCGTAACCGTAGGTGTTGGTCCCGGCCTTGGCGGTGCCGGTCGTGGTCTTGGACGTCAGATGGTCGTCGGTGTCGTAGCCGTAGTCGGTCGACGCCATCGTCTGGCCGGTGCTGTTCTTCAGGGAGTCGGTGTCGAGCCGGCCCAGGTCGTCGTAGGTGAAGGTGCGGGACTGCCCCGCGCTGTAGTCGACCTTCTTGACCGCGCCCGAGCCGTCGTAGGTGTAGGTCTGGCGCACGCCGGTGAGCGGGTCGGTCGCCGAGTTCAGCTGCTGCTTGACGTAGCCGAAGCCGGCGGTGCCGGACGCGTCGGTGCGGCTGGTGAGCAGGCCGTCGCTGTCGTACTGGTACGTGGCGTCGCCGGAGGGGCCGGCAGCCGTCAGCAGGGCACCCCGGTCGTTGTACTCGTAGGTGTTGTCGCCCTTCGGGGAGGAGGCCTTGACCAGCCGGCCCGCCGGGTCGTACTGGAACCGCTTCTCCGCGGTGGCCACGTCGGCGCCCGTGCCGGTCTCGTGGACCAGCTGCCCGGCCTTGTCGTACTCGCGCTCGCGGACCACGTTGCCCGGTGCGCTGAGCTTCACGGGCTCGCCGACGGCGTCGTAGGCGGTCGTCCAGGTGCGGGCCGCCGCCGACGGGTCGCGCGCGGTCGACGGTTCGATCACCGACTCGGCCAGGCCGAGCGTGTTGACCGTGTAGATCGTCGAGTTGCCGCGGCCGTCCGTGTAACGGGTGCGGTTGCCGAGCGCGTCGTAGCCGAAGGACGTGGTGATGGACTTGGTGTCGGAGACCGGCTCGGTCTGGCCGGTCATCCGGTTGAGGGCGTCGTACCTGTACGTCGTCGTGCGGTTCAGCGGGTTGGTCGAGGTGACCAGGTTGCCCGCCTTGTCGTAGGTGTAACTGACCTTGCGCAGCTGGCTGTTGACCGGGTCCAGGTCCTGGTCCTGGACGAGCTGGCCGAGCTGGTCGTAGATCTTCGCCGAGGTGCGGCCCATGCCGTCCGTGCGGCGCACCTCACGGCCCGAGGCGTCGTAGCCGAACTGGGTGGCGACGCCGCTGGCCTCCTGCAGCCTGGTCATCTGGCCGAGGCCGTCGTAGGTGTACTGGCTGACGGCGCCGCTCGGTGAGGTCTGCTTGACCACGTTGCCCGCGTCGTCGTACTCGTTGCGGGTGGTGAACGCGCCGGGCTGGGGCTTGCGTTCGATCTGGGTGATGGTGACCGGGCGGTCCAGGTCGTCGTAGGTCGTCTCGGCGCGGGCGCCGTTCGGGTCCGTGACCGACAGCACCTCGCCGGTGCGGGTGTACGTGTACGTCCACTGGCCCCGCTCGTCGCCCGTGCCGACGGGCACGTCCTTCACGGTGACCCGGTTCTCGCGGTCGTACTGGTACTTGGTCACGCGGCCGAGCGGGTCGGTCGTCTCGGTGACGTTGCCGAGCGCGTCGTAGGTGTTGGTGACGGTCGGGGCGACGGTCTCGGTGGAGCCCGGCGCGGTGTAGGAGGGCGCCGTCCGGGTGACGGGGCGGCCCAGCCGGTCGTAGGCGGTGCGGTTGACGTTGCCGAGCGCGTCGACCGACTCCGTGACGGCGCCGAAGGTGTCGTAGCCGGTGAAGGTGACGGGCCGGGTGGTGGCGGGAGTGCCGCCACCGGACTCGGTCTGGACGGAGGGCGCGGTGACGGAGGCCGGCCGGCCGAGCTCGTCGTAGGTGTAGTCGGTCCTGTTGCCGGCCGGGTCCGTCGTGGAGGTGATGAGCCCGCGGTCGTCGTAGGTGCGGGCGGTGGTACGGGAGTCGGTGCCGTTGTCGACCGTCTCCTTCAGCGCGTTGCCCGCGTCGTCGTACTCGTAGCTGACGGAGTCACCGCTGACGCTCACCGGCCAGGGGACGTTGGAGGGCGAGCCGCTGGAGGCGGTCGTCAGCACGTTGCCGTCCAGGTCGTACGTGTACGTCGTACGCCGCGCCAGCCCGTTCGGGTCCATGACCTCGGACTTCACCCGGCCGACCGCGTCGTAGGTGTACGCGGTGTCGAGCGTGCCGTTGGCGGTCGTCTCGGCGAGGACGTTGCCGGCGCCGTCGTAGGTGTCGGACTCCACGACGACGTCGCGCTTGGTGCCGTCGGGGTTGTGGAAGTCCTTGAGCGTGATCGACTTGACCAGGTCGTCGCCGTAGTACTGGTAGACCAGCGAGCGGCCCATCGAGTCGGTGTGCCGGGCGAGCCGGCCGCCCATGTCGTACGCGTAGGACTGCAGGACGGTGTAGTTGTCGTCGCCCCCGTCGTCGTCCCAGTCGCGCAGCCGGGTCTCGGCCATCATGTTGCGCGCGGTGTAGACGTAGTCGAAGTGGTTGCCGTTCGCGTCCACCATCGAGGTCTTGTTGCCGAAGACGTCGTAGGTGTACGTGGTCTCGTCGCCCTCGGCGTCGGTGGCCCGCTCCGGGCGGCCGTGGTCGTCGAGGTCGAAGGTCATCGCCCGCGCGGCGTCGCCGCCCAGCAGGTCGCTGACCTCGGTGCGCACCACGTTGCCGTCGGCGTCGTAGTCCGTGGTGGTCCGCTGCTGGTGCTTGCCGGACGTGACGGCGTTGGTCGCGGCCGGGTCGGTGAGGGTGTGGACGCGCGACAGCTTGTCGTAGGTGAAGGTCGACGTCGTGCCGGCCGGCTGGGCGTCCGTGACGACGGTCTCGGTGAGCTTGCGGCCCAGGGCGTCGTACGTGTACTTGGCGACGCTCCCGGACGGCTCGGTCACCCAGGCCAGGTCACCGTTCTTGTAGTACTGGTAGCGGGTGACCTTCCCGCGCGGGTCGGCGGTGGTCAGCGGCAGCCCGGTGGGCGTGTTGCCGCCGCCGATGGCCGGTTCGGCGCCGGTCGTGTACGTGTTCCTGACCGTGCCGCCGTCGGGTGCGATCTGGGTGAGCAGCGCGCCGCTGGTGTTGTACGTGTACTGGGTGCGGAAGCGGTTGTCGGTGGGGCCGAAGGAGCGTCCGTCCCGGGTCTCGGACGGCTGGTCGGCGCGCAGGTCGAAGTCGCCGGCCGGCGTCGGGTAGGTGGTGTACGAGGTCTGGCAGTCGCCGGCCGCACGGCAGGTCGTCCGGCTGGTCACATTGCCGCGGTCGTCGTAGCCGAGGGTGACCTTGTCGCCGTTCTCGCTGGTGATCCCGGTCTGGAAGCCGTTGTCGTCGTACTCGAAGGAGCGGATGGCGACTCCGTCGACGTCGTACCGGATGAAGTCCGGCCCGTCGCCGCCGCTGCCGGGCGGATTGGTGCAGAAGGCCGGGTCGCCCGGGTCGGGCTGGGTGCAGATCTGCCCGGGATCGGTCGGCGACGGGGACGGGGCCTCGGTGACGGACTCGCGGGCGCCGAGCGCCATCGGCTCGCCGTAGCGCAGCAGCCGCGAGGACAGACCGTCGTACTCGTAGAAGTACGGGGCGTCCATCGGGTCGCGGACCTCGACGGTGCGGCGCAGGTCCTTGTCGTTGCCGAAGACGGCCGGCGTGCCGATCTTCCAGGTGCCGCCGTTGCGGTCGGTGTACTCCTGGACGCGGTCGCGGGTGGTGTCGTACTGGACCTCGGAGGCGGTGCGGCCGCTCGGCAGCGTCGTCTTCGTCAGGACGTCGGCGGTGCGGCCGCCCTCGCGGTAGTGGGCGGCGACGGCCGAGGTGCCCAGCGGGTGGTGGTAGACGGCGACGTCGTCGATGGTGCCCGTGAAGGACTTGGCGGCGGTGGAGCCCCAGCCCGGCCAGGAGGCGGGGGTGGTGGCGGTGGCGGCGCCGATCTGGTTGTAGGTGAGGGTGGTCTGCAGCGGCTGCTTGCCCGCGATGGTCCCGGAGAGCTTGCCGTCCAGGTAGAGGCTCTGGGTGGAGCCGGACATCGACAGCGCCGCGTGGTGCCACTGGCCGTCGTTGACGTTCTTGGTGATGTCGGTGATCGGTTCGACCGTGCCGGTCCAGAACTGGCCGTGCAGCTTTCCGTCGGTGCCGACGTAGAGCATCGGGACACCGGTGCCGGGCGTGGTGCCCCAGGCCTTGTCCTGGTAGCCGACCAGCGGGCCGCCGACGCCGCCGGCGATGGTCTTGAACCACACCTCGACGGAGGCGTCGCGGCTCTTCTTCAGCGTGCCGGAGGGCAGGTCGACGCGCGAGGTGGAGCCGTTGAAGCTCGCGGCGGTGTCGGGGTCGCCGGTGATCGCGCCGACGGCCTTCAGGGTGACGTTCTGGTAAGTGCCGCGGTCCTTGCCGAGGTTGGCCTCGTTGGCGCTGCTCGCCGCGGTGCCCTCCTCCTCGCCGAGGCGCCAGTAGGACTCGGGCCGGGAGTCGAGCACGGTGGTGCGGTAGTGGCTGCCGGCTCCGTAGTAGTACTGGATGCAGCCGTTCAGCGGGTCGCAGACCTTGTCCAGCAGATCGCCGACGTAGCTGTACGCCCAGGCCAGCGGGGCGCCGTCGACGGCGGTCGTCTGGACCCTGGTGACGTGCGCGCCGGTCCAGGTGAAGGACAGGGTGCGGGCGGTGCGGTTGTTCGTCGCCGTCGAGAGCTTCCCGGCGCTGTAGGTGTAGGTGACCGAGTTGGAGAACTGGTCGGTGATCTTGGCGAGCAGGCCGGACGAGCTGAAGTCGTACGTCGTACCGGACTTGTCCTGCAGCCGGTAGGTGCCGGCCGTCGAGTCGAACGTCAGCTTGGCGAAGCGGCCGGGCGGCGGGGCGAACGTCCCGTCCGCGTTCTTGCCGAAGCGGACGTCCTGGCCGTCGGGATAGCGGATGACGACGTTGCCGCTGCCGTCGTCGTCCGGGGTGAGCCGCATGTCGTAGCGGGTCGTCCAGCCTGCGCCGAAGGCGAGGTCACGCCGCGGGTCGAGGCTGTTGTACGTACGGATGAGCGTCAGGTCCGGACCGACACCGGCGACGGACGCGTCGGAGGCGCTGGACGTGAAGTTGCCGACGTTCGGGTCGAACTCCTTGCCCTGGGCCTGGGAGAGCCGTGAGGTGATCTCGGGCTGCGGAACGGTGGCGACCAGGGCCACCTGCGCGGTGGGGACCTCGTTGGACGCGTCCTTGACGAAGCCGCGCCACAGATAGGTCTTGCCCCACTTCAGCCGGCCGGAGGGGATCGGGTAGGCCGAACTCGTCTGGTAGGCCGAGGTCGTACAGCCGGCCGGCTTGCCGTCCTTGTCCGACTCGCAGATCTCGAACTTGTACTGCAGCGAGGAGCCGGGGGGCGCGTCGATGTCGACGCCGGCCGCCCACAGCTGCGGGGTCAGGGTCTGGGCCTGGTAACCGTTGGGCGGGAACTGCTCCTTGACCACCGGGGCGATGTCGAAGACCTGGATGGTCAGCCGGCCCGGCGGCACCTGCTCGTCCGTGAAGACCTTGCCGCCCTGGCGCACCATCGTGAAGTCGAGCATGTAGACGCCCGGCGGGAGCGCCTTGATGGTGGCGTCGACCGTCGCCTTGGCACCGTGGGCCACGCTGCCGGTGAGGCTGCCCGCACGCTGCTGCGTGACGAGCTTGCCCTTCTTGTCGTAGGCGCGGTAGGCGAGGTAGTAGGTGGACGGCGTCCAGGTCTCGGCGCCCTTGTTGGTGACGGAGACCTGGACCTTCCCGGCCTGGTTCTGCAGCACCGGCGGCTCGGGGACGGGCTTGGGGAAGCTGTAGGACGCGTTGTACGGGGAGTGGGTGACGAACAGCTTGGGCGGGTTGGCCGAGGCGTGGCCGGTGAACTTCTTGAACGCGAGCGAGTCGGTGGCGGAAGCACGCAGCGACAGGCCGTAGTTGGCCTGGGTGCCGTTGACCCAGCGCTGGACCAGGTCGCGGCCGCCCTTGCCGAGGTCGAAGAGCTCACCGGCGGTGGGGCAGGCGGACTGCGACTGGCCGAAGCCGATGTAGCCGTATGCGAAGGACTTCGACGCGAGGGCGCCGCCGACGGCGGGGCCGGGGTAGGCGGTGCCGGTACCGGCGGTCCACGACCCGGTCACGGGATGGACGGAGACGGAACGCGGCTTGCAGGAGGCCGAGTCGAAGTTCACGACCTGGAGCTGCACACCGAAGATCTGGTGGTACCTCAGCTCCTCGTCGAGGCCGGGGAAGCCGAGGTAGGCAGCGGACGCGCCGTCCGGCCCCTTGCCGACCTGCAGTTCGGTGGAGCCGACGACGGAACCGCCGCTGCGGACCGTCATGGAGGTGGACGCGGACGTGGTGTCGACGGAGGGGTCGATAAGGACGGGGAAGGCGCGGGCCGGGTCGGCGAGCCATTCCCGGTCGGCGGTCACCTTCAGTGCCTGGCCGCCGTCCTGCTGGACGAGTTCGTACGTCACGGCGTGCGAGACGGACTGTGCGGCGTCCTCCATGAACCCGGCCGGAATCACGGCACGGGTGCGGCCCTTGGCGTCGGTCAGCAGGATCGATGCGCCGTCGGCCTTGGCGGTGAGGCCCTTGAGGTGCAGCGGGAAGAGGAAGCTGTTCGGGGCCTCGGCGGACTTCAGGACAAGGGTCTCCTTGGCCCCGCCGGCCTGTGAGTCGAGCCAGAGGTCGGTCTCGGGGAGCACCTGCCCGTAGCTGACGCGGGCGCCGTCCGCCTTGCCGGCCGCGGAGGCGGCACCGCTCAGCCCGTACCCGAAGGACTCGCCGGACGGCAGCGTGACGGAGGTGAGTTCACCGGCGTCGGCCCGGTCGGCGAAGCGCACGTCCACGGAGTCGGCGGTGTTGGCCCAGCCGCCGCCCTGCTCGACGAGGGAGCTGTCGATGCCCCGCCAGACTCCGTGCTCGTCACGGTAGTTGAGGGGACTGGTGGAGATCTCCGTGGTGCGGGTGCCGTCGTCGTTGGCGTACGTACGGCTGTGGGCGTCCCGCTGCGAGAAGATCTCCTTGCTCTTCTCGCGGTCGAAGCCCTTGACCTTCGTGCGCGGCGGGTCGGTGACCTCGACCTTGTTCTTGCGCACCGCGGGCCGGGCGGCGGAGGCGCCCTTCAGCGGGTACTTGGCCCGCAGGGACCGCGGTGCGTCGTCGTTGCGCCCGCGGACCACCTCGTGACCGCGTCCCTCGGCACTGCCCCAGCTCTGGGCAGGGCCTTTCGCGGGGGCCGGGTCACCGGGGAAGAACAGGATCCCGACGTCGGCGACGGCGAGCGCGCCGACAGCCATGACCGTCGCAACAGCAAGCGCGACGGCTCGGCTCCAGCGATGACGGAGCAGTCCAGCCGTCAGGAATTTGCGCGCGCGTATCCGATACACCGGCACAGTCCCCCCACAGAAAGCACAGAGATTTGAAGGGATCTTGACGGTTCACCGGCAGCCTTGTCGACCACTCACCCACACCATTCATCGGGGCGTTACCTTTCCGTGATCACCCTCCCGGCCGGTGAACACGGCTCCTTCCAGGGCGACTTGTGCCGCGACCCCGCCACATGAAACAGAAGACCCCATCTCCCGCTCAAAATCTCCATGTTCATGGAATCGCAAACTCCAAGATCATTTAATTCATCTTTTCGCCACCGCACCGTTCACCGAAGGCTGCCTAATGTCCGTCGCCATGACGCTCAACTCACTGTCCCGAAAAGGACGTCTGGCTGCCATCGCAACCGCAATCGCCGCAACGTTGCCACTCCTCGTCGCCGCGCCCGGCACGGCCCAGGCGGTCGTGCCGCTGACGTGCGGCACGGCGGCGGCCACGTACACCCTGGACTCCACCGGCAAGCTCAACCGGGCCGACATGCCCGACCCGGCGGTCGGCAACGCCGTCCCGAACAGCACCACCATCGACAGCACGTGGACCGGATACGGGCGTATGCTCGCCGGCCCGGGCGCGAGCTTCTACGGCATCAAGTCGGATGGGCTGTACTACAGCCACCGGATCAGCTCCAGCAACACCTGGGACGTTCACCATCGCAAGATCAGCTCGGGCTTCACCCAGTTCAGGACGGCCGGCCTGACCGACGACATCACCATCGACCGCGGCAGCTACATATGGACGCTCTCGGACACCAACGACCTGCGCTGGTACCGCTACGACGCGGCCGCGAGCGACTTCGTGGCGGGCAGCGGCAAGATCGTCGACAAGGGACTGAACTACGACGCGATCTACGCGGGCGACCAGGGCGTGATCTACGGCCGTGACGCGACCGACGGAAAGCTCTACCGCTCCCGCTACGACCACACCAGCCAGCGCTGGATCGAGCGCCACCGGCTGGTGTCCGGCGCCGACTGGAGCGACACCAAGTTCATGACCTCCTACGGCGGCGACACGCTCTTCCGCGTGAAGGGCACCGGGTCCGTCACGTACTACCGCTTCGACGAGGACACGCAGGACTGGCCCGTCTGGAACAAGCAGGTCGAGGCGTCCGGCTGGGCCGGATTCGCATCGGTCGCGGGTGCGCCCGACATCTGCCGCATCGGCACCAACCACACGCCCGCGGCGACTCCGGTGCCGCTGGAGTCCTACACCCCCAACGCCGTCATGCAGGCCTCCGACGGCAAGCTGGAACTGGCCTACACCGACAACATCGGCCGCCTGGTCCACGGCCGCACCGACCCGGCCGACATCAACGGCGCCCAGTGGACGGTGATTTCCGGCCAGGAGGCCTTCAGCGGCACGCCGTCGCTCTCCGAGCACACCGACGGCCGTGTCGTCGTCACCGCCCACAACACCTCCGGCAGCATCTGGCAGCGCAACCAGACCGCCAAGGGCGCCGTCGACTGGGGCGACTGGATCGATCTGGCCGGCGCCATGGGCCGGCACGCCGTCACCGGCAAGACCCCGACCGGTCTGATGACCCAGTTCGCACTCGACGCGGACGGCAAGCCCTGGTACCGCATCCAGCAGCGCGCCAACGTCGACTTCATGGGCTGGACACAGCTCGCCGGCACCGGTTTCGCCGGTCCCCTCAAGGCCGTGACCGTACGCGACGGCATCCAGCTGTTCGGCAAGGACGCCTCCGGCAGACTGAGCACCGCCCTCTTCAAGGAGGACGGCACCCTCTCCGCCTGGACGTCCGTGGGCAACCCGGCGATCACGGGCACCCCGTCCGTCGTCGTCTACCCCGGCTACCGCATGCGGGTCTTCGCCACGGACACGAACGGCAGCGTCGTCACCGCCGGCCAGTCCGTCGAAGGCGGCGCCTACGGAACGTGGGACAGCGTCTCCGGCGTCACCGCTCAGGGATCCCCCAGCGCCGTGATCTCCCCGCTGACCGGTCTCACCGAGGTCGTCGTCCGCGGCAGCGACGGCCTCGTCTACAACACCGGCGAGACCACCCAGGGCAGCGGCCAGTGGCGCAACTGGAAGCAGGAGACCTACGAAGGCGACGCCGCGGCCACCGAGCCGACCGCCTTCACCTACACCAACCCCACCGGTCCGACCTGGGCCTTCACCTTCCGCACCGCCGACAACCAGACCCGCATCTACCAGGCCCAGCAGACCTTCGCGCTCAGCGCGATGCGTGCGGCCGCCGACGCCCCGGACTTCAAGGGCGACAAGCTGCCCGCTCCGCCGGCCAAGTGATCACACCGTAGAGGAGGCCGTGGCGGCCCGACGGCCGTCATGTCCCGCCGCCGCCCGGCCCGCCCGCTTCCTTCCGTCCTGTCGGAAGGGGAACGGGCGGGCCGGGCGGCGGTCTGTTCACGGACAGGTCATCACCGCACGCCGCTCACCAAGCGCGGCCAAAGAGATCCTCAAGGCGCCGGAGATGCTGACGGGTCATCACCGCCACTTCGGAGCCCGGCGGTCGGCGGCCGTCCCTCGGTCCGTAGTGTTGGCCGCTACCGGGCGCGGTGGATGCCGTACCTTCTCCGCGGAAAGGCAGGACACGACTCCGTGCAGCAATGGCTCTCCGAGCGCCGTCGGTCGGCGGCGAGTGTTCTCGTCGCGGCGTGTACGGCGGTGGTTCTGCTCGCGCTCCGGGACGACACGTTGCGGTTCTCGGCGGCGGACTTCGGCGTGCTCGTGCTGTTCGGCTATCTGGTTCCCTATCTCGGGCTCACCGTGTTCGCCTTCGCGAGCGCGCGACCGGAGCAGGTGCGTGCCTGGGCCGAGCGTGAGACGCGGGGCACGGTGATCCAGCGATGGGTTCTCGGTACCGCGCCCGGACCGGGGGCCTCGATCTTCATCGCGGCGGCCGCGTTCACGGTGGCGGTGCTGTGGTTGCCCGGACACCTCGGTTCCGCGATTGCGGTGACGCCGCGCGTGGTGGTGGCGCTCACCCTGGTCGTCGTCGCCTGGATCTGCGTGGTCGCGTCCTTCGCGGTCACCTTCCAGGCCGACGATCTCCTGGAGGACGAGCAGGGGCTCGACTTCCCCGGCGAGGGCTCCACGGTCTGGGCCGACTACGTCTACTTCGCCCTGTCCGTGATGACGACGTTCGGTACGACCGACGTGAACGTGACCTCACGGGAGATGCGGCGGACCGTGGCGGCCCACGGGGTCATCGCCTTCGTCTTCAACACCGTGACGGTGGCCACCCTGGTGTCCGCCCTGCAGGGTGGCTAGACGTCGCGCGGCCCGCACATGCGGACACAACGCTCACGCCCACGGCCGGCCGAGACTCAGCGGCCCACGGATCAGCCCCACCGCACGGTCCATCGCGCGCAGCGCGGTATCGGACCAGAACGTGTCCGGCACGAGCCCGGCCACCGGTCGGACCACGGCCCGCAGCGCGCCGTCCAGGTCGCCCTTCGGCACGGCCCCGGCCACGTCCCGCACCGTACGGATCACACCCTCGGACAAGTCCATGAACCACCCCTGATCGTGTGGGGCCTGGTGTTCGGGGGTGAGTTTCAGGAGTTGCCACCCGGCGCGGCGGGGCGGGTTGTCGCGCGCCTGCGTGGGGTACTGCCAGCCCTGGTTGGTGCCGAAGAACAGGTACTCGTCACCGACCGGCAGGACGCCTCGGATGCCCCAGGTGCAGGCGTTGTTGAACCCGGAGGTGGTCAGCGGCCAGGCCGGGCTGTCGGCGTCGTCGAAGACCCACACCTGGCCGGCGACCCGGTCGTCGGGGAAGAGGAACGTGCGCGCCAGCCACAGCTCCAGTTGGCTGACGGGCCGGTCGAGCGCGTGGGAGAGCAGTCCGGTGGCGGGGTTCAGGGTGATGTCCCGCACGATCTTGGTCATGTTGAACGTGCCCATGTACAGCTTGCCGCGGAACACGGCCGCGCCCCAGCCGACGTAGTCGTTCCACCGGTCGCCGAAACCGCCGCCGCCGAACTTCGGTTCCTGGTGCAGCAGGTTGTCCTGGAGCGTCCACCCGTCGTCGCCGTGGCCGGGCTCGTACGTCCAGTACGCGCGCTCGCCGTACAGCAACTCGACCTGCTGGTCGAGGGCGCCGGGGTTCTTGAGTCGGTAGACCACTCCGGCGGGTGAGGTCCGCAGGTAGGCGCGGGCCAGGTCGGGGAGCGAGCCGCGTGGGATGTCGGGGTGGGCGGTGAGGTGGTGGGTGAGCGAGGGTTCGACGCTGGGGATGCCGAACGTGGCGTACACCCATCCGTCGAAGGAGGTCACCGCGAACGACACCATGGAGCGTGCGGTGATCGGGTCCGGGAACAGCTGGGCCGACGTGAACGCCAGCTGCCAGCCGGTCCGGGTGTCCGGGGAGAGTTCGTGCAGGGGCGGGCTGACGTAGACACCGGTGTGTTCCCGGCTGCCCGTTCCGGCCCAGGTGCTGGTGACGATCCGGTCGTGATGGACCGTGAAGTAGGCGGGCTGGTTGCCCAGCAGGCCGACCTCCTCGAACCGGAACGGGTCCTGCGCGTCGCCCGCCCAGCGCTGCACGCTGCCGGTCGGCGGGTTCGGGCCCGAGCCGGTGCCCCGCTCGCCGGGTTCGGCCAGGCCGACGCCGAAGTACAGCCGGCCGCCGGCGACGACGAAGTTCTTGATGTTGTTCCACTCGGGGAACAGTCGCCAGCCCAGGAACTCGGCGTCGTCGGCCCGGTAGGCCAGCAGCATGACGGTCCCGCCCCCCTGTGCGCCCGCCTCTGTGGTGGTCTGGATCCCGCCGATGAGTACGACGTTCCCCACCGACCCCGCCGCCCGCAGTCCGGCCAGCGTGTTCAGTTCGGGGCACTGCTCGGAGGTCGGGGTCCGGTTCGTCGACACTCCGTCGGCGATGTCGTGCTGCCACACCTGCGCGGGCACCGCGTCGCCGACGATGCCCTGGGCCGGCAGCACGTCGTGGGTGGAGTCGTAGGAGATGTCGAACTCGCAGGTCACGTTCTCGGGGTCGTCCCACGGTTGCAGCGGCGCGAGCATTCCGGTGCCCGGAAAGTCGGTGGCCACGGTGGCCAGTCCCGCGCCGGTGACGTTCCCGGCCGTGCCCCACCACAGGTTTCGCTGCGCCTCGTCCACGGTGAACGCCCAGATGTAGTGCTGGGTGATCTGGGGTCTGGCCCCCTCGGGCGGCTCGGCTCCGGGAGCGATGGGCTCCGTCCGCTGGCCGAACCCGAACCACCAGCGGTCCGGCTCCGCCTGCGCGGCGACCGTCACCCCGTGCCGGCGGTCCGCGCCCGGCGTCGCGTGTGCTGAGACCATCGTGCCTCCCGTGGGGGCTCACCAGAAGCTTTCCGTGGCGCCGTCGCCACCGGTTCACCTGTCACCGGGCCACCACCCGGCCCGCCGGGGCATCGAGTTGTCGAGCCGCCCGGCTGGTCGCCGACGTGGTCGTGGGCGACGGGGTCGAAGCCATCGAAGTCGTCGTCCAGGCTAGCCCAAGGGGGCAGGGCTCACCTGCCGAGCGGAGGTGGGGCGACCGCGCCGACCGGGCTCATCCGAACGGCCTACACCGGCTCGTGCGCGGGCCCGGCCGAAGGGAGGGTGGCACTGCCGCGTGCGTACGGCGGCCACCTCACCGTCGTCCGCCAGGGAGACCGAGATGCCCGGGAACACCGAGAGCAAGCAGGCCGAGCCGGGGATCGTGGCGGGGAACGAAGCCGTACGGCGGCGGTTCGCGTTCGACGACACGCAGGACCTCGAGGACGCGCGCCGGGGCTTCCTGGGCACCGCGCGGGACAACGTGATCCGCGACGCCGACGGCCGCGTCGTGTGGGACCTGGACGCCTACGGGTTCCTCGACCGGGACTGCCCGGACACGGTCAACCCCAGCCTGTGGCGGCAGAGCCGGCTCTGCTCCGACCACGGCCTTTTCGAGGTGACCGGGGGCATCTACCAGGTGCGCGGCTTCGACCTGTCGAACATGACGATCGTCGAGGGTGAGGAGGGAATCCTCGTCATCGACCCGCTGCTGTGCGCCGAGACCGCGGCGGCGGCCCTGGCCCTGTACCGCGGCCACCGCGGCGACCGGCCGGTGAAGGGTGTGCTCTACACCCACAGCCACGCCGACCACTTCGGCGGGGTGCGGGGTGTCACCACCGACGAGGACGTCGCGGCCGGTGTGCCGGTGTTCGCCCCGCACGGGTTCCTGGAGCACGCGGTCAGCGAGAACGTGTACGCCGGTACGGCCATGGGCCGCCGGGCCGCCTACATGTACGGCGCCGCGCTGCCGAAGGGTGCGCGCGGGCAGATCGGCGCGGGCCTCGGGCAGACGACCTCGACCGGTGCGGTCGGTTTGATCCCGCCGACGGTGGACATCAGCCGTACCGGGCAGAGGGAGACCGCCGACGGTATCCGGATGGTCTTCCAGCTCACGCCCGGTACCGAGGCCCCGGCGGAGATGAACGTCCACTTCCCCGACCACGGGGCGCTGTGCCTGGCCGAGAACGCCACCCACAACCTGCACAACCTGCTCACCCTGCGCGGCGCCCAGGTCCGCGACCCCCGTGTGTGGGCCCACTACCTCACCCAGGCCGTGGACCTGTTCGCCGGCTCCAGTGACGTGGCCTTCGCCTCCCACCACTGGCCGACCTGGGGGCGCGAGCGCGTGGTCGAGTTCCTGACCCTGCAGCGCGACCTGTACGCCTACCTCCACGACCAGACGCTGCGCATGCTCAACCTGGGGCTGACCGGACCGGAGATCGCCGAGCGGATGGAGATGCCCCCGGCGCTGGAGCGGGCCTGGCACACCCACGGTTATTACGGCTCGGTCAGCCACAACACCAAGGCGATCTACCAGCGTTACCTGGGCTGGTTCGACGGCAACCCGGCGCACCTGTGGGAGCATCCGCCGGTCGACGCCGCGCAGCGGTACGTGGTGTACATGGGCGGCGCCGACGAGGTCCTGCGCCGTGCCCGGCAGTCGTTCGACGTCGGCGACCACCGCTGGGTGGCGCAGGTCGTCAACCACGTCCTGTCCGCCGATCCGGACAACGCCGAGGCCCGTGCGCTGCAGGCCGACGCCCTGGAGCAGCTCGGGTACGGCAGCGAGAACGGCACGTGGCGCAACTTCTTCCTCATGGGCGCCTACGAGCTCCGGCACGGCTCGGTCGGAACGCCCACCGTCACCGCCTCGCCCGACGTACTGGCCGCGCTGACGCTGGACCAGCTGTTCGACGCACTGGCCATCCGGGTGGACGGACCGCGCAGTTGGGACGCGGACATCACGGTGCGCTGGAACGTGACCGGCGGCGAGCCCGTCACGATGCGGTTGCGCAACGGGGTCCTCACCCATGTCACCGGCACCGGGCCCGCGGCCGCCGCGCCGGAAGTCGAGATCACCCTCGCGGAGAGCGACCTGCGGGCCGTGCTGCTCGGCACCCTCCCCCCGGACGAACTGACGACGCGCGCCGACGTCAAGGTCACCGGCGATGCCGCCAAGCCCGCCGAACTCTTCGGCTACCTCCGCGCCCCGGACCCGGACTTCGCGATCGTCACCCCCTGAACGGGCCACCGTGCGAACGGTCCACGCGGTTCTCCTCGTCCGGCTCCGTCGCGCCCGCCACCCGAACGGGTCAGCAAAAGTTGCCTCGACCGGCTTCCGGTTCGCCCCGCGAGCGGCGCCTGGGTCCTGCGCGCCGCACGGCCGCACGACGTACCGCCGGGCGCCACCGTCGTGGCCGCCCGGCGGTTGCCGGTGTGAGGTGGATCAGCGCACGTCGTAGGCGCGCGTGACGGTCTGGGTGACCGAGTTGTCGTTCGTGTCGGTCAGCGCGACCTTCAGGGTGACCTGCTTGCCGGAGGCTCCGGCGTGGTTCACCGTCGCGGTCCAGACGCCGTCGTGCTCGGCGGTCGGCGCCTTGGTCCACGTGGTGCCGCCGTCGTACGAGTACGAGAGCTCGGCGCTGCGCAGGGCACCCGGCGTGTAGCCGGCGTGGCCGGTGGCCGTGAGGGTGATGTGCTCATCGCCGGTGGCGGACAGGGTCTTGAGGCCGTCCTCGGGCAGGCCGTAGTGCGGGAAGAGGAGCGGCAGGCCCTGGGAGTAGGCGTTCTCGTCGAGCTGCGAGCGGAAGGACCAGGTGGTCCGGGTCGAGGTGGAACGCTTCCAGACCTGTGCCGGCTGACCGAACTTGGCGGTGTTCAGGGTCAGTTCGTACGCCGAGTCGGCGGCCGGGACCTCGAAGACGCCCGAGGGCCAGCTGCTCGATCCGGCTTCCTTGCCGTCGATGCGCAGGGTCATCGAGCCGAGGTCGCCGAACGAGCCCTGGGTGGCGCTGTGTTCACCGTCGCCCCAGATGCTGGGCGCGACCCCGATGAGGTTGCCCTGCCGCTCGGCGGCGAGCTGTTCCTTGCCCGAGGCGTCGCGCGGGGCGGTGGGGGCGATGACGCCGTCGTACCAGCTCTCGGTGCGCTGGTCGCCCGCCTTGTAGGTGTGGGCGGCGCCGTCCATGAACTCGCCCCAGGGAAAGCTGCTGGAGACCCACTGCGTGAAGCCGGTGTCGCCCGCCGTGTAGAACTCGGTGCGCTTGGCCGGCACCGGGACCAGGTCGAACACGCCCACGGCCACGTCCGTGCCGGGACGGTGCGCGGTGATCCCGTCGAGGTAGTCGGCGGCGACACCCATGCTGTGGTACGTGGCCTTGGTGCTGCCGAGCTCGGTGTCGCGGACCCGGTAGGTCCGGTCGGACTCGACGGGGCCGTTCTCCGGGAAGGCGAGGGTGTACACGTACGGGCTGACGGCGGTGGCCCGCCAGTCGAGGGTGACCGGGCCGGACGCCAGCCGGTCCAGGACGGTCTTCGCCTCGTCGGTGGGAAGGCCGAGGACCGGCAGCGGTCCGCCGGTGAAGCCGACCGAGGGGTACCAGCGGGCGGGAGCCTCGTGGTAGGCGACGAGCGCGACCGCGCCGGCGGTCCGGGCGTCCTGGGCCTGCCTGCTGACGGAGGTGGTGGTGTCCGGGACCCGGACCAGCGCGATCTTGCCCTTGACCTGGGCGGCGGCCAGTTCCGCGGCGGTGCCGGCACCCGCGTCGACGACCTCGGCCTTGCCGGTGCCGTCGAGGTTGGCGGAGCCGGTGGCGGCGGTGACCGGGTGCAGGCGCGGTCCGTCGGCGATGCCGAAGTCGCTGATCTGCGGGGCGTAGCGGCGCCAGTAGCTGCCGAACTCGAAGTCGCCGTCGTGGGCGCGGCCCTGGACGTCGGCGTAGTAGCCGTTGATCTGGCGGCCGCCGCTCAGGGAGCCCGCGTGCAGCCAGTTCGCGCCCCACGAGCGGGCGAAGCCGAGCGTGGTGCTGTGGTTCTCGGTGGGCCGTTCGGTGCGCACGGACAGCTTGTGCGCCTCGCGTGCGTCGAGGACGACGGTGGTGTCCTTGGCGATGTCCAGCTGCGGGCGGGCGGCGTAGGTCACGGAGTCGATCTGGGTGGAGCCGCTGTCCGGGGTGGTGATGTAGGAGGAGAGGAAGTAGCTGCCGGGGCGGACCTGGTAGGTCTGCTCGGTGGCGCCGTCGTTGTAGCGCCGCTCACCGGACGCGACGTCCGTGCCGATCAGGTCGAGGGACGAGGAGCCCGAGGCGGGCTTGCCGGTGCGGTCGACGACCTTGACGCGGAGGCTGACGGTCTCCGGCTGGACGTACAGCGCGAAGGGGGTGGAGACGGTGACCTTGCCGACGGCGTCCGTGCCGGTGGTGGCGACGACGCGGCCGGTGACGTCGCCGTACTGGCGCGCCTTGAGCGAGGCGTCCGGGTCCAGTTGCAGCGGCACCGAGACGGTGGCGCCCGCGGGCACGGTCACGGACCGCTCGCCGAGCTTGGCGAGGGCCGAGTGGACGGCGGAGCCGTCGTTGCCGGTGACGTCCCGCACGGCGAGGTTCAGCGTGACGGAGTGGTCGGCGGTGTTGGTGTACGGCACGTCGACGGTGGTGCGGTCGTCCTTGCCCTGCGGCCAGTCGAAGCTGCCGCCCTGCACGGCGGGGGCGCCGAGCACGGTCTCGTCGATCGCGGCCTTCACGTCGAGGCGTCCGCCGCCGGTCTCGCGCACGTCGCCGGGGATGGCGCTGTCGGCGGAGGAGACGAGCGCGGCCTTGATCTGCTGCGCGGTCCAGTCGGGGTGGCGCTGCTTGACGATGGCGGCGGCGCCCGCGACGTGCGGGGTCGCCATCGAGGTGCCGCTCATGCTCTGGTACGCGTAGATGCCGCGGCCCCCCGCCGCGGCGGCGGAGATGGCGACGCCGGGCGCGGCGATCTCGGGCTTGAGGGTGTGCGAGCCGCCCACCGGCCCCCTGCTGGAGAACCACGCGGTGGAGTCGTCCCGGTCGACGGCGCCGACGGTCAGGACGCTCGGCGCGCAGCCGGGTGAGGAGACCGTGTTGAGGGACGGTCCGGAGTTGCCGGCCGCGATCACGAAAAGGGTGTTCTTGTTGGTGCGGGCCAGCTCCTCGGTGGCCGTGGCCATGGGGTCTGAGCAGTCCGTGGGGGTCGGGTTGCCGAGGCTCATGGAGACGACGTCGGCGTGCTGGTCGACGGCCCACTGCATGCCCGCGATGATCCAGGACATCTCGCCGTAGCCGCCGTCGTTGAGCACCTTGCCCACGAGGAGTTCGGTGCCGGGGGCGACTCCGCGCTTCTTGCCGTCGCTCGCCGCGCCGGTGCCGCCGACCGTGGAGGTGGTGTGGGTGCCGTGCCCCTGACGGTCGGTGGTGTCGGGCGAGTCGGTGAAGTTCTCGGCGGCACCGATCCGGCCCTTGAGGTCGGGGTGTTCGGCGTCGACGCCGGTGTCGAGCACGGCGACCTTGGTGCCCTTGCCGTCGTACCCGGCGGCCCAGGCCTCGGGAGCGTGGACCTGCTTGGTCGACTTGTCGAGGGTGGCCTTGACCTTGCCGTCGAGCCACAGCTTCTTCAGGTCCCCGGCGGCTCGGGAGCGCGGGGAGGTGATGTCGGCCCAGAAGGAGGCCGCGTCCTTCTTGGAGGCTTCGAGTGCCACGCCGTCGACCGGGTCGAGGACGAGGCCGCGCTCGGCGCCGCGCGGGGTCGCGGGCACGCTGCGGGTGACGTCGACGGACTTGTCGTAGACGGCGATGAGCGGCGTCACGTCGGAGTGCGCGTCGTCGTACCCCTGGCGCACCAGGCCGGTGACGTTGAACAGTTCCTGGTCGACGCGGCCGGCGGCGATCGCGGCGGTGGCGCTGTCGGGGTAGACGTAGAGGTCGTCGCCGGTCTGCCGGGTCTGAATGAGTGGGGTACTGCCGTCGTCGGCGGGCAGCGCGACCGCGGAGCCGCGCCCCGACGCGTCCTTGGTGACCAGGATCCTGTCGCCGGTCACGAGCGTCACGACCGAACTCGTGTCGCCGTGCGCCGCCGCCGCGGCGGTCCCGGTCAGAGGTCTGTCGTTCGCTGCGGAGTCTCCGGGCGTCGCCGCCGCGGAGGTCAGGGCCGTGGTGGCGGCCAGGACGACGGCTGTCGCCGCGCCCAGACATGTACGCGATATCGCGCGCATCGCTCTCCCAAATCCGTGCACCGGCGGATGCCCGCCGGTGTCACACGTCTGCCGGATTCGCCCACGCCCGTACGTGCCAACAGGCGGCGGACGAAGCCCGGTCGGTGCTGCGGTGGCCCCACCCTGGCAGACCGTCGGCCCATGCAGAGATGCCAGGTCAAGGCGGCTTTGCGCCGTGGCAGCTTCCCGCCATCGAGCCAACTCGGCGCAGGTGGCAGCGCTCTGACGTCACTTCACCGGAGGGTGTCGAGGGCCGTGTCAGGGGCGTGTCAGGGCGGTGTCAGGCCCGGTCGGGAGAGTGGTGGACATGAAGACTTCGGCGATCGCGGTGTCAGGGCTGCGCAAGGCGTACGGCGGCAAAGTGGTGCTCGACGGCATCGACTTCGAGGCGATCGCACGATGAGTACTGTCTCGACGCCGTCGGCCGGGGCTGCGATCACACTGCCGCGCGATCTGAAACGTCTCCCGCGGTTCTCGTGCTGAGCGAGCACGTCGTCGTCACCACGGTGCGCTGTCCGGTGGCGGACGCGGCCGTCGTCGCGGTGGCCTTCGCGATGGGGTACGAACCAGCCGCGAGCGCCCTCGACCGGCTCGGTGCGATCGGTCTCCTCGTGCTGCCGGCCTCGCGGCCGGCCCCTGGTGCGCCGGAACGGCCCTCGTCGGGTAGGTGTGGGCGGTGTCCACATTCAGGCAGCGGGCGTGGCCCCGACCAGCCGGGGCCGGCTGGTCACCGTCCCCTCCCACACCGCGTCGGCGAGCTTCTCCTCGCCGAGGCGGCTCCACGCGCTCCGCTCGATCCGGGCCGCGTCCGCGGCTTCCCCGGGCTCGCCGCGGCGCGGCGCAGTGCCGGGTGCGCGGCCACCAGGTCGGTCAGTTCAGTGATCAGCCCCGTAACCGCGCCCGAGGGTGATCTCCGCGTCACCGGCAGCGTCGAACGAACCGCACGGCGTCGACAGCGCCGGGTTCCACCGTCAGCCCGTAACCGTCCGCTTGGGCGCGAGAGCGACGCGCAGTCCCCGCAGTCGCACGCCGGGGACGTCGACCGGGCAGCCCTCGTTGCCGCGCACCTCCGACGGACCCGGCATCCCGATCTGCACGCGCGAAACCGCCACGGGCGCTGCCGGGAGGGGGCCGGACCCTCGGCCCCCTCCCGGCAGCGCCCGCAGGCCGGTCAGTACCGCAGCAGCGCGGCCACTCCGCCCGCTCCGACGAGCGTGCCGTCGGGGACGAACAGCACCTGTGTGTCCGCCGCGATCGCCCGGTCGACGAGCTGCTCGACGATGTCGGTGGCCACGCCCATGGAGCGGGGCGGGGGCTCGATGTCCTGCTTCGGCTCCGGCAGGGTCACCGGCTTGGACATCTCGACCAGTTCCAGCATCCGGCCGTCGCCGGTGATCCGGCCCGCCAGGACCAGACCCTCCTCGACGATCAGTTGCTGCACCCGCTTGTCGGCGACGGCGGTCCAGACCTCCGCCGGGCCGCCCGCGTACTTGCCCTGCCCGTGGGCCTCGTTCAGCGCGTTCACCGCCTCGGCCACCTGCCGCCGGTAGAACTCGGCGAGGACCGGCTCCAGCCGCCTCATCAGGTCCTGCGGCCGGTCCTTGTCCATACCGGTGAGCGGCAGCGTGCCCGCGACGTGGTTGCCGTACGTGGTGATGCCCTTGAACGCCGAGAGGATCTTGTCGCCGCCGATGACGAAGAGCGGCAGTCCGGAGTGCTCGCCGAGGGCGTCGCCCAGCCGCTTGTCGACCCTGCGCAGGTACTGCTGGACGCGCTCCTCGTGTCCTTCGTACGGCGCCGAGTGCGGGATGAGACCGGGCAGGGCGTCCTCCGGCGACGGGATCTCCGGGGCGCACGGGAAGCCGTGGTGCTCGACCTGCACCAGGCGGCGCACCGAGCCGTGGTAGAGGCGGCACATGTCCTGGTCGAGGACGAGCACCAGGAACGGCCGGGACCGCTGCTCGGCCCCCACGAGGTAGCGGGTCAGGAACGACGAGGCGAACTCGACCCGCGGTTCCACGTCGGCGAGCGATGTCATCTGCCACACCTGGACCGGCTCGTTCGCGGCCAGGTAGACGACCATGGCGTCGTCGGGATGGAAGGGATCGACCTCGCGCTCGATCACGGCGGGATCCAGCACGTGGTCCCGCAGCTCCAGCTTGATCTCCCGCCCCACGTCGGGGTCGTCCGCCAGCCGCCGCTTGGCCTCGGTGACGAGGTCCCGCAGGGTGATCCGGTTCTTCTCGCTGAAGGGGAAGTCGGCATCGGTCGGCACGACCAGCGTGATGGCGGGGTAGGGCCGCTCCTCACTGAGAGCGGCCCGGATTTCGGGAGTCAGCTCTGAGGTGTGCATCTTGTCAGCGTCGCACCGGGCGTCGGGACCCGCACCTCGAAGGGGGTCTCGACGCCCGGTCGCCGCCCGGGAAGGGGCGGCGTAGCGTGAGCGGTAACCGTGAGCGGTGCCAAGGAGTCGAGTCATGCGTAAGAACTCTCCGGTAAAGGGACATCACGGCCTGGGTGCGCGAGGACAGGGCAAGCTGCTCTACTTCCACACGCAGATCCCCGAGACGGCTGTCCGGCAGGCGAAGAGCCAGCCGCCGGTGGGCCGCCGGCAGCAGCCGGACCACCGCCAGCCCGACGGCCGCTGGACCACCTGACGCCGACCGCCTGACGCCTCGGTCCACCGGCACCGACGCCTCAGTCCACCAGCAGCAGCCGCACCGTCTCCCCCGGCTGGACGGACACCAGCCGGTCCGGGAGGCGGATGTCGATGGGTGCGGCGTGCGAGGACGGTACGGCGGCCTCCAGCAGGCCGGAGCACAGCCACAGGCGCACGCCCCAGTGCTGCCGGTAGCGCAGGGTGAAGCCGTAGGAGGAGAGCTCGGGCAGCGGGACCGGGTCGAGCCACAGGGCGCCGTCGCGGGTCTCCAGGCCGGTCAGTCCGCGCTGGACGAGGACCAGGGTGCCGGCCATGGCGCCGAGGTGGATGCCCTCACCGGTGGTGCCGCCCTGGATGTCGGCGACGTCGCCGCGCAGGGCCTCCGCCACACAGCCCCAGGCGTCGGCGCGGCGGGCGCGGGTCAGGATCCAGCCGTGGACCAGGCCGCTGAGGGTGGAGCCGTGGCTGGTGCGGCGCAGGTAGTAGTCGACGGTGGCCGACCAGGTGTCGTCGTGCAGGTGGTGGCCGAGCCGGGCGAACAGGGAGCGGAGTTCGGCGGGTGAGAAGAGGTAGCCGAGCATCAGCGCGTCGGCCTGTTTGGACGCCTTGTAGCGGTTGACGGTGTCGCCCTCGGCCTCCAGGATCCGGTCCAGGCGGCGGATGTCGCCGTACCGGTTCCGGTAGCCGTCCCAGTCCAGTTCGGCGAGGTCGCCGTAGCCGTCGAACTGGCTGATCACACCGTCGTGGAAGGGCACGTGCAGGCCGCGGGAGACGTCGTCCCAGCGGGCGGGTTCGTCCGGTTCCAGGCCGATGCTCTCGGTGAGTTCGCGGCGGCGCGGCTCGGGCAGCGTCTCCAGCAGATCGAGCGCGCGGGCGAGCACCCAGGCCGCCGTGACATTGGTGTACACGTTGTCGTCCAGGCCGGGTTCGGCGGCGTCCGGGTAGGCGTCGTGGTACTCGTCGGGGCCGACGACGCCCCGGATGCGGTACCGGCCGAGACGGTCGTCCCAGGCGGCCGAGTCGGCCCAGAAGCGGGCGATCTGCAGGATCATCTCGGCGCCCTCGCCGTCCAGGAAGGCGGTGTCGCCGCTCGCCTCGGCGTACTGCCACACGTTGTACGCGACCGCCGAGCCGACGTGCCGCTGAAGCCGGGAGTGGTCGGGCAGCCAGCGTCCGGAGCGGGGGTTGAGATGCAGTTCCTGGGTCTCCTCGCGGCCGTCGCTGCCGCTCTGCCACGGGTACAGCGCGCCGCGCCGGCCGATCTCGCGGGCGGCGCGGCAGGCCGCGTCCAGGCGGCGGTGGCGGTAGCGCAGCAGGGCGCGGGAGACGTCGGGCAGGCGCAGGTCGAGGTAGGGCAGCACGAACAGCTCGTCCCAGAAGACGTGTCCCCGGTAGGACTCGCCGTGCAGTCCGCGCGCGGGGACGCCGACGTCGAGGTCGGCGGTGTGCGGGGAGAGGGTCTGGAGCACGTGGAAGAGGTGCAGGCGCAGGACGCGGCCCGACTCGCCGGGCACCTCGAGTCCGGCACCCCGCCACAGCTGCTCCCAGGCCGTGGTGTGCGAGGCGAGCAGTTCCTCGAAGCCGGGCGCGGCTGCGACGCGGTCGACGGCCGCGCGCAGCGGGTCGCTGATGGCCGGGTCGTGGGAGGTGTGCAGGGCCACGCACTTGTCGATGGTGACGGTACGGCCGGGGGTCAGCCGCAGGCGCAGCCGCTGCACGGCCCGCCAGGGCTCGTGCGCGTCGGTGAGATCCGCGCCCATGACGTCCGTGTGATCGGCGTCCGTGCCGGTGGCGTCCGTGCCGGTGAGGTCCACGTGGGTGGTCAGGCGGGAGGCGAGGCCGATACGGATGTCCGAGTTGCGGGTACGGCAGCGCAGCCAGGTCGTGCCGGGTGCGGCGGTGCCGGTCTCGACGTGGGTGAGGTGGCGGCCGTCCAGGTCGCGGTAGCGGGACACGCCGGAGTTGGTGACCGTGCCGTCGAGCGCCGCCTCCACCTCCAGGTCGCAGGCGCTGCCCTCGGCGGTGAGGTCGGTGCGCAGGGCGGCGAGGTGGGGGTCGGCCATGTGGACGAGGCGGAGCTGGCGCACGAGGAGCGTGCCGCCCGCGGCGAGCCGGTAGCGGGTACGGCGCTCCAGGACGCCCGGGTCGAGGTGGAGGGCCAGATGGTGCAGGTCGACGGAGGCGGTGTCGGGGGTGAGCCAGTCGTCGTCGGCGGGGCGCAGGCGCAGCGGGAGCCAGTTGGGCAGGTTGACCATGTCCTCGTTCTCGACCCGCCGTCCGGCGATCTCGGAGGTGAGGCGGTCGTAGCAGCCGGCCACGTAGGTGCCGGGGTAGTGCACGCCGTCCGCGACGCACTCGGGCAGGGCTCCCCGGGTGGCGAAGCGGCCGTTGCCCAGGGTGCACAGGGACTCGCGCAGGCTCTCCTGCGCCGGGTCGTAGCCGTCGTACTCCCACAGCAGACCGGTCACCGCGGCGGCCTCCCTTCGCGGGTCCGCGTATCCAGCCTGCGGAAATCCACACCTTCGGTCCGGGTGTGCACGCGCGCCTCGCCCGGCCGGGCCCCGAGATGCCGGCCGGGCGAGGTGTCGGGTCGGGTCGGTCGGTCGGTCGGTCGGTCGGTCGGTCGGTCGGTCGGTCGGTCGGTCAGGGGTAGCTGACCAGGTCGGCCACGTTGGTGGTCGAGTTGGAGGGTCCTCCCGTGTTGTTGATGACGTGACTGATCGTGCCGGTGCCGCCGAGGGAGACGGTCACCATGCTGGTGAAGCGGACGTTCGGGTTGTTCGGTGCCTCGATGGCGTGCGCGGCGGTCACGCTCGGGTTGACGTTGAAGTAGCAGTAGCTGCCGAGTCCGTAGGCCTGGTGGCTGGTGACGTTGTCGGCGACCTTGTAGGCGTCGTAGCCCTGGGTGGAGCCGTTCATCCAGGCGGCCTGGTTCGGCGGGTCGTACGGCATCTCGTTCTGGAAGAAGTAGGTGCGTCCGCCGTTGCCGTTCCAGAGCACCTGGTGCTTTTGGAAGTGCTCCACGAACAGCCCGTACATGGTCACGTCGTCGCCGTTGACCACGAGCCCGGTGTCGGCGGTGTTGCTGGTCCAGCCGACGCCGTCGCCGTGGTCGGCGCGCCAGATCCACATGTGGTCGCCGATGACGTTGTCGCTGTTGACGACGAGGCTGGTGGCCGCCTTGCCGACGCCCGCGCCGCCGATGCGGAAGTAGACGTCGTGCAGGGAGGTCGGGTCGGCCGCGTGGGAGGCGGCGGAGCCGGCCGGCCCGACCTCGAGCAGGGACTTCGAGCTGGTGGTGCCGGCGTCGAAGAGCAGTCCGGCGATCTTGACGCCGTCGACGTCGTCGACGGTCATCGCGGTGATGCCGTTGTCCGGGACGAAGGTGGCGAGGCCGAGCCCGAGGACGACCGTGTCGGGGCGGGTCACCTTCAGGGTCTGGTCGAGGTGGTAGACGCCGGGGGTGACGAGCAGGTTCTGTCCGGCGGCGAGGGCGGCGTTGATCTGGGCCGCGGTGGCGCCCGGCTTCACGACGTAGAACTGGCTCAGCGGCAGCGAGCTGCCCGCCGGACTGCCGCCCGCCCAACTGGTGGCCGTGGAGTTGGAGCGCACCGAGGGCACGAAGACCTGGTAGGCCCCGGCGCCGTCGACGTACAGGAACGGCTTCTCCCGGGTCACCGGGCTCTGACCGACCGTGGTGTACGGCGGGTTGGGGAAGCTGGTGCCGGGGACGCCCTGGCTGCCGACGAACACCATGTTCCAGTTCGAGCCGGTCCAGCTGCCCATCTGGGAGTTACGGGTCAGCCACTGCTGCTGGCTGCCGGACCTGACCTGTCCGTCGATCTTGCTGTCGGCCAGGAGGCCGCCACTGGACCAGCCGCCGTCGTCCAGGGCGAGGTTGCCGCGCAGATGCATCCGCCGGTACGGCGCCGCCTGCGAGACCGCCCAACGGTCGTTGCCTCCGGTGGGGTTGACGGACAGGTTCTCGGCGCCGCGCCAGAAGTTCTGCGTGGCGTTGCCCTGGAACCAGTCGGCCTCCGCGTGCACGGCCCCGTTGACGGAGACCGCGTCGGGGGTCAGACCGAGCCCCAGCACCTGGGTGTAGAAGCCCACGTTGACGTCCGCGCTGTAGGAGCCGGGCTTGAACATCACGGCGTAGCGCTGGGAGCCGAACTGGTTCTTCTCCTGCTGCTGGAAGATGGTGTTCAGCCTGGACTGGATGGTCGAGGCGGACATCGACGGGTCGAAGACGACGACGTTCGGGCCGAGATCGGGGTCGGCGGTGGACTGGGTCACGGGCACCACCTGGAAGCGCTGGGCGGTGGTGCCGTTGCACGTGTACTGGACGAACTGCACGCTGTCCGCGAGCGAGGCGCCCGGATCGTCCAGGCACTTGCCGCTGTTTCGGTTCACGAAGTGGAAGGAACCGCCGCCGTCGTCGACGGGTAGCCACTGCTGGTTGGCGCCGCCGCCGTAACTCCACAGCTGCATGGGCGCGTTGTCGGCGGTGGAGACGTTGGTGACGTCGACCACCTGGTGGGTGTCGTTGCGGTTGTCGATGTGGACGTAGCCGTTGCCGGCGTCGGTGAACGTCCACTGCTGGGCGCTGGTGCCGTTGCAGGCGTACTGCTGCACGACGGTGCCGTTGGCGGTGCCGGCCGCCTTGGCGTCGAGACAGCGGCCGCTCGCGGCGTTCATGACGGTGACGAAGCCACCGGGCACCGCGCTGGCCACGGCGCGCGCGGGCGCGCCGGTGAGCATCGCCGCGGCTGTCACGGCGACCAGCGCGGTCGCGGTCGACCTGGCGCGGCGTTTGAAGGATGGCACGGGTTCTCCTTGCCGAAGGACCGGGAGCGGGCGGGTCAGCCGGTGTAGCCGGCGAAGACGCGGGTGTAGTCCCAGTCGGACTGGGAGACGCCCGAGCAGCTGTCGGCGGGGCCGCCGGTGCACGGCCGGTCGCGGTTGGCGGACCAGAAGGTGAGGCGGGCCAGGTGGTGCGCCTGCGCGTAGGCGAGGATGGTCCGGAAGTCGTTCACCGTGACCGTCTCGTTGTTGTCGGTGATGCCGTTCATGGACGAGATGCCCATGTCCCGGTACGCCTGGTCGTCGCTGTAGCCGTACGCGCTCTTCAGCGCGTTCTTGAGGCCCTCGGCGGCCTGCGTGGTGAGGTTGCCCATGTTCTGCCCGGCGCCGCCGAAGTCGAACGGCATGATGGCCCAGGCGTCCACGGTCAGCCCGGAGGAGGCGGCCCTGTTGATGAGGCTGGTGTCGGGGCCGGACTGTCCGGTGCCGATGGTGATGTACACCTTCAGGCCGGGGTTGTTGGCCTTGACGGTCTTGAGCGCGTCGACCGTCCGCTGCTGCACGGTGCCGTTGCTGTAGGCGTCGGCCTCGAGGTCGATGTCGATCGCCTTCAGACCGTAGGTGTTGATCACCTTCTGGTAGGCGCCTGCGAGTTCGCCCGCGCTGGAGCAGGAGCTCTCCAGCTTGTTGCCGCTGTACCCGCCGAAGGACGGGATGACGTCACCGCCGTTCGCCCGGACGGTGTTGACGGTCTGCTGGTCCACCCCGCCGGTGAGCGCGCGGCCGCCGTCCCACTGCGGGTTGCAGTAGCCGTTGCTGAGCAGGAAGGCGAGCGTGAACCACTTCACGCCGGTGGCCTGGGTGATGGTGCTGGGGCTGGGCGGGTTGCCCCAGCCGTTGTAGAGGTACGGGGCCACGGCCATCGACGCGACGGGGGGCGGCGTACCGCCGCCGGCGGCGGGAGCGTTCCACTTCTGGTTGGCACCGCCGGAGCAGCTCCAGATCTGGATCCGGCTGCCGTTGGCGGGGTTGTTGTCGGTGACGTCCAGGCACTTGTCGGCTGCCGGGTTGACGATGTCGTGGGCGGCGGTGACGGTCCACTGCTGGTTGGCGCCGCCGGAGCACGACCAGAGCTGGATCTTGGCGCCGTTCGCGGTCGAACGGTCGGTGACGTCAAGGCACTTGCCGAGGGCGCGGATGGTGCCGTCGCTGCCCACCGTCCACGCTTGCGCGTTGGTGCCGTTGCAGTCGTAGAGCTGGACGGGAGTACCGTCGGCGGAGTTGGCGCCGGCGACGTCGAGACATTTTCCGGCGAGGCCGGTGATGGCACCGGTGCCGGCGTGGGCGGGGGCGGCGGTGAGCAGACCGGTGGCGAGGGACAGGGCGGCGAGGGAGACGGCCGCGGGGAGTGGTCTGGCCATGTGAGGGGTGGCCTTTCGCGTGGGGGAACGACGGGGGCACGGGCCCAACACGCAAGTGACGCCTGAGTGTTGTACGTGTCCGGAGTCTTTGTTTAAGGCGTGAAGTTAAAGGTCCGGACCAGAGGCGTCAAGAGGTTCGACGGCCGGGCGGGCACGCGATGCCCGTCCCCGGCCGCCGGCCGCCGGCCGCCGGACGGCCGTCCCCGCCGACGACCCCGTCGGCCGCGCCCTCGCTCAGGCCGCGGACACCTCGCCGTCCCGCTCGGCGAACTGCGTGCGGTGCAGCTCGGCGTACCGGCCGCCCGCCGCGAGGAGTTCGTCGTGGGTGCCCCGCTCCACGATCCGGCCCGCCTCCACGACCAGGATCTGGTCGGCGGCCCGCACGGTGGACAGCCGGTGGGCGATCACCACGGCGGTGCGACCCTCCAGGGCCTCCGCGAGCGCCTCCTGGACGGCCGCCTCCGAGGTGTTGTCCAGGTGGGCGGTGGCCTCGTCGAGGATCACCACGCGCTGCCGGGCCAGCAGCAGCCGGGCGATGGTCATGCGCTGGCGCTCACCGCCGGACAGCCGGTACCCGCGCTCGCCGACCACCGTGTCCAGAGCGTCGGGCAGGGACCGCACGACCTCGGCGAGGCGGGCGCGGCCGAGCGCGTCCCACAGCTCCTCGTCCGAGGCGGACGGGCGGGCCAGCAGCAGGTTGGCGCGGACGGTGTCGTGGAACAGGTGGCCGTCCTGGGTGACCATGCCGAGGGTGGCCCGCAGGGAGGCGGCGCTCACGTCCCGCACGTCGGCCCCGCCGATGCGGACCGCGCCGGAGTCGACGTCGTACAGGCGCGGCAGCAGCTGCGCGATGGTGGACTTGCCGGCGCCGGAGGAGCCGACGAGGGCCACGGTCTGGCCGGGTTCGGCGCGGAAGGAGATGCCGTGCAGCACCTCGGCCCCGCCGCGGGTGTCCAGGGAGGCGACCTCCTCCAGGGAGGCGAGGGAGACCTGGTCGGCGGACGGGTAGGAGAAGGTGACCTCGTCGAACTCGACGGCGACCGGCCCCTCGGGCACCGCGACGGCGTCCGGCTTCTCCTCGATGAGCGGCTTCAGGTCGAGCACCTCGAAGACCCGCTCGAAACTGACCAGGGCGCTCATCACCTCCACGCGGGCTCCGGCGAGCGCGGTGAGCGGGGCGTAGAGCCGGGTCAGCAGGAGGGCGAGGGAGACGACCGCGCCCGCCTCCAGGGTCCCGTGGAGCGCGAACCAGCCGCCGAGGCCGTAGACGAGGGCCAGCGCGAGGGCCGAGACCAGGGTGAGGGAGGTGATGAACACCGACTGGGCCGTGGCCGTGCGCACCCCGATGTCCCGGACGCGGGCGGCGCGGGCCGCGAACTCCGCGGACTCCTCCTCGGGGCGGCCGAACAGCTTGACCAGGGTGGCGCCGGGCGCGGAGAACCGCTCGGTCATGCGGGTGCCCATGGCCGCGTTCAGCGCCGCCGCCTCCCGCTGCATCCGCGCCATCCGGCTGCCCATGCGGCGGGCCGGCAGCACGAACACCGGCAGCAGCACCAGCGCGAGCAGGGTGATCTGCCAGGACAGGGTGAGCATCACGGCGAGGGTGAGCAGCAGTGTCACCACGTTGGTGACCACACCGGACAGGGTGTTGGCGAACGCCCGCTGGGCTCCGATCACGTCATTGTTGAGCCGACTGACCAGCGCTCCCGTACGAGTACGTGTGAAGAACGCGACGGGCATGCGCTGCACATGATCGAACACAGCCGTTCTCAGGTCGAGGATGAGTCCCTCCCCGAGCGTCGCCGACAGGCGCCGCCCGAGGATGCCGAGCCCTGCCTCGGCGAGGGCGACCACCGCGATGAGCAGGGAGAGCCGTACGACCGTGCCGGAGTCCCGGCCCGCCACTATCGTGTCGACGACGTGGCCGGCGAGGACCGGGGTGGCCACGGCGAGCAGTGCCGTCACCACCCCGAGCAGGACGAAGCGGACGATGCCGGAACGGTGCGGGCGGGCGAAGGCGGCGATGCGGCGCAGCGTGGCGCGGGCGAAGGGGCGGCGCTCCTGCTGCGCGGTCATCACGCTGTGCAGCTGCGTCCATGCGGTGGTCTCCATACTCATGGAAGAGAACGTAGGACCTCAAGCGTCGTTGAGGTCAATCGCCCGCCCTTTTCTCCCGTTTCATCGCGTTCATCACCTCCATCCTCTTCACCACCTTCATCGCCTTCGTCGCCTTCATTGCCTTCATCGCCTTCGTCGTCTTCATCGCCTTCGTCGTCTTCATCGCCTTCGTCCCCGCCGTCGCCTCCGTCCCCCGGGGTTCACGTGGTCCTCCCCGCCCACTCCCATCCGCTGCCCGTCCGTAAGCCGCCGTCCGTGCGCGCGCCATCCGCCGTTGACATGGCACGGAAAACCTCTCCGAATGTGACAGCGGTACGACTCCCCGACCTCCGCGAGGGACGCCTCTCCCGGCTCGCCCGGCGCGTCCCCGTGCGGCAGATCCTGTGTCTGCTGCCCGTCCTGCTCGTCGCGATCGTCGCGGTCCGGCACCGGTCCGTCCTGGTCGAGGGCTTCGGACAGCTGCGGACCGCCGACTTGCCGTGGCTGCTGGCGGCCGGCGCCGCCACCAGTCTGACCTGGGTCGCCGCCTCCTTCTCCCGGCAGGGCGCCGTCATCCAGCCACTGCCCCGCTGGCGGCTGCTGGCCACCCAGTTCGCGGCGGGCTCGGCCAACCACCTGCTGCCGACGGGGCTCGGCGCGGGCGCGGTGAACCTGCGCTTCATGAGCGTGTGCGGGGTGCCGCTCGCCCGCTCCTCCGCCGCGATCGCGCTGTACCTGCTCGCCGAGTCGATCGGCAGGCTGAGCCTGCTGGCCGCGCTGCTGGTCGCCTTCCCGGACGCGCTGCGCCTCGGCACCCTGCTGCCCGACGGGGACGCCGGACCGGTGCTCCTGATCGCCGGCGCGGTGCTGGCGGCGGCAGCAGCAGCGCTGGCCCTCGTACGCCGGCTGCGCGAGCCCGTGCTCCGCTTCCTGCGCACCGCCCTCGGCGAGGCTCGCTCGGTGCACACGCGCCCGTCCCGGGCGCTCGCGCTGTGGGGCGGCTCGTTCGCCTTCCCCGCGCTCCAGGCCGCCGGTCTGGTGGCGGTGGGGCAGGCGCTGGGGCTGCCGGTGCCGCCGGCGCACATGGCGCTGGCGTACCTGGCCGCGACGGTCGCGGTCGCGCTGGTGCCCACACCGGGCGGGATCGGCTCCGTGGAGGCGGCGCTGATCATCGCACTGGTGGCGGCGGGCGGCCCGGTGGCGGTGGCCACGGCGGTGGTGCTCGCCTACCGCATCATCACCGTCTGGGTGCCGCTGGTGCCGGGTGCGCTGACGCTGGGGGCGCTGGTGCGGCTGAAGGTCATCTGAGGCACAGTGGTCCTCCGGGGCAGCGGCCCTTCGAGGCAGCGGCCCTTCGAGGCAGCGGCCTCTCAAGTCCGTGGCCTTTCGAGCCGCTGTCCGAGAAGGAGCGTCCGCCGTGCCGGTCCGCGTGGAGCACCAGGAGCACGTCACCACGGTCATCCTGTCCCGGCCCGGGGTCCGCAACGCGGTGGACGGCCCGACCGCGGCCGAACTGGCGGCGGCCTTCCGCGAGTTCGAGGCCGACGACGACGCCCGGGTGGCGGTGCTGTGGGGCGAGGGCGGCACGTTCTGCGCGGGTGCCGACCTGAAGGCGATCGGCACCGAGCGCGGCAACCACGTCGCCGAGGAGGGCGACGGGCCGATGGGTCCGACCCGGATGCGGCTGTCCAAGCCGGTGATCGCGGCCGTCGCCGGGCACGCGGTGGCGGGCGGCCTCGAACTGGCCCTCTGGTGCGATCTGCGGGTCGCCGAGGAGGACGCCGTGTTCGGGGTGTTCTGCCGCCGCTGGGGCGTCCCGCTGATCGACGGAGGCACAGTACGGCTGCCCCGGCTGATCGGCGCCGGCCGGGCCATGGACATGATCCTGACCGGCCGCCCGGTCCCGGCCCGCGAGGCCTACGACATCGGCCTCGCCAACCGTCTCGTCCCGACCGGACAGGCCCGCGCCGAGGCAGAGGAGCTGGCCGCCGCCATCGCCCGCTACCCGCAGGCCTGTCTGCGCGGCGACCGGGCCTCGGTGCTGGAGCAGGACGGGCTGGACGAGGAGGCCGCGATGCGCCGGGAACTCCGCCACGGAATCGGTGTCCTGGCCGAGGCCCAGCAGGGGGCGGAGCGGTTCGCCCGGGGTGCGGGACGGCACGGGTCCTACACCGACCTCTGACCTCCCCCCTCACCTCCCGTCGCCGCCCCGGTCCCTCCCGCCAGCAGGTCCAGGACCGCGTCCGCCGCCTCGGCTCCCGCCCGGTACGCCGCACTCGCGCGCCGGCCCGGGTGCAGCAGGGCTCCGGCCGCGAACACGCCGGGACGCGAGGTGTACGGGCCCGTGCCGAGCGTGACGGCGGCCTGCCGGGCGAGCTCGTCGGCGGCGACGAAGTCCCCGGTGAAGACGACCGTGTCGCAGGCGAGGGTGGTCGTACGGCCGTCGCGGTGGCGGACGCGGACGCCGGACAGGCGGCCGTGGCCGAGGAGTTCGGTGACCGTGGTGTCCGTGAGGAGCGGGATGCGGTGGCGCAGGCGCGCCGCCTGGGCGCGGACGGCGGCCCCGCGGGCGCGCGGGTGGTCCGTGACCAGGGCGACGACCTCGGCCCCGGCGGCGCGGACGGTGTGAGCCGCCGCGTACGAGACGGTGTCCGCGCCGACCACGACCGCCCGGGTGCCGATCGACTGCCCGAACAGGTGGACCGCCTGCTGGAGTTCACCGGTGGTGTAGACGCCGGTGGGCCGGGTGCCGGGCACCAGCCGGGCGGCGCGGGGGCGTTCGCGGGAGCCGGTGGCGAGGACGACGGCGCGGGCCTCGATCGTCTCCGGGCCCTGCGGGCCGACGGTCGTGAGCGTGCGCGGGCCCGCCCAGTCCAAGGCCGTGACGCCGGTGCGCAGGACGGCTCCGGCGCGGGTGGCGGCCTCGGTGAGCAGACGGGCGTATCCGGGGCCGGTCAGCGGGTGGGTCCAGGTGCCGAAGCCGCCGTGTGCGCAGTGCCGTGGCACTCCCCCGGCCTGCGTCTCCCGGTCCAGCACCTCGACCCTGCCCGCACCGGCGGTGGCCAGAGCGGCCGCGGCCGCGAGGCCCGCCGGACCGGCGCCGACGACCAGCACGCCGACCCGGCGCACCTGGGGTTCCGCGGTCACCGGCCGGCCTCCTCGAAGAGCTGCCGTACCGCGGCCCCGCAGTAGAACCCCTGGCAGCGGCCCGCGCGGGCGCGGGTGCGGCGGCGCAGGCCGTCCAGGGTGCGGGGCGGGATCGTACTGGCGAGGGCGTCGCGGATCTCGCCCCGGGAGACGCGCTCGCAGTGGCAGACGAGAGTTCCGTACTCCGGGTCGGCGGCGATGAGTTCGGGCCGCTGGTACGGGCGCGGGAACGCCTCGCCGAGATTGGGCATGCTCACCGGGGCCGGTTCCTCCGTCGGGCCGAGGTCGAGCCCGGTCTCCGCCAGCAGACCGACGACGTGGGCCGCGATGGCCATGGACGCCGTCAGGCCGGTGGAGCGGATGCCGCCGACGGTGACGTGCGCCTGCTCGGGGTGGGCGGTGATGCGGTAGTCCTCCTGCTCGGTGGCCGCGCGCAGTCCTGCGTAGACGGCGGTGACCTCCTCCTCCGTCAGCGCGGGCAGGATGCGGCCGCCCTTCTCCCGTAGCTGGGCGAGGCCTTCGGCGGTGGACTGCGTGGCCCGTTTGTCCTCCAGGTCCTCGGCGGTGGGGCCGAGCAGGACGTTGCCGTAGACGGTGGGGGCGACCAGGACGCCCTTGCCGAGAGCGGTGGGGACGGGCAGGAGGATGTGCCGGACGAGGGGGCGTGAGAGCTTGTCGTGGACGATGAGCTGGCCGCGGCGCGGGGTGACGGTGAAGTCGTCGTGGCCGAGCGCCCGGTCGAGGGTGTCGGCGTGCAGTCCGGCCGCGTTGACGAGGTGACGGGCGCGCAAAGTGCCCCTGGAGGTGGCGAGAACGTGCCCCTCGGGACTCCGGCTCGCCTGCTCCACACGGGTGTTCAGATGCAGGTGTACGCCCGTGCGGACCGCCTGGGTGGCGTAGGCGAGGGTCGTCGTCCAGGGGCAGATGACGCTCTCGCCGGGTACGTGCAGTGCGCCCAGCGCGCCGGGGCCGAGGTGCGGCTCACGTGCGTACAGCTCGCCGGCGTCGAGGAGCCGGGCGTCCGGGTAGTCGTTGCGCTCGGCTTTCGCGGCGAGGCGGGGCAGCGCGGCCAGTTGTTCCTCGTCCCAGGCGACGAGCAGGGCGCCGACCGGTTCGACGGGGATGCCGGACTCGGCCGCGTAGGCGGCGAGCCGCCGGGAGCCCTCGCGGACGAGACGGGCCTCCAGGGAACCGGGGGTCGCGTCGAAACCGGTGTGCAGGATCGCCGTGTTGGCCTTGGAGGTGCCCTGGCCGACGTCGTCCTGGGCCTCGATCAGGGCGATGCGCAGGCGGGGGTGGCGGGCGAGTTCGCGGGCGACGGCACAGCCGACGACTCCGGCGCCCACGACCGCCACGTCGTACGACCGCTCGGGCAGCGGACCTTCGGCGGTGACCGTGATGTCGGGCGAGGTCGCTTTGCAGGGGGCGGTCGTCTCGGGCGGCGGGCCGTCGCCGGTGGCGCTCATGTCGCGCGGCGGCTCCCCGCCGGTGGTGGTCATGTCGCGCGGCGGCCCCTCACCGGTGGTGGTCATGTCGCGCGGCGGCCCCTCACCGGTGGTGGTCATGTCGGGCGGCGGCCCCTCACCGGTGGTGGTCAGGTCACGCACCGGCTCCCCGTTGGTACCGGCGATGCCGGGCACCGACCCCTCGCCGACGGTGGCCACGCCGGACGCCGGCCCCTCGCCACTGATGATCACCTGGGGCGGCAGCCCCTCGCTGGAACCGGCGATGCCGGGCACCAGCCCCTCGCCGACGGTGGTCACGCCGGACGTTGGGCCCTCGTCGGCGAGGGCGATGTCACGCGGCTGCCCCGCGCCGACGACGGTGTTGCCGGGCACCAGCCCCTCACCGACGACGGTGTTGCCGGGCGGCAGCCCTCCCGTGGTGCCTGTCATGAGGCGAGCAGTGCGGCGACCGCGGTGCGGAAGCCGGCCAGGCGTTCGGCGGCCTGGTCGGCCGGGATGCGGGGTTCGTACACGGCGGCGGGTTTCCCGTCGGGCAGGGCGTCTTCCACGGTCAGCGTAGGGTCCGCGCCGAGCCGGGCGAGGACGGCGGCGCCGAGTGCGGTGGCGTCGGGGAGGGCGGAGACCTCGACGGGGCGCTGCAGCAGGTCGGCCTGGGTCTGCATGAGCAGGGCGGAGCGGGTCAGGCCGCCGTCGACGCGCAGCAGCTCCAGCGGGGCGCCGAGGTCGGTCGCCGCCGCCTCGGCCAGTTCGACGACCTGGGCGGCGAGGCCCTCGCACAGGGCGCGCACCAGGTGTCCGGGTCCGGTGTCCAGGCCGAGCCCGGTCAGGGAGCCGCGCAGGTCGCCGCGCCACCAGGGGGCGGCGAGCCCGGCGAGGGCGGGGACGAAGGTGACGCCGCCGCTGTCGGGGACGGAGCGGCCGACCGGGTCGAGGTCGGCGGCCGAGGAGATGACGCCGAGGTCGGTGAGCCAGCGGACGGCGGAGGCGGCCGTGTAGACCTGCCCGTCGAGGCAGTAGCCGGTGGCGCCGGCGAGCCGCCAGGCGACGCAGCTGACCAGGCCCGAGGTGCCGCGCCGGGGTGTGTCACCGGTGTGCGCGAGGAGGAACGCGCCCGTGCCGTAGGTGCATTTGGCGGCGCCGGGCCCGGTGACGCGCTGCGCGAGGAGGGCGGCCTGCTGGTCGACGGCGAGGCCGGTGACCGGGATCTCGGGGCCGAACGCGGTGGTGGTGCCGACGAGTCGGGCGTTGTCGACCACCTCGGGGAGCCGTTCGCCCAGGAGCCCGTAGACGTCCAGTGCCCGCGCCGACCACGTGGCGCGGTCCAGGTCGAGGAGCTGGGTGCGTCCGGCGGTGGCCGCGTCGGTGACGAAGGCGCCGGTGAGGCGATGGACGAGCCAGGCGTCGGAGGTGGTGACGACACCCTCGCCGGTCAGGTGACGGCGGATCCAGGCCATCTTCGGCGCCGCGAAGTACGGGTCGAGAGGCAGTCCGGTGAGCTGCTTCAACTCATCGCCGTACTCGGCGAGTTCGGCGCACACGGTGTCGGCGCGCCGGTCCTGCCAGACGAGGGCGTCGGCCAGCGGGCGGCCGGTCGCCGGGTCCCAGGCGAGGACGGTCTCGCCCTGGTTGGCCAGGCCCATCGCCACGACGCCCTCGCCCGCCTCGGCGAGCGCGCGCCGGCCGGCCTCCAGGACGGACCCGTACAGGTCGGACGGATTCACCTCGACCCGGCCCTCGGGCAGATGCCGGGGGCGCACGGCGGCGAACCCGGTGCCCAGGACGCCGCGTTCGGGGCAGACCACCAGGGCCTTGGTGCCGGACGTGCCCTGGTCGACGGCGAGCACCGGCCCCGTCATCGCACCCTCCCGCGGATCCGCTGGGCCCCTCCGAAGATCACCGCACCAGCCTCCCGCCGGGCCGCGTCCGGCGTCAAGCACGTCCTGTTCGATCAACTCCGCTTTTGGTCGCTTGAGTTGAGAAGCATGGCACGGCGCATCCGACACCCCTATAGTGACCGCCGACCCGCACAAGATCCCTCACCCCCACCATAGGAGGGCTGTTGCCGCATCACGCCACCCTGCCCGTCCGCTCGCGGACCGGGGCGGGGCGCTGATGGCCAGGGACGGAGTACGCCCCTCGTACGACCCCGCCGGCCACGACGGCGCGCTGCGCGGCGCTCTCCAGGATCTGCGCACCGGACGCTGGATGGCGATGCGCACCCTGCTCGCGGACACCACCAACTGGTGCCAGTGGACCCAGCGCACCCAGGTCCTCGCGGCCGCGGCGGCCGGCACCGACGTGGTGCGCACCTGGCTGGCGGAGGAGCCGCACTGCCGGGCGGCCGCGGTGATGTACGCCCGGGTCGGGGTGGAGCGGGCGCTGCGGGCGCAGCGTGAACAGCACCGCCGTACCGGCGAGTTGTGGATCGAGGCGTGGGAGGCCGCCCGGTCCGCCGCGGACGCCGCGCCGCAGGACCCGGTGCCCTGGGTGTGCCTGCTGGCGCTGGCCCAGCTCGATCCGGAGCAGCGCTGGGAGGAGCACCGGGAGCCGCCACCTGATCCCATGCTGCCGCCGGGCCCGTGGGGGCTGCTGGCCCAGGCCGACAAGCGCGACGCGTACAACCGCGAGGCCCACCACCGGATGCTCCAGTTCCTGTACGCGCGCGGCGGTTCCTCGGGCCGGCTCGCGGAGTCCTCCGGGTACGCGCAGTGGGCCGCCGGTACGGCGCCGCCCGGGTCCGCGCTGCACGTGCTGCCGCTGTACGTCCGCGTCGCGCGCTACCGGCGCGCCAGCGGCCACGACGCGGCGCTCGACCTGCACTGGGTGGCGGAGGACGCGGCCCGGGAGGCGCAGCGGTCGCTGTACTCCTGGTTCGAGCACACGCACCGCGCCGAACGCTCCCTGCTGGACCTCAACCACCTGGCTCACGCCCTGTGGGGTGCCCTTCAATTCCAGGACGCGGCACGGGTGTTCGAGGCCATCGGCCCCTACGTCACACCTCTGCCCTGGATGTACCGCACCCCGGACCGTAGCGCCGCCGTCCAGGTGTTCCGGCAGGCCAGGGCCCGCTGTCGCGCGGCCGTCAAGGACCACGGCCCGCACCCCTGACGCCCACCCACTGTTCCAGGCTCCCCGCACCCTGACGCCCACCCACTGTTCCCGGCTCTCCACTTCCCCGGCTTCCCCCGCTTCCCCCGACTCCCCCGGCGCTTCCCCCTACTCCCCCCGGAGGTCTCCGCATGTCCCCCACGCCCGAGCCGTCGGCCTCGCCCGGCGTGCCGCAGCACGACGAGGAGCAGCGGCTGCGCGAACTCGGCTACCGCCCGGTGCTGGCCCGCCGGATGGGCGGGTTCGGCAACTTCGCGATCAGCTTCTCGGTGATCTCGATCCTGTCCGGCTGCATGACCCTGTACGGCTTCGGCCTGAACACCGGCGGGCCCGCCGTGATGCTCTGGGGCTGGGCCGGGGTCGGCCTGTTCGTGCTGTGCGTCGGCCTCGCGCTCGCCGAGGTCACCAGTGCCTACCCGACCTCCGGCGCCCTGTACTACATGGCCGACCGGCTCGGGGGCCGGCGCTGGGGCTGGTACACGGGCTGGCTGAACCTCCTCGGTCTGCTCGGCGCGATCGCCGGCATCGACTACGGCGCCGCCCTGTTCACCGGCGCCTTCGCCAACCTTCAGTGGGGATTCGAGCCGACCCCCGGCAAGACCATGCTGATCTTCTGCGCCATCCTGCTGCTGCACGCGGTGCTGAACCTGTTCGGCGTCCGCCTGGTCAGTCTGCTCAACTCGATCAGCGTGTGGTGGCACCTGGCGGGCGTCGCGCTCATCGTCGGCGCGCTGGCGATCGTCCCCGACCACCACCAGTCGGCGTCCTTCGTGTTCACGAAGTTCGTCAACGGAACCGGCTGGGACAGCCCCGTCTACGTGGCGGCGATCGGCCTGCTCCTCGCGCAGTACACCTTCTCCGGCTACGACGCCTCCGCTCACCTGTCCGAGGAGACCTCCAACGCCTCGGTGTCCGCCGCGCAGGGCATCGTCCGGTCCATCTGGGTGTCGTGGATCGCGGGCTTCGTGCTGCTCGCGGGTCTGACCTTCGCGATCCAGGACTACGCCGGCACCGTCGGCACCGACACCGGGGTGCCGCCCGCGCAGATCCTGCTCGACGGGCTCGGCACCGACGGCGCGAGCGCGCTGCTGCTGGTCGTGATCGCCGCCCAGCTGTTCTGCGGCAACGCCGAGGTCGCCGCGGCCAGTCGCATGGTGTTCGCGTTCAGCCGGGACGGGGCGCTGCCCGGCTCGCATCTGTGGCGCAAGGTCAGCGGCCGCACCCAGACCCCGGTCGCCGCCGTGTGGCTGTCGGTGATCGTCGCGGGCGTCCTCGCGCTGCCGTCCCTGTACTCGGCGACGGCGTACGGCGCGGTCACCGCCATCAACGTCATCGGCATCACCCCTGCCTACGCCATCCCGGTGCTGCTGCGGCTGCGCGCCGGCGACCGCTTCCGGCCGGGCCCCTGGAACCTGGGCCGCTGGAGCAGGCCGATCGGCTGGATCGCGGTGATCTGGGTGGCCGGGGTGACGGTGCTGTTCTGCCTGCCGCAGTCCTCTCCGGTCACCGCCGACACGATGAACTACGCGTCGGTGGCCCTGGCCGTCGTCCTGGTCCTGGCGAGCGTGTGGTGGTACGTCGCCCGCCGCTCGTACGGCACGCCCACCACCGCCGCCTACGGCAGCGACCGCGACCAGGCCGAACTCGCCGAGGGCATCGTCTGAGTGACGGGAACCGAAGCCCGTCGAGGTGCGAACTGGTGTTCCGGATGAGGCAGGATGAGCGATCGCGTCGCCCGTCGGGGAACCGACGGCGGCGCGATCGCACATTCCGCACATCGAGCAGGTGACATCGTGACGAGACTTCACATCAGGCTCCGCACAGCCGCTTTGCGCCCCGGGGGTGACCTGTGAACCGTGCGCTGACCCTGGACGACCTCGTCCTCGCCGGCATCGCGCTCGCCGCGGGCCTGGTGCTGGGCCTCCTGTCCCGCGCGGTGCTGCGCTGGCTGGCCAAGCACGCCAAGCGGACCAAGTGGAGCGGCGACGACGTCGTCGTGGACGCGCTGCGCTCCGTCGTCCCGTGGGCGGCGATCGCGGGCGGCGCGGCGACGGCCGCGGTGGTGCTACCGCTGACCCGGACGGTCCAGCACCACGTCGACCAGGTCCTCGAGGTGTGGCTGATCTTCGTGGTGACCCTGTCCGCGGCCCGGGTGACAGCCGGCCTGGTCCGTTCGGTCACCCAGTCCCGCCAGGGCGTGGCCGGCTCGGCCACCATCTTCGTGAACATCACCCGCGTGCTGGTCCTGGCGATCGGCTTCCTGGTGGTGCTGCAGACCCTCGGCATCTCCATCGCGCCCCTGATCACCGCCCTGGGCGTCGGCGGTCTCGCCGTCGCGCTGGCCCTGCAGGACACCCTCGCGAACCTCTTCGCGGGCATCCACATCCTCGCCTCCAAGACCGTGCAGCCGGGCGACTACATCCGGCTCAGCAGCGGCGAGGAGGGATACGTCGTCGACATCAACTGGCGCCAGACGACGGTCCGCCAGCTGTCCAACAACCTGGTGGTCATCCCCAACGGGCAGCTCGCCAAGGCCAACATGACCAACTTCACCCACCCCGAACAGCGGTTGACGGTGCTGGTGCAGGTCGGCGTCGGCTACGACTGCGACCTCGAGCACGTGGAGCGGGTCACGGCAGAGGTCATCGGGGAGACCATGCACGAGGTCGAGGGCGCCATCCCGGACCACGAACCCGCCATCCGCTTCCACACCTTCGGCGACTCCCGCATCGGCTTCACCGTGATCCTCGGCGTCGGCGAGTTCAGCGACCAGTACCGGATCAAGCACGAGTTCATCAAGCGCCTCCACCGTCGCTACCGCGCGGAGGGCATCCGCATCCCCTCCCCGGCCCGGTCGGTGTCGCTCCAGCAGGGCTCGGCGGTGATCCCTCAGCAGCGGAACGGGGAGGACGTCGTCGGCGGGACGACCGCGATCGACTGAGGCAATCCCGGACGGCCCCCCGCTCCCACCCCCGGGGGCCGCCTCCGGCGGATCGTCCCGACAGGTGTCGTACCGATGCGCGAGGCCGCCGGGCAGGACGGGACCCGCTGACACCAGCGGCTGCACAGGATCTCGCCGAGGGCCCGCTCCTCGCGCGGGGTCCCGCGCCGAGGCAGGCGGGCAGGCGGGCAGGCAGGAAGGCAGGAAGGCAGGAAGAGCCTGTCGTACCGGATGAACCTGTCGTACCGGATGAAGCGGCGGGGGCCGACGGCCCCCTTCAGCGCCTGACCGGCGTCCCCGATCCGGGCATCGCCCCGCACGAGACCCTCCCGGAGCCGCGGCACGGAGCCATGGAAACACCTCCTGACCAGCACGGACGCGAAGGGCGGCGTCCCGGTCGGTCGCCGGGACCGGACGGGTTCCGGCGGCCTCGGCCCGGCGGGTGCCGGGCACCGTGACGGCCCGGTCACCCCTCGGAGAGTGTGACAGAGGACGCCCTACCGAGCGCATACCGTCACCGGCCCGGCACGCGTCCGACACGGCGCGCAATACCAGTCCCCTACCCCTGTCGAGCCTGCCGGGATCACGAGATATCTTGATGTCGAGCAATGTTGCAGACGTGGAGCGGAGCACCCGGTGACTGACTCGACCATCATCTACACCTACACAGACGAGGCCCCGGCCCTCGCGACGCATTCGTTCCTGCCGGTGGTCCAGGCGTACGCCGGGCAGGCCGGTGTCGCCGTCGAGACCCGCGACATCTCCCTGGCCGGCCGCATCATCGCCCACTTCCCGGAGTACCTGAACGAGGACCAGCGCATCGCGGACGCGCTGGCCGAGCTGGGCGACCTGGCCAAGACGCCCGAGGCCAACATCGTCAAGCTGCCGAACATCTCGGCGTCGATCCCGCAGCTCAAGGCCGCCGTGGCCGAGCTGCAGGGCAAGGGCTACGCGCTGCCGGACTACCCGGACGACCCGAAGACCGACGAGGAGCGCGAGATCCGCGCCCGCTACGACAAGGTCAAGGGCTCCGCCGTCAACCCGGTGCTGCGCGAGGGCAACTCCGACCGCCGCGCCCCCGCCTCGGTGAAGAACTACGCCAAGACCCACCCGCACCGCATGGGCGCCTGGACCCCCGAGTCCAAGACCAACGTGGCCACCATGGGCCAGAACGACTTCCGCTCCACCGAGAAGTCCACGGTGATCGCCGAGGACGGCACGCTGCGCATCGAGTTCACCGGTGAGGACGGCACCACCACCGTCCTGCGCGAGTCCGTGCCGGTCCTCAAGGACGAGGTCGTCGACGCCTCCGTGATGCGCGCCGCCGCGCTGAACGAGTTCCTCGCCGCGCAGGTCGCCCGCGCCAAGGCCGAGGGCGTCCTGTTCTCCGTGCACCTGAAGGCCACGATGATGAAGGTCTCCGACCCGATCGTCTTCGGTCACGTGGTGCGTGCCTTCTTCCCGAAGACCTTCGAGCAGTACGGCGAGACGCTGGCCGCCGCCGGTCTGTCCCCGAACGACGGCCTGGGCGCCATCCTCAAGGGCCTGGAGTCCCTGCCCGAGGGCGACGCGATCAAGGCCTCCTTCGACGCGGAGATCGCCGAGGGCCCGGCGCTGGCCATGGTCGACTCCGACAAGGGCATCACCAACCTGCACGTCCCGTCGGACGTGATCGTGGACGCGTCCATGCCGGCCATGATCCGCACCTCCGGCCACATGTGGGGCCCGGACGGCCAGGAGGCCGACACCCTCGCGGTGCTGCCGGACTCCTCGTACTCCGGTGTCTACCAGGCCGTGATCGAGGACTGCCGCGCGAACGGCGCCTACGACCCGTCCACGATGGGCTCGGTGCCGAACGTCGGCCTCATGGCGCAGAAGGCCGAGGAGTACGGCTCCCACGACAAGACCTTCGAGATCCAGGCCGCGGGCACCGTCCGCCTCGTCGACCAGGCCGGCGACGTCGTCCTGGAGCAGCCCGTCGCCGCCGGTGACATCTTCCGCGCCTGCCAGACCAAGGACGCCCCGATCCGCGACTGGGTCAAGCTGGCCGTCACCCGCGCCCGCGCCACCGGCGACCCGGCCGTGTTCTGGCTGGACGAGACCCGCGGCCACGACGCCGTGATCATCGAGAAGGTCAAGCAGTACCTGCCGGAGCACGACACCGAGGGCCTGGACATCAAGATCCTTCCCCCGGTCGAGGCCACCAAGTTCTCCATCGAGCGCATCCGCCGCGGCGAGAACACGATCTCCGTCACCGGCAACGTGCTCCGTGACTACCTGACCGACCTCTTCCCGATCCTGGAGCTGGGCACCAGCGCCAAGATGCTGTCGGTCGTCCCGCTGATGGCGGGCGGCGGCCTGTTCGAGACGGGTGCCGGCGGCTCCGCGCCGAAGCACGTCCAGCAGCTGGTCAAGGAGAACTACCTGCGCTGGGACTCCCTCGGCGAGTTCTTCGCCCTGGTGCCGTCCTTCGAGCAGTACGCCGACTTCACCGGCAACGCCCGCGCCAAGGTCCTCGCCGACACCCTCGACCGCGCCACGGCGACCTTCCTCAACGAGGACAAGTCCCCGACCCGTCGCGTCGGCGGCATCGACAACCGCGGCAGCCACTTCTACCTGTCCCTGTACTGGGCGCAGGAGCTGGCGCGGCAGACGGAGGACGCGGACCTGGCGAAGGCCTTCGCCCCGCTGGCCGAGACCCTCGCGGCGAACGAGCAGAAGATCGTCGACGAGCTGCTCGCCGTCCAGGGCTCCCCGGCCGACATCGGCGGCTACTACCAGGTCGACAAGGCCAAGGCGGACGCGGTCATGCGCCCGTCGGCCACCTGGAACGAGGCGCTCGCCTCGCTGAGCTGACGCCGGCGGCTCCCGAGCCGTCGTCATGAGTGACCCCGCCCCGGTCGGCACTGCCCGGCCGGGGCGGCGGCGTCTCCGGACGGGGCGGGATTATGTCCGGACGGGCGGCAGCAGACACGGACAGTGCCGTGTGACACCGTGATCCGGCACCACGCCGCCGACCACTGCGACGACCTCTCCGTCGCCCACGCCTCGCCCTGGAGCAGCCCGTGCCCGACCCCGCCGCCTCGTTCGAACTCCTCCCCGGTGCCGCCGAGTCACCCGTGCTGCTGCATGTGCCGCACTCGGCGCGGGCGATACCCGAGGAGGTGCGCGGGGGAATCCTGCTGGACGACACGGACCTCGCGCGGGAGTTGGACCACATCACCGACGCGCACACCGCGGAGATCGCCGAGCGGGCGGCCGGGCTGACCGGGTTCACTCCCTGGCGGTTCGTGAACCGGCTGTCGCGGCTGGTCGTGGATCCGGAGCGGTTCCCGGACGAGCGGGAGGAGATGCTCGCCGTGGGCATGGGAGCCGTGTACACGCGGACCACGCACCGGGGTGAACTGCGGGCATCGGGCACCGATCCGGAGCCGCTGGTAGAGCGGTACTTCCGGCCGTACGCGCGGGCGATGACCGAGGCGGTGGCGGGACGGCTCGCGGCGACCGGGCGGGCCGTCGTCATCGACGTGCACTCCTATCCGACGCGGGCGCTGCCGTACGAGCTGCACGGCACGGGCCCACGTCCACCCGTCTGCCTCGGCACGGACCCCTTCCACACCCCGCCCGGACTGCGCGAGGCGGCGCGGACGGCGTTCGCGGGGTGCGGGGAGACGGGGCTGGACAGCCCGTTCAGCGGGACCTACGTACCCCTGGAGTACTACGGGCGGGAGCGGCGGGTGAGCGCGCTGATGGTGGAGATCCGGCGGGACACCTACATGACCGAGCCCGGCGGACCGGCGGGACCGGGCCTGGAACGGCTCGCGTCCGCGCTGGCCGCGCTCGTGGACACCGTCTAGCACTCGCTTTTCCTCGCCTCGGCATCCGGCTGGAGCAGTCCCGCGGGACAGGACGACCGGGTACGTACGACGGCGGGCTCAGGCGCGCAGCCACTGCGTGACGATCACCTCGTCGCCGGTGCGCAGCCGGAGGGCGAACGGGCCGGCGGGCGGTGCCTCGCTGGTGAAGCGGCCCAGGGTGTCGACCTCGACCGGCCGGGCCGACCGGGGTCCGGCCAGCACCTCGATGCGCGCGGACTGCGGCGGCAGCACCTGGCCGATCAGCCCCTCCCCGGTGACCTCGACATCCAGGGTCAGGCCACCGGCCTGGAACGTCAGCATCCGCGGGGCGTCCCGCACTCCCCTGACCGGCAGCCCGTCCACCCGAGAGTCGAAGGCCAGCTCGGCGATCCGGGCGTCGAGGTCGTGCAACGCGTAGGCATCCAGAGCGAGTTGGACCAGACCTTCCGGTACGGGATCGAGCACGGCCGCCGCCTGGCGCAGCTCCTCCTCCAGCGGGTCGCCGTCGACCCCGGCGTCGTCGAAGCCGATACCGGCGAGGCCGTCCTCCGGGCTCTTCGGGCCGGGCAGATCGCCGTCACCGAACTCGTCGCCGGGGAACTCTTCGTCGTTCATGCTCCTCACACCGTCCCTCGGGCGTCCAGCCGGGCCCGCAGCCGGCGCAGACAGCGCTGGCGCAGGGGCCCGATGCTGCCGACCGCGATGCCGAGCGCGGCCGACACCTCCAGATAGCTGGGCGGCGGCGAGGCCATCAGCACGCGCAGCAACTGCCTGCACCGCTCGCCGAGTTCCTCGAACTCCTGCCACAGCTGGCGGATCCGCTCGGCCCGGTCCGCCTCCTCCTCGGAGTCGATCAGCGACTGTTCCGGCGTGCTGGCCTCGCTGGCCCGGTCGAGCACCTGCGGGTCGTCCGTCAGCGTCAGCCGCGCCAGTCCCTTGAGCACCTTCAGACACTCGTGCCGTGCCGTACTGGCCAGCCAGGCGCCGGCCTTGTCGGGTTCGCGGAGGCGGCCGAGGTACTGGGCGAAGCGGAACCACACCGTCTGGTAGACCTCGTGCGCGTCGGCGTCCGAGAGCCGGTACGCACGCACCACCGACCACACCAGCGGACTCAGCCCTTCCACCAGCGCCTTCCAGGCCGCGGCATCGCCGTCGACGGCCGACCTGACCAGCGCGCCGACCTCTGTTCGGTCCACGGCTCCACCCCTCGTGTACGGCACGTCATCGTACGCCGTGGAGTGGAGGGTTCCGGCGCTCATGCGGGCTGCGCCGGGATCATGACCGGAACCGGACGCCAGGTGGGCGGGCGGAGCGCCGGGGCCCGCGCCCCGCGCACGTCGGCGGACTCCGTGACGGAGGCGAGCAGTCGGGCGCGGGCGGCGCGCGGGTCCCGTTCCTTGTGCGCCGTCATGTGGGCGGCGACGAGGGCGGCGACGACCGGGGTGGCGAAGGAGGTGCCGCTCCACTGTGCGAGGCCGTCGAACATCACCTGGTCCGGCTTGCCGGCGGTGCCCTCCCGCGCCTCGCTCAACACGCCGGTGTGACGCGGGTACTGGCAGGTGCAGGCGTAGTCGAAGCCGAACCGGCAGGCATCGTAGGTGGAGTGCTGGTACACGTACGGCACGGGCGTGCCGAAGCCGGTGAGGGCGCTGGTGAGCCGCTCGCCGGGGGCGTGGACACGCACCCAGGGACCGTGGTTGCTGAAGCAGGCGGCGGACTCACCGTCCCCGCGCAGCGCGCCGACGGACAGCACGCAGTCCTCGTACTCGGGAAGGGCCGCGTAGGCGGCCGGCCAGAACGGGCTGTCGCTGGCGTTGTTGCCCGCGGCGGCGACCAACAGGGTGCGCTGTTCGCGTAGTTCGCGCATGAACGCGTCGAGTCCGATGAGGCCTTCCGCGCCGGCGCCGGCGGTGCCCGCGGAGAGGCTGATGATGTCGGGCCAGCCGTCCTGGTCGACGGCGTCGAGGAGCTTGGCGCCGAACTCGGACTCCAGGACGGCACCCGCGTCGCTCAGCGTGCCGCGCACGGTGATGTCGGTGTTGGGCGCGACGGCGGCGAGGATCCCGGCGATGAAGGTGCCGTGGCCGACGTACTGCCGGAGGACTCCGTCGGTGCCGGTCTCGCTCGTCTGCTGATCGCCGCTGGTGTGGGCGAGCAGCGGGTAGGACGTGTGGTCGTGCACGAGGCCGGTGTCGACGACGAGGACGCCGACGGCCGTGCGCGCGTCGTGACGTCCCTCGGCCGGTGCGGGGTTGGGTGGTCCGCCGCGGGGAGCGGGCACCGGCTCGTCGCCGGGGCAGGCGTTCACCGCGATGTGCACCACGTGGTTGCGGCTGACCAGCCGGCGGCCCCGGCGGCCCTCGGCCTCCCGCAGGGCGCCGAGGGCGTGCGGGACGACATCCTCACCGTGGGCCGGGTCGGCGACCCGGATGCGGGTGACTCCGGTGCGGTTGTCCCCCGGGCCCGCGCGACCCACATGGTCGGGAACCAGGCCCCGGGTGTCGGTGAAGTGGGTGCGCACGGTGTCCTCGACCAGGCGGGCCTCCTCGCCGTCGCGGGCGAGGACGACACCCTTCTCGTAGAGGAACTCGGCGGAGTCGTCCGGCCCCATGGCCAGGGGGATGTCGGGCATGGAGCGCTGGATGTGGTCGAACTGCTCGTGGAATCGCTGAGGTGCCATGGCGTGTTCCTCCCCCTGAGCCGGTGTCCGTCAACGAGAGTCGCCGGACGTCCGATTGATACAGCCGGCGGGCCGTCCGGTACAGAGAACGGGCGACGGAGAACCCGTGTGACGGGTTCTCCCGGGGCACTACCATGCGAGGAGTGACAGCGGGAAGCGCGCCGGTACTCGAACTGCTGCCGATGGTCTTCGCCGACCCGGGCGAGGCACGGGCACGCGCCGAACGGATACTGCACGCCGGTCCGCCGCCGCTGCACGCCAGCGTCGCCCACCAGGTACTCGGCATCTGGCAACGGGACTTCGGCGACCTGAGCATCGCACTGCGGCATCTGCGCCGGGCCCGGGACCTCGCCGCGCGCGCCGAGTCGGCCGAGCGGGAGGCGGACGTGCTCGCGACGCTGGGGGTCGCCCTGGTGCACGCGGGGCGCACGCGGCAGGGGCTCACGGCGTTCGAGCGGGGGGTCGCGCGGGGCGCCGGGCACACCAGGGCGCGGGTGCTGTACCGGCGTGCCTATGTGTGGTGGGTGCTGGGGCACCACCGGGAGTCCCTGGAGGACGTACGGCGGGCCCTGCCCGTGCTGCGGCAGGCCGGTGACGACATCTGGACCGCGCGGGCGCTGACCTTGCGGGCCACCGTGCATCTGGCGCTGGGCGCGGTGGAGCGGGCCGACGCGGACTTCACGGCGGCCGAGCGGCTGTGGGACACCACGGGCCAGGAGCACGACAAGGCGGACGCGGTGGAGAGCCGGGGCCTGGCCGCGTTCCGGTCCGGGGACATCCCGGTGGCGCTGCGGCTGCTGGACGAGGCCGAGGAGCGGTACGCGAAGCTCGGCACGCCCACGTTCATGCTGTCCGTGCGGCGCTGCGAGGTGCTGATGGCGGCGGGGCTCGCCCCGGAGGCGCTCACCGAGGCGGACGCGGCGATCGCCCTGCTGGACCGGATGGGCGGGCAGTCCACGCGCAAGGCCGAACTGCTGCTCGCCGCCGCGCGGGCGGCCCGTTCGGCCGGCGATCCGCACACCGCCATCGCCCGCGCCGCCGACGCCGTACGGCTGTTCGCGGGGCAGCGGCGGACCTGGTGGGAGACGCATGCCCGGCTGGTGCTGACCGAGGCGCGCGCGGCGGCCGGGCGCGGGTCCGGGCGGCTGGTCGCCGACGCGGCGAAGGTGGCCGAACGGCTGGACGCCTTCGGCTCGCCGGCCGCCCCCGAGGCCTCACTGCTGGCGGGACGGACCGCGCTCGCCCTCGGCCGGTCCGCGGACGCGGAGCGGCACCTGGCGGCGGCCGCGCGCAGCCGCCGCGCCGGAGCCCCGCCGGCCCGCGTGACGGGCTGGGCCGCGCAGGCGCTGCGGGCCCGGGCGGCGGGCTCCGCACGCGGGGTGCTGGAGGCCTGCCGGCGGGGCCTGGACGTCCTCGACGACCACCGGATGACCCTCGGCGCGTCCGAACTGCGGGCCCGCGTCACCGCGCAGGGCGCCGAACTGGCCGCGCTCGCGCAGGAGGCGAGCCTGGCGCAGGGCAGCCCGCGCCGGCTGCTGGAGTGGAGCGAGCGCTGGCGGGCCACCGTGCTGGCCGCACCGCCCGCCCGACCGCCCGCCGACCCCGCCCTCCTCGGGAACCTCACCGCCTACCGGGAGATCGCCGCCCGCGCGGAGGAGGCCCGCAGGGACGGCCGTCCGGTCCCGGCCCTGGAGCGTGAACAGCGGCGCCTGGAGCGGGAGATCCGCTCCCGTACCCACCACATGCGCGGGGAGGCGCCCGGCTCCGGCGACCGCTTCGACACCGGCCGGCTGCTGGACCGGCTGGGCGACACACGGCTGGTCGAACTCGCCGTGGTGGACGGGCGCGTGCACGTACTGCTGTGCGGAGGCGGCCGGGTACGGCGGTTCACGGGCGGCTCGCTCGCGCAGGCGGTGACCGAGGCGGAGTACGTACAGGCCGGACTACGACGGCTGGCGCACCCCGGTGGCGAGGGCCGGCTCCCGCTGGTCGCCACGGCCGGCCGTCGGCTGCAGGAACTCCTCCTCGCCGGTGCCGTACCGCACCTCGGGTCGGGGCCGGTGGTGATCGTGCCGCCGGGCGCGCTGCACCGGGTGCCGTGGGCGCTGCTGCCCGCGCTGCGGGAGCGGGTGCTGAGCGTGTCGCCGTCGGCGGGCAGCTGGCTGCGCGCCGGAGAGACCGAGCCGCCGCCCGGCGGCCGGCACGTCCTGGTCCGCGGCCCCGGCCTCGTCTCGGGCGGCGCGGAGGTACCCGAACTGGCCGGCCGCAACGGCGCGGCGACCGTCCTGGAGGGCGAGGCCGCGCAGGTCCCCCGCGTGCTGGAGCACCTGGACGGCGCCGCCCTGGCCCATCTCGCGGCGCACGGCACCTTCCGCGCCGACAACCCCCTGTTCTCCGCCCTCCGGATGGCCGACGGCCCCCTGATCGTCCACGACTTCGAACGCCTCGCCCGCAGCCCCTACCGCATCATCCTGTCCAGCTGCGACACCGCGCGCCTCGCCTCGGTCGGCGCCGACGAACTCCTCGGCCTCGTCACCGCGCTGCTCCCCCTCGGCACAGCCGGCGTGGTAGCCAGCAGCGCCCCCGTGAACGACGCGGCCGTGGTCCCCCTCATGCTCGCCCTCCACAAGGGCCTGGAAGCGGGCCTCTCCCTCGCCGAGTCCCTCCGCGACGCCCGCACCGCCCAACCCTCCGACCCCATCCACCAGTCGACCGCCTGGGCCTTCACCGCCTTCGGCGCGGCCTGACACCGCCCCACCGACCAACACCCCGAGGGGCGCGGGGAACCGCGCGACCGGCCACGACCCACCGGCAGCAGACCGACAACCCACACCCACGACGCCGCAACCCCGCCGACCAGCGGCCCACCACCCCCCAAGGGGCGCGGGAAACCGCGCGACCGGCCACACCCCACCCGCGGCCGGCCGACGACCCGCACCCCCTCCCCCGGTCCCGACACCCCCTTACGCCGGCCGCGCCTCCGGCATGTCCATCAACCACGGCAACGCACCCCGATCACTCGCCCCGAGCCGCGTGTACGCGCTGTACAGGTGATTCCCGACGGTCCGCACGGACAGCGTCAGCCTCTCGGCGATCTGCCGATTGCTCAGCCCCGCCGCCGCGAGAGCGACAATCTGCCGCTGCCTCGCCGTGAGTTCACCGAGGACGAGCCCGGACAACGCCGGCGTGCGCGCCCCCTGGCAGCGGCGGGCCAGCGCGACGGCACGGGTACGGGAAAGCCGCGCGGCACGCGGATCCCGGTGAGCGCGTACCGCCTGCGCACACGCCTCCGCCGCGAACAGCACGAAGCCCCGCTCCTCCAACTCCTCCGCCACCCGGTCCAGTCCCGCCCCGTCCCCCCGGGCCAGCGCCTCCGCGTGCCGGGCGAACACCCCGCCGGCCGGCAGCCGCCCGGCAACCCGCTCGGGCGCACCGAGTCGTACGGCGTCGTAGAGCGCGAACACCTCGTCCCCGTCGACCACGCCCAGGTCACCGTCGCCGTCCCCCCGAGCCGCCGCGGCCCGCGCCCCACTCTCCCCGTCTCCCCGTCCGACCTCCTCACCCAACTGCCCTTGAGCCAAGTCGAGTTCGCGACAGCACACCGCATCCCCCGGCGTCCGGCTCACCCCCTCCCGCGCCCAGGCCACCGCCTCCCGCAGCTCTCCCCGCAGCCGCGCGTACCGCGCACGCACGGCGGCGTACCGTGCGGGCACCGGCAGCTCCTCGGCGAGCAGCCAGTCCCCCACCGGTGCCGGTACCGGCGTCACCCGCTGCTGCTCCAACCGCCTTACGAAGACGGACCGTTCGGCCTCCAGGGCGGGCCCGAGCCGTTCCGGCGCGGGTGCGAGGCGACGGGCCCGCAGCCGGCCGGCGGTGGCGCGCACGGCCGGCCCGTGCAGGGGGTGGGAGAGACGGACACGGCCCCGCTCGTCGACATGGACGAGGCCGTCCGCCTCCAGGTCTTCGAGGACACCCAGGTCGAAGTCGTCCAGCGGGAGCGGAAGAGGCTCGGCGAAGGCAAGGCGGTCGAGACTCTCGCGTTCCCCGGGTCCGGACCGGTCAAGGACGACGGCCAACCGCTCCCGTACCGCCCCGGTGACGGGGACCGCGCCGCGCCACGCCCACTCGTCGCCGTCGGCTACGCGGGTCAGCCGCCCGGACGCGCGCAGCGCGCCCAGCAGGTCGCGCAGCAGCCGCAGGTCCCCGCGACACAGCCGGTGCAGCCGGTCCGTGGTGAGCGGTTCCAGGCGGGCCGCGGCGAGGAGTCGGGCGGTGTCCTCGCGGGGCAGCGGTTCCAGGGACAGCCGGGGCAGCAGTTCGCCCGTCCACAGCCGGGTCACCGCGTCCGGCGCCGCCGCGCCGTCGGTGGCGGCCACGACGAGGCGGGTGCGTCCGTGCACGGCGAGCTGGTGGACGAGCGCGGCCGAGGCCTCGTCGAGGAGGTGGGCGTCGTCGACGACGAGGAGGCGCACACCGCACAGGAGCTGGACGGCGCGGTGCAGCGAGACGGACTCGGGGAGCAGGTGCGCGAAGGCCGCGAAGGGCAGTCCACGGGTCTCGGGTGTCCCGGTCACCCGGGCCCGGTCGGCGCCCCGGACCGCCTCGGTGATCAGCCGGGTCTTGCCGCTGCCGGCGGGTCCGGTCACCACGATGCCGTGCCGTCCGGAGGCCAACGCGTCGCGGACCAGTTCCAGTTCGTCCTCGCGGCCGGTGAACGGCCAGGGCAGTTCAAGGGTCTTCGCGTCCTGATTGTAAGTCGTCACGTCAACAGGAGTCCGGTTACTCAGTTCTGATACAGGCCGACTTGAGTAGCCCCCGACTCAGGCGCCGCCAGGGCGTGGGACGGCACTCTTACTGTCCTGAGTCCGGCACCGGGGGAATCGGTCGGGCGGACGTCTCCTTCGGGGGAGGGAGACGTCCGCCCCGGCCATGCCGACACGCCGTTCGCCCAATCCGCGAACGGCGTGTTTTCATGTCCGGCCGCGCGACGATCCAGCCCCCGCGCGGGAGTGTCGGTGCCCGCCGGTAGGTTCGCGACATGAGTTCAGGACTGACCGTGTATCTGCTGGACGTCGCCCGGACGCGCGCCCTGGTCGGGTCCGGTGACGAGGAGCTTCTCCAGGTGGACGGCGTCATGCAGTGCCTGGGCTGGATGCGCCACGCGGAGGCCCGGCCCGGCTTCGGCCTCATCGGGTTCGTCTCCTGAGGCTCGTGCGCTCGTGAGCTTCGCCGGTGACCTGCGTGGTAGCGTCCCGGCGCGGGCCGGGGCAGTGCCATCCCCGGTCCACCTGCGAGGAGGTGCCATGGACGTCGCCTGGATCCACGGTTCGCCGTCGGCCAAGCACAACACCGACCCGGACATCCAGGTCCACGCCTACGACGAGGACACCTTCGTCCTGCGGCAGAACATGGCGGTCCACTACGAGGCGCCGTTCCTGTTCCTGCTGTTCGGCCGGGACCGGGCCGTGCTGATCGACACCGGTGCCACCGAGTCGCCCGAGTACTTCCCGCTGCGCCGGGTGGTCGACCAGCTCGTCACCGACTGGCTCGCCCGCCACCCTCGCGACGGCTACCACCTGCTCGTCCTGCACACCCACGCGCACGGCGACCATGTGGCGGGCGACGGCCAGTTCGCCGACCGCGCGGACACCACCCTCGTGGGCGCCGACCGCGACAGCGCCTGGCGGTACTTCGGGTTCGACACGGATCCGGACGCCGTCGCGCACGTCGACCTGGGCGGCCGGGCCCTGGAGTGCCTGGCCACCCCGGGCCACCACGAGTCGGCGGTCACCTACTACGACCCGGCCACGGGTTTCCTCCTCACCGGCGACACGGTCTACCCGGGCCGCCTCTACATCGAGGACGTCCCGGCCTTCACCCGCAGCATCGACCGCCTGATCGACTTCGCAGACCGCCGCCCGGTCACCCATGTCCTCGGCTGTCACATCGAGATGACGACCACGCCGGGCGTCGACTACCCGGTCCGCACCACCTACCAGCCCGACGAGCCCCCGCTCGAACTGCCCCCCGCCCGCCTCCGCGGCGTCCGAGAGGCCCTTGCCGAACTGGGCGACGGCCGCACCTGGCGCGCGTACCCGGACTTCGTGCTCTGCCCCCACACGTGAGCGACGCGCCGGGGCAGCCGGCCAGGGAGTGCCGAGCTGCCACCAGCGCGCGACACGCACAAACGTGGAACGCGACCGCAAGGCCGAGGCCCTCTGTTCATCAGGCGGCGAAGACCTGGAACTCCGAGACCTGCCCGGCAGGCCAGCCGTTGTTGGCGGTGAAGGTGAGCCGTACGTAGCGGGTGGTGGCGGTGGACGGGAGGGTGAGGGTCGCGGTGTTGCCGGTCGCCGGGTCGAAGGTGTAGCCCGCGGAGGCGAGCAGCTGGGCGAAGGTGCCGCCGTCGGTGCTGCCCTGGACGGAGATGGTCTGGGTGCGGGTGGCCCAGACGGTCGCCGGGGGGAGGTTCAGGACGATCCGCCTGACGCCGGTGGAGGCGCCCAGATCGACCTGGACCCACTGCGGGAAGGCGTTGTTGGCGGACTCCCAGTAGGTGTTGGTGTCGCCGTCGGTCGCGTTGCCCGAGGCGTAGACCTGGGTGTGGCTGCTCTCCGCGGTGGGCCGGTGGAGGGCGAGGTTGGTGGTGCCGGAAGGGGGGTCGGTGGTGACGGTGACCTGGTTGGAGGGCTGCGACACGTTTCCCGCCGCGTCGAGGGCGACGACGTCGAAGGTGTACGCGGTGGACGCGCCGAGTCCGGTGACGGTGAACGAGGTGGCGCTGGTGGTGCCCACCTGCGTGCTGGTCGAGCCGGACACCTGAAGGATGCGGTAGCCGGTCACGCCGACGTTGTCGGTCGACGCGTTCCAGGCCAGCGAGACGGAGGTGCTGGTGTGCCCGGTGACGGTGAGGGCGCCCGGCGCGGCGGGCGGTGTGGTGTCGCCGCCGGTGGGGACGACCGGCTGGGTGGGACGGATGGCGGTCAGCGCGATCTGGCCCTTGAGCATGCGGCCGCCGTCGCCGGTCAGGCGCAGGTAGTAGTCGGAGGAGCAGGCGGTGCCGTCCTCGTCCAGAGCGAGGAACCCGGAGTTGGTGGGCACCCAGTCCTGAGTCTCGGCGGTCTTGGCGATCTGGTTGCCCTCGTTGTACTCGTCGAACATCGAGATGTAGATGCCCTGCACCCCGGCCCGCACCACGTTGTAGAACTGCCGCCACATGAAGTCGCCGTGCGCGCGCTGCCGGCCGGAGACGTCGCCGGGCAGGACGCAGGGCTGGTAGTCGATGCCGTTGGCGTTGCAGTCGGCCTGGTCGCCGACGGTGTAGGTGTTGTAGGCGTTGTCGGCCTCCGTCACGTTGCCGATGGCGCCGACCATCCACGGCGAGATCATGTTGAAGGCGTGGTAGACGCCCAGGAAGCCGGGCCGCGAGCCCCCGGTGCCCGTCCGCCATTCGCGCGGGACACCGCCGATGACGTAACACCCCTGGCCCTTGAACCAGTTGACGACGTCGAGGCAGGCGTCGGCGGAGAAGGGGTGGTTGGGGTCGTTGAAGCCGAAACCCCAGATGCAGACGACCGGCTTGCCGTTCTGCATCGCGTACGCCGAGGACGCGGTGTGCGCCGACATCTTGTTCGTCCAGTCCGTCTTGATCTCGGACTGCATGTTCGTCCAGTTGGAGACGTCGTACATGATGTAGAACTTCCGCCCGTACGCCTCGGCCGCGCTGCGCACCTTCGTCGCCATGGCGTCGCGGGTGGGGCCCTCGCCGCCGGTCGGGTTGAAGCGTTGCAGGGCGGCCGTGTCGATGCTGTTCTGCTGCATCCACAGGAAGTGGGTGTTCACCGTCTGCTGGTCGTACGAGGAGAACAGCGTGGCGGGCCGGCCGTTGCCGAGGGCCGCGTACGAGGTCTGGTACGTGTTGGTGAAGTCACGCACGTCGGGCCAGCATGTGATGTTGGTGTTGGTCGGGGACGGCGACCGGCCCCAGTCCTGGCTCCAGTGCCACCAGCCGTTGATGGGCGCGCCGTCGCCGACGCAGGCGAACCAGCCCTGGTAGCCGACACTGACCTTGCCGACCACGTCGCCCGGCGCACTGGCCGCCGACGCCGTCGGGGCGAGTACGGTCTCGGTGGCGCCCACGGTTCCCACCGCGGTGGCCGCCATCGCGGCCCTCAAGAAGACTCTGCGTGTGACACCCATCTGGACTCCTCTTCGGTGGTCGGTGCCGCCGGGCGCGAGGTCGCCCGGCGGCACCGACAGGTCGGGTCAGGTGTTCCAGACCTGGAATTCGGAGATCTGACCGGCCGGCCAGCCGTTGTTCGCCGTGATGTTCACCCGGAGGTACCGCTGGGTGGTCGCGGTGAACGTGATGGTGACCGTGTTGTTGGTGGTCGGGTCGAAGGTGTACGTGGCCGACGACTTGACGGTGGTGAAGCTGGAGCCGTCGGTGCTGCCCGACAGGGACAGCGTCTGGTTGCGGGCGCCCCAGGTCGCGGGGAGCTGGAGGACGACGCGGCTCGCACTCTGCGCGGAACCGAGGTCGACCTGGACCCACTGGGGGAAGGCGTTGTTGGCGCTCTCCCAGTAGGTGCCCTGGTTGCCGTCCGTCACGTTCGACGACGGGTACACGTCGGTGTGGCTGGACTCGGTGGTGGCCGCGCCGGCCGCCAGGTTCCTGCTCACCGTGCCGGCGCCGGTGCCGGTCAGCGCGACCGTGGTCGTGCCGTTCGACGCGTTGCTGGCGATGCTGAGATCACCGGTGCGGGTGCCGGACGCGGTGGGCGCGAACGTGACGCTCACGGTGCAGGAGGCGTTCGCCGCGATCGACGCCCCGCAGGTGTTGGTCTGCGAGAAGTCACCCGTGACAGTGATGCCGGAGACGGTCGCCGCCGCGGTACCGGTGTTGGTCACCGTGACCGTCTGCGCGCTGCTGGCGGTGTTGAGTGCCTGGGTGGAATACGTCAACGACGTGGGGCTGGCCGACAAGGTCGCCGGCGAGGAGCCGCCGTCGCTGGGGAACACCTCGAAGTCCGACAACTGGGCGGCGTTCCAACCCGTGTTGGCGGTGATGTTCACCCGCACGTATCTCGCCGTGGCGGCGCTGAACGTGATGGTCACCGTGTTGTTGTTGCTGTTCGGGTCGAAGGTGTACCCGGCCGATGCCTTGATCGTGGAGAAGCTGGAGCCGTCCGTGGATCCCTGCACGGACAGCGTCTGGGTTCGCGCCGACCACGCCGCCACCGGCGGGAGTTTGAGCACGACCTTGCCGACGCCGTAGTTCTGACCGAGGTCGACCTGGGCCCATTGCGGGAACGAACCGTTCGTGCCCTCCCAGTACGTCGAGGCGTCCGGGTCGGTGAGGTTCGAGGCGACGTACGGGCTGTTGCTCGAACTCGCCGACGCCGGCCGCCCGGCGGCGATGTTGGTGGTGCTGTCGATGCCGCTGCCGGCCAGGGTGACGACGGTCGGGCTGTTGTTGGCGTTGCTGGTGATCGTCAGGTTGCCGGTGCGCGAGCCGCCCGTGGTGGGCTTGAAGCCGACGTTCACCGTGCAGGACGCGCCGACCGCGAGGGTGGAGCAGTTGTTGGACTGGCTGAAGTCACCGGTCACCGCGACGCCCGAGACGGTCGCCGAGGCGGTGCCCGAGTTCGTCACCTTCACCGTCTGCGCGGTGGCCGACGAGCCGACCACCGTTGCGGCGAAGGTCAGGCTCGCCGGGTCGGTGTTGAGGACCGGGCCCGGCGCGGTGCCGGTACCGGAGAGGGAGACCGTGTTGGTGATCCCGCCCGCGTTGACGGTCAAGGCGCCGTTACGGCTGCCGGTGGTGGTCGGCGCGAACTTCACGCTGACGGTGCACGAGCCGTTCGCCGCGATCGACGAGCCGCAGGTGTTGGTCTGGGAGTAGTCGCCGGTGGTGGAGATCGACGAGACGGACGCGACGGTGTTGGTCGGGTTGGAGACCGTCACGGTCTGGGCGTCGCTCGTCGAACCGGTCGGGACCGAACCGAAGTTGAGCACGCCGGGGGTGGCCGTCACGCCTTCGGACGGGTAGGGCGGGTAGACCGGAGCCGGCCACCCTCCGCAGTACGGCGTGCCGCCGATACCGGAGTTGCCGCCGCCGTCGGTCACCGTGAAGCTCCCGACCGAGCAGCTGTACACCGGGGAGGAGTAGCCGACGCCGGTGGCCGTGACATCGGTGAACTTGGCCGCGCCGCCGGTCTGTTCCTGGAGGGCGAAGGTTCCGGTGCCGGCGATGGTCACGTTGGTGAGGTTGACACCGCTGATGGTGCCCTCGACCCACTGGACGGCCTCGTACGGACTCTGCTGGATCAGCGCGTTGGTCACGTTGATCGGGCCGGTGATCGCGCCCTGGCTGCCGTCGAACCACAGGGCGCCCACGCCGAACTGCCAGTTCGGGTCGAGGCTGCCGTCCCGGATCATGGTGTTGTCGGAGATCGTGGTGGTGCCGACCGGCGTCGACGAGAAGCGCTGCCCCACATGGATGCCGCCGCCCTGGGTGATGCCGCTGTCCACCACCCGGTTGCCGCTGACGGTGTTGTCGTGACCGCCGTAGATCGCGATGCCGTTGGCGAGGATCTGGAGTGACACGGTGTTGTCGGAGATCGTGTCGTTGGCGTCGGCGCCGATACCGGAGTCCGCCCAGGTGGCGATGCCGTCGTCGCCGGTGTTGCGGATGTCGCTGTTGGTCACCTTCGAGTTGGTGACGGCACCGTGGAAGTTGACGCCGTCCGCGGTGGTGTCACGGATGCGCATGCCGCTGAACGTCAGCCCGTCCATCGGGCCGTCCATCCAGGCGCCGACCTTCATGTGGTCGATCCACAGGCCGGAGACGGTCGAATTGCTCATCGCGCCGCCGATGCCGTTGACCTGGGCACTGTCGTCGCGCTCCTGCACATTGCCGAAGATCGCGAAGTTCTGGAGGTGCACGCCGGTGCTGGCCGAGGGTGCGGAGTTGCCGTAGAAGCCCGGTGCCGTGCCGGTGACGGTCGAGTACCACATGCCGGCGCCGGCGATCGTGACGTTGTTGACGCTGATGTGGCCGGGGATGTTGTAGGTGCCCGGCGGGATCCACACGGTGCCGCCGGGGCCGGCCGCGCTGATCGCGGCGTTGAAGGCGCTGGTCGCGTCGGTCGCACCGGTTGGGTCGGCGCCCTTGCTGGTCACCGACACCGACCCCGGGGGTGCGGTCAGGGCGGCGCCGACCTGCTCGAAGTCGGCGAAGTCGATGGTGTACGAGGAGGCAGTGTTCCCCGGGTCGACCTGCAACTTGAAGGTCGTTCCCGCCGGATAGGTGGTGGAGAACAGGCGGTGCGCCTCGTCGAAGAAGTGGTGCGGGTTGCTGCCCGGCGAGTTGGTGAAGGGGTAGCTGCCGTAGTACCAGCTGTAGGCGTTGGTCAGGGTGAAGTCGGGCTGCTTGACGCCGTTGACGTACAGCGACAGCGAGGCGGTGTAGACCGAGCCGCCCGAGGTGTCGGGGATGCTGTACCGGAAGTTGATCGAGTTGGTCGCCACCGGCGTGGTGAACGTGACGTACGCGCCGGTGCCCTGGAGCGTCGTCGCCTTGCGGTACGACGCCTCGTCGGCCAGCTGGCCCTGGGTGTAACTCGGGCCGATGGTCGTGCCGTTGGTGGCGGAGTTCTCCGCCTGCACCTCGACGTACGGCAGGCTCGCGCCGCTGCCGCCGGTGGCGGCGGCCGCCGCCCAGGCGGGTGGGACGGCCAGAGCGACGATGCCGACGGCAGCCACCATCGCGGTGCTGACCGCCCAGACAAGGGCTCGTCTCAGTTCTCGGATGGAATGGAGCACTTACCACTCCTTTTATCAGAACATGCCGGAAATGTTCCGCCGACATCGCCAGGGAGGGAGGGACGTGACGCAAGGAGGGACGGGAGGGTGGGGGGAAGGCAGGGGGGTGCTGGTGACGCGAGGGGGACCGTAATGTCAGCGACAGGGTCACGCAATGACTAGACAGAACATTGCAACAATAAAATTTCAGCGTGCAAGATCTAATGTGCCGTCTTGAGGCCGCATCCTGCGCCGTGCCGGGCACGGCGGCACGCGGAACCGGTGGGCGCGGGGCAGAGCGGCGGCGAGATCATGACGCCGTTGCGGCTGGGCACACCCGGCTCTGGCGTGAGTTCAGGTTCAGCGGCTGGGGGAAGGACCTCAACCGGTCCCCGAGAATGACCGGAGGGCCGTTTCAGATTCCCTCTGAAACGGCCCCTGACCTGCGACTTCGTAAAGTCGGGACGACAGGATTTGAACCTGCGACCCCTTGACCCCCAGTCAAGTGCGCTACCAAGCTGCGCCACGTCCCGTTGCGGTCTCACGCGGGATGTTCCGTGTGATCACGCAGGTCAACCCTACCGCACTCGCGCGGGCACGGACGCCGCCCGGTCCGCGGCGGCGCCCACGACGCGTCCGGTGGCGCGGCCGGCCGGAACGAGGAGGGCGGCGCCGGCGGCGGCCAGGCACAGGAGGGCGAGCAGGGCCCAGCCGTGGGTGTAGCCGGAGGCGTAGGGCAGGCCGGAGGGCTGGAGCCGGCCGGTGACGAGGACGCTGGTGAGCGCGGCGCCGATGGAGCCGCCGATGGTGCGGATGTTGGCGTTCATGCCGGTCGCCGCACCGGTCTGCTCGGGCGGGACACTGCCCACGATCAGGTTGGCCATCGAGGCGAAGGCCAGTCCGATACCGAGGCCGAACAGGCCCGCGACGACGGCGATCTGCCACTGTTCGTCGTGCCAGAGCGTCAGGAACCCGCAGGCGAGCGCACCGAGCGCGGCGCCCGTGGTGAGCAACGGCTTGGCGCCGAGGCGGGGTTCCAGGCGGCCGGAGACGACGCCGGAGAGGAACATCGCGAGCAGCATCGGCAGCATGAGCAGTCCGGACCCGGTGACGCTCGCACCGAAGCCGTACCCGGCGGCGGACGGCGTCTGGACGTAACCCGGCAGGAAGGACCAGATCGCGTACATGCCCGCACCGAAGAGGAAGGCGGCCAGGTTGGTGGTCCAGACGGCGGGCAGCCGCATCACACGCAGGTCGATCAGCGGGCTTCGGGAGCGTGCCTCGGTGGCGAGCCAGACCGCGAACAGCACCGCGGCGGCGGTGAACAGGCCGAGCACCTTCGCCGAGCCCCAACCCCACTGTCCGGCCTGGCTCAGCGGGAGCAGCAGGGCCACCAGCCAGGCGGACAGCAGTCCGGCGCCGAGCCAACTGACCTGCCCCTGGGCGCGTTTGGGTGACTCGGGGACGTAGCGCGCGGCAATCAGGACGGTCGCGGCGACGACGGCCACCGGGATCCAGAACAGCCAGCGGTAGCCGAGCGCGGAGACGACGGGGCCGGCGGCCACCATGCCGACACCGCCGCCCGCGGCGATCACGGCGGACAGGTTGCTGATGCTGCCGCCGACCTCGGACGCGTCGAACTCGTCCCGGATGATGCCGAAGGAGAGCGGGAAGAGGGCACCGCCGACACCCTGGACGACCCGGGCGACGATCAGGACGCCGATGTCCGGCGCGAGCGCGGCAATAAGACAGCCGGCGAGGACGGCCACCAGGACGGCGACGAGGGTGCGTTTCTTGCCGACGAGGTCGCCGACGCGACCGAGGATCGGGGTGAAGACCGAGGCGGACAGCAGGTACGCCGTCATCACCCAGGTCGCGGTGGACTGCGAGGTGTGCAGTGCGTGCTGGACGGTCGGCAGGGCCGGCGCCACGAGCGACTGCAGCATGGAGAACACGCCGGCACCCGTCGCCAGGACGACGAAGGTGAGGCGGGTGGACTTACGGGGCATGAAGAAGCCTCTCCGAAATCCGAGCGCGGAGGATTGACTGTCGGGAAGACGTGGAGGGTCGGCTGCCCGGAGGCAGCATGGGGGGATCCGGGAGGGTGCGAGGGGTGCCGGAAGGAATCGGTCATCGGTCGGTGCGCCGACGCACGGTCCGTGCCTCGCTGGTGCGGAGGCCTGCGCCCGGACGCGTCCGCCCACGGCGAGGCCACCCCCACAGTGCTAAAGTGGAGGCACCCCTCCACTGTAGCGGAGGCACCCCTCCGGTTCAACTCGATTCCCTCCGGGAGGCAGCAGTGACGGCCACGCCGTACCCCGTCAGCGAGATCGTCGCGTCCCGCCGACCGCACCGTAAGGACGCCGCACGCAACTTCGACGCCCTGCTCGCGGCCGCCCGCGACGCTTTCGCGGAGCACGGCGCGGAAGCCTCCCTGGAGGACATCGCCCGGCGCGCGAGCGTCGGCATCGGCACCCTCTACCGGAACTTCCCGACCCGCCGCGACCTCTTCGAGACCGTCTACGCGGACGAGGTCAACGCGCTGTGCCGGGCCTCCGTGGAGGTCGCCGGCCTGGAGCCGTGGGAGGCGCTGACGACGTGGCTGGACCGGTTCGCCGGCTACCTGGTCACCAAGCGCGCGGTGCGCGAGGCCCTGAACGACGAGTCGGACATCTTCATGGCCTGCCGCTCCTCGATGTACGCGGCCGGCGGCCCCCTCCTGGAGCGGGCCCAGGAGGCGGGCGTGGCCCGCAAGGACATGGACTTCGGCGATCTGCTGCGGATGGTCGCGGGCATCACGGCGACGACCTTCGACGACGACACCCAGCGCGACCGGGTCCTCGCGATCGCTCTGGACGGGGTGCGCACCACGCGCTGAGCCCCCGCCCGGTGGCCCTGCCGGCACCGTGACCGGCAGGGCCACCGCCGCCTACTTGATGAGCGCGTTCGCCACCACGACGACCACCCCGAGCAGCGCGTCCACCGCGCCCACGAGGAGGGCGCCCGGCCAACTGCGCGCCGACCAGCGGGCGGTGACCAGCCCCAGGGCGAACAGGATCGCGATGTTCACGCCGAACACCGGGTACTGCACACTGTTCGGCGGCCACCACTTCCAGCCCGCGCCGGCGAGCAGGAAGACCGTGGGCAGGACGGCCATGACCAGCGGCCACTCGTCCCGGAGGCTGCGCAGCACGTCCCAGCGGCGGTGCGGAGCGCGCTCGGCGATGTAGTGGGCGTAGCCGTGGGCGAGGGCGGAGGCGAGTGCGGTGATCAGTACCCAGATGGCGTCGTAGCGGCGGCCGGCGGCGGAGGTGGTGCCGTATTTGCTGAGCGCGGCGACCAACGAGCTCGCGAGGACGGCGCCGTACACCCCGCCGAACAGCAGCGCCTCGCGCGTGTCGTGCTGCCGGTGCGGTTCGGCCGCGGCTGTGGCCGCGGCTGCCGTGGAGTCACCCATGCTCCTCACGATCACCCGCGCCCCGCGTTCGCGCCACCTCGGCGACCGCGCCGCCCGACGTGCCGTTCCGCCCGACGAAGTGTCCTCCCACCAGGCCCGATGCCGCACACACTGTCGACGGCCGGGCGGCGGACGCGCTCGCTAGGGTCGCCTCATGACGCACAGCTTCGCGCTCCACATCGCCGACGCCGACCTCGAACCCGAGCCTCTCGCCACGGAGCAGATCGTCTCCGGGAACCCGGAGGTGACCGGGAAGGTGGTCTGGGAGTCGGCGGACGGCCGGCAGATCCGCGGGATCTGGCAGATCACCCCGGGCGTGGTCACCGACACCGAGGCGGACGAGCTGTTCGTCGTGATCAGCGGGTCGGCGACGATCGAGGTCGAGGGCGGGTCGACGCTGCGGGTGGGGCCCGGCGACATGGCCGTGCTGCGCGCGGGCGACCGTACGACGTGGACGGTGCACGAGACGCTGCGCAAGGCGTACGCGATCAACCTCTGAGGCCTTGACAGGGCCGCACGGCGCCGGTGGCCGCGGCCCGTCCGCCGGTTCGGACGGGGGTCCGCGAGGGGCGCGTCGGCCCGTTCGTTGACGCGCGGCTCATGTCCGTACAAAGGTGGCCCGGACAGGATGTGGACCGTCCGTAGAGGGGCTGTCATGGTGGATGCGCTCGGTGTCGCCGTCGTCGGGTTCGGCTGGATGGGGCGGGTGCACACCCAGGCGTACGCCCGCGTCCGGCACCACTATCCGCAGCTCCCTCTGCGTCCCGAGCTGGTGACGGTCGCCGAGGAGGTGCCGGGGCGGGCCGAGGAGGCGGCGCAGCGGTTCGGGTTCGCCTCCGCCACCCGGGACTGGCGCGAGGTGGCCGCCGATCCGCGCGTCCGGGCCGTCAGCATCACGGCGCCGAACTTCCTGCACCGGGAGATCGGCGTGGCGATGGCCGAGGCGGGCAAGCACATCTGGATCGAGAAGCCGGTCGGCCTGACCGGGGAGGACGCCCGCGCGGTGGCCGACGCGGTCGCCGAGGCAGGTGTCCAGGGCGCGGTCGGCTTCAACTACCGGGGCGCGCCCGCCGTGGAGAAGGCCCGCGACCTGATCGCCTCCGGCGGGATCGGCACGGTCACGCATGCGCGCATCCGCCTGTTCAGCGACTACGCCGCCCACCCGGACGCCGCCCTGACCTGGCGCTACGAGCGGGAGCGCGGCGGCAGCGGGGTGCTCGGGGACCTCGCCTCGCACGGCGCCGACCTGGCCCGTTTCCTGCTGGGAGACATCACGTCGCTGGCCGCCGACACCGCGATCTTCCTGCCGGAGCGGGCCCGCCCGGCGGGCGCCACCGCCGGTCACGCCCTCGCCGTCGGCGGCGAGCCCGGCCCGGTCGAGAACGAGGACTACGTCAACTGCCTGCTCCGCTTCGCCTCCGGCGCCCGGGGCGTCCTGGAGGCCTGCCGGGTCTCGGTGGGCGAGCAGAACAACTACGGCTTCGAGGTGCACGGCACCAGGGGCGCGGTGTTCTGGGACTTCCGCAGGATGAACGAGCTGGCGGTCAGCCGCGGCACGACCTACCAGGACCAGCCGGTGAGCACGGTGTACGTCGGTCCGGGCGACGGCGAGTTCGCCGCGTTCCAGCCGGGCGCGGCCAACGCGATGGGCTACGACGACCTGAAGGTCGTCGAGGCCTGGCGTTTCCTGCGCTCGATCGCCGAGGGCAGGGCGTACGGCGCCACGCTCGCGGACGCGGTGCGCAGTGCCGCGGCACTGGACGCCATGGCGGAGTCGGCCGGGCGCCGGGCGTGGGTCAGCCTGCCGGTGCGCGCCTGACGTGCGATCCCCTGGACGGCTCGCCGTTGGCTCTTCGAGGTGTTCGTACTGACAAGAACTGACGAGAACTGACGAGAACTGACGAGAACTGACGAGAATGAAAAGGCCGTGCGGCGCGTGTGGTCACCGGGTCGGTGACCGACCAGGACCAGAAGGTCCTGGGCGGCCTGGACCGAACCACGCCGGGCCCACTCGGGACCGAGACCGAAGGATGACCGGGAGCGAGCCCGAAGGACGACCGGGGCCGGGGCCAGGACCCGGCGACGCACCGCACCCACCACCCACAGGAAGCAGCGAAGCACATGCGCATCGGAATCCTCGGCCTCGGCCGCATCGGCGCCTTCCACGCCGAGACCCTCTCCGGGCTCGACGCCGTCGAGTCCCTCGTCGTCACCGACCCGTTCGCGGACGCGGCCAAGGCCGCCGCCGAGCGCTTCGGGGCCGAGGTCGCCGACTCGCCGGAGGCGCTGCTGGCCGCCGGCGTGGACGGCATCGTCGTGGCGGCCGCGACCGACGCCCACCCCGCCCTGATCCTGGCCGGGGTGGAGGCGGGTGTCCCCGTCTTCTGCGAGAAACCGGTCGCCCGCACGATGGCGGAGGGTGTCGACGTCCTCGAGGCCGTCCGGGACAGCGAGGTGCCGATCCAGATCGGCTACAACCGGCGCTTCGACGCGGGCTTCGGCGCGGCGCGGGCCGCGGTCCGGGCCGGTGAGCTGGGCAGACTGCACACCGTCCGCTCGACCACGCTGGACCCCGCGCCGCCGCCCGCCGCCTACGTCGCGGCCTCGGGCGGCATCTTCCGCGACTGCTCCGTGCACGACTTCGACATCATCCGCTGGGTGACCGGCCGCGAGGTCACCGAGGTGTACGCCGTGGGTGGCAACCGGGGTGCCGAGTACATCAAGGAGGCGGGCGACGCCGACACCACCGGCGTGATCCTCACCCTGGACGACGAAACGATCGCGGTGGTCTCCAACTCCCGCCACAACGCCCGCGGTTACGACGTCCGCATGGAGCTCCACGGCTTCAAGGACTCCATCGCGGTCGGCCTGGACGAGAAGCTCCCGCTGCGCTCCGTCGAACGCGGCGTGGCCTTCCCTTCGGGCACCCCGCACGACTTCTTCATGGACCGCTTCGCCGACGCCTACCGCGCCGAACTCACCGCCTTCACCGAGGTCGTGGCCGGATCCCGCCCCTCCCCCTGCACCGTCGGGGACGCGCTGGAGGCGGGCTGGGTCGCCGAGGCCTGCACCCTGTCCCTGCACGAGCACCGGCCGGTGACGATCGCCGAGGTCCGGGGCGCCTGACCTGCCCGCCGACCCGGGTCGGCCCCGCCGCCGCCCCGGGTCGGCGCGGTTCAGAGGCAGTAACGCACCAGCCACTCGTCCGCGTTGTAGTCGACCCGCGCCGGGTCGGGCACGGTCGCCGGGCTGGTCTCCACCATGTCCTCGGGACGTATCCGCTCGGGCAGGTGGCTGAAGCGGCTCCGGCCCGGGGCGTCGGCCACCTCGGCGACCACCTCGGCGAAATCCTCGGCGGCCGGCGCCGCGGACGTGTCGCGGCGTTCCGTACGGTCTGCCATGTCGTCCTCCGTTCCCACCGTCCTCGCGGACGTTCCCCCGTCATCGGTCACAACGCCCGGACACCCCCCGCTGGTTCCCGCCCCGGCCCCCGGCCCCCACCTCGTCCACCGGCCGCGAGCGGGGCGGGGCCGGCCACGTCAGCCCGTCTCCTCGGGGGCGGCCACGTCAGCCCGTCTCCTCGGGGGCGGCCGCCACCGGTGCGGTCAGGTCCTCCTTCTCGGGGAGCTCCTCGACGTCGACTCCGCGCACCTGCGCCAACTCGTGCTTGAGAGCCGCGAGTTCGGCGCCGCCGGCCATGTGGTTGGTCAGCTCCTCCAGGCCGACCTCGCTGCGGTCGGCACTGAGTTCGAGGGTGCCGAGGCGCAGCACGCTGAAGTGGTCGCCGACCATGTAGGCGTGGTGCGGGTTGTGGGTGATGAAGATGACGCCGAGGCCGCGGTCGCGGGCGGCGGCGATGTACTTCAGCACGACACCGGACTGCTTGACACCGAGCGCGGCGGTCGGCTCGTCGAGGATCAGCACACGGGCGCCGAAGTAGACGGCGCGCGCGATCGCCACGCACTGGCGCTGGCCGCCGGAGAGCGTGCCGACGGGCTGCTCCAGGTCGTCCAGGACGATGCCCATGTTGCGCAGTTCCCGGTCGGCGGTCGCCTTCATGCGGGCGATGTCCAGGCGGCGGACCGGCCAGGGGCCCTTGGTCATCTCGGAGCCGAGGAAGAAGTTCCGCCACACGGGCATGAGCGGGACGGTGGCGAGGTCCTGGTAGACGGTGGCGATGCCCTTGTCGAGGGCCTCGCGCGGGGTGCTGAAGCGCACCGGGGTGCCGTCGACGAGGAAGTCGCCCTCGGTGTGCTGGTGCAGCCCGGAGACGATCTTGATGAGGGTGGACTTGCCGGCGCCGTTGTCACCGAGGACGCAGGTGACACGGCCCGCGTGGACCGCGAGGTCGACGCCGTGCAGGGCGCGGATGTTGCCGTAGGACTTGCCGGCGCCGCGCAGTTCGACGAGCGGGGCGTCCTGGGTGGGCGCCGGGTCCTTGAGGACGGTGCCGTGGCTTCCGGTTCCGTTGTCGGTCATCGGGTCACCTCCGGGTCGCCGTGCGCTGGACCCACAGATTGATCAGGACGGCGCCGAGCAGCATCACGCCGAGGAAGGCCTTGAACCAGTCGGGGTTCCAGCCCGCGAAGACGATGCCCTGGTTGACCATGCCGAACATGAACGCGCCGAAGACGGGGCCGATCGCGGAGCCGTAGCCGCCGGTGAGCAGGCAGCCGCCGATGACCGCGGCGGCGATGTAGATCAGCTCCTGGCCGACGCCCTCGCCGGACTGCACGCTGTTGAAGGAGAACAGGTTGTGCATGCCGACGAACCACGCGCCGAAGCCGACCAGCATGAACAGCGTGATCTTGGTGAAGTTCACCGGCACACCGACGGCGCGGGCGCTCTCCTTGTCGCCGCCGACGGCGAAGATCCAGTTGCCGTACTTGGTGCGCAGCAGCACCCAGGTGGCCAGGGCCGCGAAGGCGAGCCAGTAGAAGATCGTGATCTTCACCTCGACGCCGCCGATGTCGACGGAGGACGCGAAGATCCTCTTGGCCTGGCCGAAGCCGTCCATGTCACTGATGTCGTCCGTGGCGACGTTCCCGGTGACCAGCTTGGTGACGGCGAGGTTGACGCCCTGCAGGATCAGGAAGGTGCCAAGGGTGACCAGGAAGCTGGGCAAACCCGTTCTGACGACCATCCAGCCGTTGAGGGCGCCGATGGCCAGCGAGACGACGAGGGCGACGATCACGCCGGTCCACACGTTCGCGGTCAGCTGGTAGCTGAGCATGCTCGCGGTGAGCGCGGAGGTGATCACGGCGACGCCGGAGGACAGGTCGAACTCTCCGCCGATCATCAGCAGGGCGACCGGGAGGGCCATGATGCCGATGGTCGAGGACTGGTAGAAGACCGTGGCCATCGAGCTGCCCTGGCGGACCGAGGGCGCCGCTATCAGGAAGAAGACCAGGACGGCCACGGCACCCAGGAAGACGCCCACTTCGGGCCGGGCGAGCAGGCGCAGCGCCAGAGGGCGCCGTCTGGTGCGGCCGTCCTCGCCCTCGGGGCCCGACGCCTGCGGCCTCCCGACCGCCGGCTCGGCTTGTCGGGCCATGCTCGTCACCGGGTGCCCTTCTCGGCGAACTGCGCGACCCGGTCGACGTTGGACTTGTCGACGAAGGCCGGGCCGGTCAGGACCGGCTGCTCGCCGCCACCGCTGTAGTTGCCGTTGTTCTTGTACAGCCACAGCGAGTCGATCGCCAGGTAGCCCTGCAGGTAGGGCTGCTGGTCCACCGCGAACTGGATGGTGCCCTTCTTGATGGCGCCGCTGAGCTGCTTGTTCAGGTCGAAGGTGGCGACCCTGGCCTTGCTGCCCGCGTCGCCCACCGACTGCGCCGCGGTCAGCGCGAACGGGGCGCCGAGGGTGACCACGTAGTCGATGGAGCTGTCCTGCTTCAGCTTGGCCGTGATCGTCGACTTCACGGACGGCATGTCGGCGCCGTTCACGTACAGCGTCTCGGTCGTGCCGGAGAACGTCTTCTTCACACCGTCGCAGCGCTGAGTGAGGCCGACGTTGCCCTGTTCCTGGATCACGCAGACGGCCTTCTTGGCGCCGACCTCGTTCAGCTTCTTGCCGAACGCCTCGCCCGCCACCGTCTCGTCCTGCCCGAAGAACTCCAGCAGGCCGAGCTTCTTCCAGTCACTGACGCCGGAGTTCAGGCCGACCACCGGGATCTTCGCCGCGCCGGCCTTGGCGACCACGTCCTTCATGGCGTCGGGCTTGGCCAGGGTGACCGCGATGCCGTCGACCTTCTGATCGATCGCGTTCTGCACATAGTTGGCCTGGGCGCCGGCGTTCGGATCGGCGGAGTAGATCAGCTTGACGTTGTCCTTGGCGGCTGCGGCCTCGGCGCCCTTGCGGACGATGTCCCAGAACGTGTCGCCTGGCGACTGGTGGGTGACCAGGGCGACCGTCATCCGGGGGGTGTCGGCCTTGCCGGCCGAGGCACCCGACCCCGTCTCTTCGGCCTTCTTCCCTCCGGAGCTGCTGGAGCAGCCGGCGAGGGCGAGGGCCGCCGCGGCGGCCACGGCGACGACGAGGGCCGGCGTGCGGGAGCGGGAGCGAGAAGAGCGGTCCATCTTTCCTGCACCTCACTGTGGTACGGCGAAAGGGGCGCTGTGCATGGGGCAGTACGTTGGGACGGGATCAAAGCCCTTGTCGAGCCTGAAGTCAATATTTTGTTAAGACATCATTTCACAAACAGGTCAGAATGTAAGTACAAAGCATTGACAGCACCGACTGCCCACGCCTACACCTGAGAAGCATGAGCCACTCCTACCCCGTGGCGAGGACCGGTGATCCCGCCCGTCCTGTGACCGTCTCCATGGTCGACTCCCTTGACTTCACCCTCGATCGCACGAGCCCGGTGCCGCTCTACCACCAGCTGGCCCAGCAGTTGGAGGCGGCCATCGAGCGCGGGGCCCTCGCCCCGGGCAACCTCCTGGGCAACGAGATCGACCTGTCCGTGCGCCTCGGCCTGTCCCGGCCCACCGTCCGCCAGGCGATCCAGTCCCTGGTCGACAAGGGGCTGTTGGTGCGCCGCCGCGGCGTCGGGACACAGGTGGTGCACACCAGGGTCAGACGCCCCCTGGAGCTGAGCAGCCTCTACGACGACCTGGAGGCGGCCGGACAGAACCCGACCACCCGGGTGCTGCGCAACGAACGCGTCCCCGCGACCGCGGAGGTGGCCGCCGCCCTGACTCTTCCCGAAGGCGCCGACGTCACCGTGCTGGAGCGGCTGCGCGGCACGCACGGCCGGCCGGTGGCGTTCCTCTGCAACTACCTGCCCGCGTCACTGCTCCAACTCGACACCGGGCGGCTGGAGTCGACGGGGCTGTACCGGATGTTGCGCTCGGCGGGCATCACCTTGCACAGCGCCCACCAGACCGTCGGCGCCCGCAGCGCCGGCGCCGAGGAGGCGGCCCTGCTGGACGAGAAGGAGGGGGCGGCACTGCTCACCATGCGGCGCACGGCGTACGACGACACCGGCCGGCCGGTCGAGTACGGCAGCCACGTCTACCGGGCGTCGCAGTACTCCTTCGACTTCCAACTGCTGGTCAGGCCCTGAATCGGAACCGCCCGCGTTCACACAGCCTCCCGGCCGCCCCCGGCGCGGCGGGCCGCTCGCCCCGTCCCGCGCCGAATGCGCAGGTAACGATTGGGATTACGTTTCGGGCAAGAGACTCCCCAGTGCCCACCGAGCTATTGACGCCTGCGCGGACTTGGAGCTGTTATTACGGCCACGATGTTTGGTCGAGTTGGTTTCTGATCGGTTTCGTACACCTTCAGGAGTCGACTCAATCCCTTGACCGAACCCTGTATGCCTCAGGAGCCGCCATGCGCCACTCGTCGTCCGGTCTCTCCGTCCCAGGTCCCAGCCGTCGCTCGCTGCTGCGCGGAGCCGGTGGCGCGGCCGTCCTCGCCGGCGCCGGCATACCCCTGCTGAGCGCCTGCGGCGGCAGCGGTTCGGGGTCCGACCCGAAGACCGTCACCGTGGGTTCCAACGCGTCGGACGCGGTGCCCAAGAAGGCGTTCACGGAGGTCTACGCGGCCTTCAAGAAGCAGTCGGGCATCACGGTGAACGTGAACACGAAGGACCACAACACCTTCCAGGAGCAGATCAACTCCTACCTCCAGGGCACGCCGGACGACGTGTTCAACTGGTTCGCGGGCTTCCGCATGCAGTTCTTCGCCGCCAAGAAGCTCGCCGCGCCGATCGACGACGTGTGGCAGAAGATCGGGGGCAACTTCCCCGAGGCGATGAAGAAGCTCAGCAAGGGCGAGGACGGCAAGTACTACTTCCTGCCGATGACTTCGTACCCCTGGGCTGTCTTCTACCGCAAGAGCGTCTTCCAGCAGCACGGCTACCAGGTCCCCACCACCTGGGACCAGTTGATGGCCCTGTGCAAGCAGATGAAGAAGGACGGACTGGTCCCGATCGCCTTCGGCGACAAGGACGCGTGGCCGGCGATGGGCACCTTCGACCAGATCAACTTCCGCCTCAACGGCTACGACTTCCACGTCCAGCTGATGGCGGGCAAGGCGTCCTGGACCGACGCCAAGGTCAAGGCCGTCTTCGACCACTGGACCGAGCTCCTCCCCTACCACCAGGAAGGCTCGATGGGCCGCACCTGGCAGGACGCCGCGCAGACGCTGGTGGCGAAGAAGGCCGGCATGTACCTCCTGGGCAGCTTCGTGGCCCAGCAGTTCACCGACAAGACCGATCTGGACGACCTCGACTTCTTCGCCTTCCCCGAGATCAACCCCGCCTACGGCCAGGACACCGTCGAGGCACCCACCGACGGCTTCATGGTCAGCAAGGCGCCCAAGAACCACGACGGCGTGGTCAAGCTGCTGGAGTACCTGGGCACTCCGGCGGCCGAGGAGCTCTACCTCAAGACGGACTCGAGCGTGGTGGCCGCCTCCGACAAGGCCGACACCTCCGCGTACTCGCCGCTGCAGAAGAAGGCGTTCGAGATGATCGGCAGCGCCAAGACCCTCACCCAGTTCATGGACCGCGACAGCCGGCCGGACTTCACCTCCACGGTGATGCAGCCGAGCCTGCAGAAGTTCATCCAGAACCCCAAGGGCGTGGACGGTCTGCTCTCGTCGATCGAGCGCCAGAAGAAGACGATCTTCGCGTCCCAGTGAGCGGCATGATGACCACCGACACGACCGCCGAGGTCCCGGAGATGGCCACCCCGCCGTCTCCGGGTGCCTCGTCCGACAGCAAGCGGGCCACGCGGGGCCACCAGCGCCTGCTGACCCGCCGCGACCGGTTGACGCTCGCCGTGATGGCGGGCGTGCCCACGATCCTGCACGTGGCCCTGGTCTGGGTCACCGCCCTCGCCTCCATCGCGCTCGCCTTCACCACCTGGGACGGCATCGGGTTCGACTCGATCAAGTGGGTGGGCCTCGACAACTTCAGGCAACTCTTCAACGACAACCCGCAGTTCTGGCCGGCCGTCCAGCACAACGTCATCTGGTTCGTGGTGCTGATCCTGATCCCGACGCCCTTCGGCCTGTTCCTCGCGGTGCAGCTGGACAAGCGGATCCGCTTCAGCCGGGTGTACCAGACCGCGTTCTTCCTGCCCGTCGTCATCTCGATGGCGTGCATCGGTTTCGTCTGGCAGCTCGTCTACAACCCGGACACGGGCCTGATCAACAGCATCATCGGCGCCAACAGACCCGGGCACTACATCGACTGGATCGGCGACCCGCACCTCAACCTGTGGGCGATCCTCGTCGCCGCGTCCTGGCGGCACACCGGCTACATGATGATCCTGTACCTGGCCGGCCTGAAGAGCGTCGACCCCTCGCTCAGGGAGGCGTCCGCGCTGGACGGCGCCAACGAGTGGCAGACGTTCAAGAACGTCATCTTCCCGACCCTGCGCCCGACCAACACGATCGTCCTCGTCGTCACCATCATCGAGGCACTGCGCTGCTTCGACCTGGTCTTCGTCTTCAACAAGGGTGCCCAGGGCACGGAGTTGCTGTCGATCCTGGTGACCAACAACATCATCGGCGAGTCCAGCCGCATCGGTTACGGATCCGCCATCGCCGTCGTCCTGCTCGTCATCTCCCTCGCGGTGATCATCCCGTACCTGGTGGCCACCTTCCGGAAGGAGCGCCGTTCGTGAGCGCCTCGACCGTGACCGCTCCGCCGAAGCGGCGAGCCCCGGTCCGCCCGGCCCGGATCCTGCTGCACGTGTTCCTCGCCGGCACCGCCCTCGCCTGGCTGGCGCCGCTGCTGTGGGCCGTCTTCTCGGCCCTGCGCCCGTACAGCGAGACCAGCGCCAAGGGCTACGTCTCCTGGCCGGACACGCTGAACTTCGACAACTTCACGAACGCGTTCCAGCAGTCGGACATGCTGCACTACTTCGGCAACACGCTGATCATCGCCGTACCGGCCGTGCTGCTGACGCTGTTCCTGTCCTCCTGCGTCGCCTTCTACGTGGCACGCTTCGACTTCCGTCTCAACCTGGCGCTGCTGCTGGTGTTCACGGCGGGCAACCTGCTCCCCCAACAGGTCATCATCACCCCGCTGTACCGGCTGTACCTGCTGACGAACCTGCCCGGCGTCACGGCGAGCGGCAAGCTGTACGACTCCGCGCTCGGGCTCGTGCTGATCCACGTGGCGTTCCAGTCCGGGTTCTGCGCTTTCGTGCTGAGCAACTACATGCGCTCGCTGCCGCACGAGCTGACCGAGGCCGCGCTGGTCGACGGCGCCTCGGCGTGGCGGCTGTACTGGCAGATCACCCTGCCGCTGTGCAAGCCGGCGATGGCGGCCCTGGCGACCCTGCTGTCGATCTGGATCTACAACGACTTCTTCTGGGCCCTCGTGCTGATCTCCACCGGCGAGAACATGCCGATCACCTCGGCTCTGAACAACCTCACCGGCCAGTACTTCACCGACCCCAACCTGGTGGCCGCGGGCGCGTTGCTCACCGCCATCCCGACGCTGATCGTGTACTTCGCGCTCCAGCGCCAGTTCGTCAGCGGCCTCACCCTCGGCTCGAACAAGGGGTGAGGCCGCCGGGAGGAGAGGTGGGGCAACCTCGGCACAGACCGCAATATCTCCCGGCAGGGCGGCCGGGACGGAGGGTTTCTTGCGTGATCAGACGCCCTTCACGAGACAAGAAACGGTGATTTGGAGCCCGGTCGGGGCATCCCCGACCATGGGCTCGCCCCGGCGATCCCGGGAACACCAGTTCTATGAGAGGTACCCCCACCCATGCACGTCACCGGAACCGCCGCCCCCAAGTCGGCTCCGGCACCCTCGCCCACCCCCGAGATCTCCGGCGAGGACTCCCACGGCAACGACGGCAGGCACGCCCGCCGCTTCGGACTGCCCGTCGCGACCGCCCTGGTCATGGGCAACATCATCGGCGGCGGCATCTTCCTGCTCCCGGCCTCCGTCGCCCCCTTCGGCACGGTCAGCCTGGTCGCCTTCGTGGTCCTGACCGTGGGCGCCATCGCGCTCGCGCTGGTCTTCGGCCGGCTCGCCGAGCGCACCCCGCTCACCGGCGGCCCCTACGTCTACGCCCGCGAGGCCTTCGGCGACTTCGCCGGCTTCCTCACCGCATGGGCGTACTGGATCACCAGCTGGGTGTCCAACGCGGCCCTCGCCGTGACCGCCGTCGGCTACCTCGACGTGCTGATCCCGGTGAACGGCAACCGCTGGACCGCGTGCCTGGCCGCGCTCGTCATCCAGTGGCTGCCCGCGCTCGCCAACTTCGCCGGCACGCGGTACGTGGGCGCCGTCCAGCTCGTGGCCACCGTGCTGAAGTTCGCGCCGCTGCTGCTCGTCGCCGTCGGCGGTCTGTTCTTCTTCGACCCGCACAACCTCGGCCCGTTCCACTCGGGCGGCGGCAGCACGATGGGCGCGGTGTCCGCCTCCGCGGCGATCCTGCTCTTCTCCTACCTCGGTGTGGAGTCCGCCTCGGTCAGCGCCGGCGAGGTCGAGAACCCCCGCCGCAACGTGGGCCGCGCCACGGTCATCGGCACGATCGGTGCGGCGCTCGTCTATCTGCTCGGCACGCTCTCGGTCTTCGGCACGGTCGCGCACAGCCGCCTGGTCACGTCCACCGCGCCGTTCTCCGACGCCGTGAACGCCATGTTCGGCGGGAGCTGGGGCGGCTGGGCCGTCGCGCTCGCCGCGCTCGTGTCGATCACCGGCTGCCTCAACGGCTGGACGCTGCTGAGCGCCCAGACTCCGTACGCGGCCGCCCAGGACGGCCTGTTCCCCGCCGCCTTCGCGCGCCGCCGGCGCGGTGTGCCGACCGTCGGTGTCCTCGTCACCGTCGTCCTCGCCTCGCTGCTCACCGTCTACAACTACGCGTCGGGCTCGGGCAGGGTCTTCGAGTCCCTGGTGCTCATCACGACCTTCACCGCGACCGTGCCCTACCTGCTGGCCGCCGCCGCGCAGATCTTCCATCTCGTCTCGGGGCAGCGCGAGAAGGTCGACCGGGCCCGGCTGGTGCGGGACTGCCTGATCGCCTCCGTCGCGGCCGGATTCTCGATGTGGCTGGTCGCCGGCTCCGGTTACGCGGCCGTGTACCAGGGGGTGCTGTTCCTCTTCGCCGGCGTGCTCGTCTTCGCGGTGATGACGGCACGCCGCACGGCTGCCGACCGGGCACGACCCGAAGCCTGATCGCGACCCGCAGGGCGTCGCCCGTGCCGGACGCCGTGGGGCCGGCCCGTGCCGGTCCCCCGCCGCTGTCAGAGGCGCTCGACGTCCACGACGGCCTGGGCGAACGCCGCCGGCGCCTCCTGCGGGACGTTGTGGCCGACACCGGCCAGGGTGCGGTGCTCGTACTCGCCCGTGAACATGGCGCGGTACGTGGAGCCGTCACCGGGGGGAGTGAAGGGGTCCAGCGCCGGGTCGATCGTGATCGTGGGCACGGCGATGGTGGGGGTCTTCGCCAGCGCGTCCTCGTAGCGGTCGTAACGGTGCTCGCCCTCGGCGAGGCTGAGCCGCCAGCGGTAGTTGTGGATGACGATCGTGGCGTAGTCCGGGTTGTCGAAGGCCGCCGCGGTGCGCGCGAAGGTGGCGTCGTCGAACTTCCAGGTCGGGGAGACGAGCCGCCAGACGAACCTGGTCAGGTCGTGGCGGAGCCTGGGGTTCTCCATGGCCTTCAGGCCGCGTGCGGTGGCGAAGTAGTACTGGTACCACCAGGTGTGCTCGGCCTCCGGGGCGATCGGCTCCAGCTGGGCCTTGCGGTTCGTGATCAGGTATCCGCTCACCGAGACCAGGGCCCTGACCCGCTCGGGCCACAGGGCCGCCATGATGTCACCGGTCCGCGAGCCCCAGTCGAAGCCGGCGATCAGGGCCTTCTCGATCCTCAGGGCGTCCATCAGCGCGATGATGTCCAGGGCGATCACCGACTGCTGGGCGTTGCGGAACGTGCGCGCGGACAGGAACCGCGTCGTGCCGTGACCGCGCAGGTAGGGGACGATCACGCGACAGCCCTCCGCCGCCAGGAGCGGCGCGACGTCGACATAGCTGTGGATGTCGTAGGGCCAGCCGTGCAGGCAGATGACCACCGGACCGTGGGCGGGCCCCAGCTCGGCGTAGCCGACGTCCAGCAGGCCGGCGTGCACCTGCTTGATCGTGGGGAACGAGGTGTGCGTGCCGGGGGCGGCGGTGGGGATGACGGGAGCCGCACTCGGTACACCCTGCATGCCGGTCACCGACACGGCGGCCGCTCCGGTGCCCAGGCCCATCGCCTTGTTGAAGGTGCGCCTCTTGATCATGTGGAACCTTTCGTGCGTCGACGAACTGATTCCTGCTGACAGCCCGGAGGAGTGTGCCGTCCCGCCCAGAGGGCTACAGGCCCAGATCCAGAGCGAGGCACGAGTAGTGGTTCCACGCTCCCTCGGGGTTGTACGTGTTCACACGGCTGTCCTGATCGGCATCCACCTCTTGGGTCATGTCCTCGAAGCGAATGCGCTCGGGGAGATTCCCGAAGCGCGCGTGCCGTACTGCCGCGGCTTCCGCCGCGACGTCCTTGTGCATGACCTTCTCCACTCCATCGATTGTGGATCACGTCAGGTCCACTCACTCGCCAACCATCCTGACCCGCCACACGTAACCAGTCAAGGCGGTGACGCGAACGGGGCGCACACACATCACGGAGTCCCCCGGAGACAGACACATACGCACGGTGTGCGACCTTGACAGGCCGTCGCACACGCCGCCATCCCGAAGAAGCCGGGCGGCGCGGACCGTCCGACCGTCAGACGGTCAACTCTTCGTGGCTGTGTTTGCGGGCCCGATAAGCGGCGGCCTTGACCCGATTGCCGCAGGTCCGCATGGCGCACCACTCGCGTCGGTGCCCCCGCGAGCGATCGAGATAGACCTGGGTGCACTCGGGACGGCTGCACTCCCGCAGCAGGTCCGCCTGGTCGCCCCCCACGATCTGCACCGCCTCGCGAGCGAGGGCCGCGAGACCCTGCGCGACGGACCCCGCGCGGATCACACCGTCTGGACCCAGGCGCACGGCCACGGGCAGGCCCGCGGCATGAAGGTTCACCTCGGCGACCGCGTCGGTGGGCAGGGGCCGCCCGTCAAGGCGGGCCGTCACCAGCTCATAGATCGACTCCCGCAGGTCGACGGCGATGACGAGTTCGGACTCCCCGGCACCCGGCGCCAGATCGACCATCCCCGACTCCAGGAACCAGTCGTCGAGCAGCTCGGGGGTGGCGAGCTTCTCCAACGGCGCCGCGTTGCGCCGCGCGCGCAGCGTGCCGACGAAGTCGAGCGGGAGCGACCCACAGGGGAATGCGTGATTCACGTAACCATTTTGACCAGTGACACGCGCATGCGCAACATCCCCGACCGGAGCCGTATGCATCCTTGACCAGCCTCCGCACCGGCCCGAGCGCACCCGCCGCGAACGCACGGCCGCGTCGCGCGGCGTCCCCGCGGGTCGGTGGCCGCGAGGGGCATGGGTGCTCCAGGAAGAGGAGGTGACAATATGTCAGGTCGAAGCGGCGCGCGTGGTTGCCACCGCGAAGCGCCGATAGGCGCCGGGGTCGAACACCCCGGCGCGCGGAGCCAGCACCGTCGCCGCCGAAAGCGCGACCGCGTCGCCGAGCATGCCTGACCAGGCCGCGCCGTCGGCAAGGCCGGCCGCCAGTGCCGCGACCACCGCGTCACCCGCCCCGGCGGTGTTGCCCGCCACCCGCTCCGGGGGCCGCGTCCGGAAGCAGCCCTCCGGGGTGGCGGCAAGCAGACCGTCCGGCCCGAGCGAGGCCACCACCGCCTCGGCCCCCGCCGCCAGCAGGGCGGTCGCGGCCTCGGCCGGGTTGTGGATACCCGTCGCGGCGAGCAGCTCGGCGGCGTTCGGCTTGACGACCGTGGGCCGTGCGGCCAGGCCGGCCCGCAGCACCGGGCCGTCCGCGTCGAGGATCACCGGCACCCCGCGGTCCCGGGCGAGCCGGACCAGGTCCGCGCAGGCGTCCTCGGGCAGGCCGCGCGGCAGACTGCCGGAGACGACCAGCACCCGGGTCTCCGGCAGCAGGTCACGCACCCGGCCGCGCAGCGCCGCCCATTCCGCCGCGGCGACCTCCGGACCGGCCTCGTTGAGCATGGTTGTGTCGGCGGTGTCCGCGACGGCGACGGTACGGCGGGTCTCGCCCTCGATCGGTACGCAGAGGTGAGGGATCCCCGACCGGACGAGATCCGCCTCGACCGCCGTGCCGGTGGCACCGCCGAGTGGCAGTACGGCAGTGGTCCTGCGGCCCAGCGCACGCAGTACCCGGGCGACGTTGACGCCCTTGCCACCTGCCTGCGCGGCGACCTCGGCCACCCGGTGGGTGGTGTGCAGCCGAAAGCCGGGCACGGTGTAGGTGATGTCCAGGGCCGGGTTGGGAGTCACGGTGACGATCACTGCTCTGCCCCCTTTGCGGCCGTGTCCGCCGGCCGCAGGTCCGCGGCCAGCAGCCCCGCGCCCAGGCAACCCGCCCGGTCGCCGAGTTGCGCGCGGACGAGGTCCGGTACCACCGCGACGGTGGCCCGCTCGGCCATCCGCGCGCGCAGTGGGCCGAGCAGGAGGTCGCCGGACTCGGCGAACCCTCCGCCGAGGATGATGAGCGATGGGTCCACCACCGTGCAGCACAGCATCAGCGTGTCGGCGAGGACGGAGACGGCCTCGTCCCAGACGGCGACGGCCGCCGGTTCGCCGTCGGCCGCCCGCCGGGCGATCAGGGCCGGGTCGGCGCGCACTCCGGTTGCGGCGGCGTAGCGGCGCTCGACGGCGGCGGCCGATGCATAGTTCTCCGCGCATCCGACGGCGCCGCAGACGCACCGTTCCCCGCCGGGCCGCACTACGAGGTGGCCGATCTCGCCGGCCCGGTTGTGGGCACCGGACTCCGCCTGACCGTACGTCATGACGGCCGCGCCGATGCTGGTGCCGACCGGTACGAACAGGAAGCGCCGCTGCCCGCGCCCGGCGCCCAGCCGCGCCTCGGCCACGCCTCCCGCGCGCACGTCGTGGCTCACGACGGTGGGCAGGCCGGTTCGCTCGGAGACCAGGTCCCGGAACGGGATGTCGCGCCATCCGGTGGTCGCCGAGTGGACGCCGCGACCTGTGGCGTCGTCCACGGTGCCGGGGAGGGCGAGGCCGACCGCGGACACGGGGTGCCCCGCCTCGGTCGCCTCGCGGTGCAGGTCTGCGGCGAAGTCCACGATGCCCCGCACCACGGCCTGTGGGCCGCGTTCCCGGCCCGTGGGCCGCCAGGACCGCTGGAGGACCTGCCCGGCCCGGTCCAGCAGCGCGGCCTTGATGCCGGTGCCGCCGACGTCGAGAGCGATGACGTACGCCATGGCGGTCAGGCGTCGGCGAGGATGACGGAGCGCGTCAGATGAAGCGGGCTGTCCGGGTCCAGGCCCCGGGCGGCCGATATGGCGATCGCCAGCCGTTGCGCCCGGACCAGTTCGGCCAGCGGGTCCAGCCGGCCCTCCACCCACCGTCCACCGGTGCCCCGGACCTGCTCGGCGAGACCCTCGGGGGCCTCGCCGAACATCCAGGTGGCGGTAGTGGTTGTGGTGATGCTGATGGGGCCGTGCCGGTACTCCATCGCCGGGTAGGACTCGGTCCAGGACAGTGACGCCTCGCGCATCTTGAGCGCGGCCTCGTTGGCCAGGCCGACTGTCCAGCCCCGCCCGAGGAAGGTGAACTGCGAACAGTCGACCAGGCCTTCGGGGAGCGGTTCGGCCAGCGCGGTCTCCGCGTCCTTGACGACGGAGTCGGTGTGCAGGCCGAGGTGGGAGCGCAGCAGGGTGAGGGCGGCTGTGGCGAAGCGGGTCTGCACCACGGACCGTTCGTCGGCGAAGTCGAGCACCGTAACGCTGTCGGACGCCGTCATGACCGGGGTCTCAGGGTCCGCGGTGATCGCCGAGGTGCGGACGGTGCCACGCAGGTGCCCGAGCAGTTCCAGCACCTCGGTCGTGGTGCCGGACCGGGTCAGCGCCACCACCCGGTCGTAGCCGCGGCCGGTGGGGAACTCCGAAGCGGCGAAGGCGTCGGACTCGCCCTGGCCGGAGCCTTCGCGCAGCGCGGCGTAGGCCTGGGCCATGTAGTACGACGTGCCGCAGCCGACGACGGCGATCCGCTCGCCCGTGGCCGGCAGCGCATCCCGCTGGGTGGGAGCCAGATCTGCCGCGCGACGCCAGCACTCCGGTTGGCTGGCGGTCTCGACCTCGACATGGGACATCTCTGCACTCCGCCCTGAAGATTGAATGCTCATTTGCGCACGATAGCCATGGATTACGATCAACATCAAGCATTCTTCTTGCAGATCGCCTGCAAAAGCGACGCCCTGTGCGATTCTTGGCGGCGGAGAGCCGCAGAGCGAGGAGAGTGCCCGTGTCCAGGGAAGCCCGGTGGAACGCACTGCTGGAGCTGTTGGCCCAGCACGGTCGACTGGAGGTCGAGGAAGCCGCCGTCACCCTCGACGTTTCCGGCGCCACCATCCGCCGGGACCTGGACCAGCTCGCCGAGCAGCAGATGCTCACCCGCACCCGAGGCGGCGCGGTCGCACACGGTGTCTCCTACGAGTTGCCGCTTCGCTACAAGACGGCACGCCACGCCTCGGAGAAGCAGCGGATCGGCCGGGCCGCGGCGGATCTGGTGGCCGTCGGCGAGGTGGTGGGGCTGACCGGCGGCACCACGATCACCGAGGTCGCCCGTGCACTCGCGGTACGGGCCGACGTCGCCGCGGACACCACGGCCGGGATGGGGCGCCCGCCGGCCCTCACCGTGGTGACCAACGCCCTCAACATCGCGACCGAGTTGGTGATCCGACCACAGATCAAGATCGTGGTGACCGGCGGTGTCGCCCGGCCGCAGTCCTACGAGCTGATCGGCCCGTTGGCCAGCGGGGTGCTCGAGGAGATCGCCCTGGACATCGCGGTGCTCGGGGTCAACGCGATCGACATCGAGCGCGGGGCGTACGTCCATCACGAGGGGGAGGCCACGATCAACCGGCTGCTCGCCGAGCGGGCGCAGCGGGTGGTCGTCGCAGCCGACTCCTCCAAGGTCGGCAAGCGCGCCTTCGCCCGTGTCTGCAGTCTCAGCCAGGTCGACGTGCTGGTCACCGACACCGGCATCAGCGCCGAGACCACCGCCCGCTTCACCGAGGCAGGCGTCAACGTGATCGCCGTCTGACGCGACTACGGGCCACCGGCTGCCGCCTCGGCGGCGGCCCGGCCGAGGTTCGCTCGTCTCCCGGCGCTCAGCTTGTGCCACAACCTCGGCCTTGATCATCAGCGCCTGCGCGAATCCGCCTGACGGGCGACCCGCCGCAAGCCGGGCGGTGAACAAGCACTCGCCCGCCAGGCCACCCGCTGATCACCCACCAGCCGAACCGACCCGCCTCGGCGACCTCCTCCACGAGAACCAACACGCGTCCTGAGCACGGCGGATGACGTTTCCGGCAAGGGCAACGCCCGCTGTGGGCCCAGCCGAGCGAGGCGGACACGAGCCGGCAGGCAAGGCCGTCACGACCCCGGTGAGCAGGGCGGACCACGCGGTCACACCCTCGGCGGACATCACCGACCCGCAGGCGGTGACGCGCCTTTTGCCGCTGCCGTCGGACAGAGACCAGCAGCTTCGCCCAGGCCGGGGGACGGTGTGCGCGACCGCCTCGGCTGTGTTCGTTGCCTGCGCGCACGTGCGTGAAGCTGCAAGATTTAAAGAATTACCAATCAAGACTTGTCACTCGTGGGCAGACTGACGCAAGATTCCGGTACCTCGCGCGTCGGGCCGCGGCCCCCGCGAGGGGCTCAGGAAACCAACCCTCGCTCACCACACGACGCAGGAGGTGAATGTGTCGGCCGCTGCGTCCGCATCGCCCATACCCACATCCAAGACCCCGCCCGGCCAACAGCCCGAAGAACCCGGGACGTCGGGCAGGAAGAACGCGTCCAGTACGAAGGGGGCACGAAGGCCCACCGGCCGGCGGACCCTGCGTGAGCGCCTGAGGAGGGACCGCACACTGCTCCTGCTGTGTGTGCCGGGCATCCTCTACTTCGCGGTCTTCTTCTATCTGCCGCTCGCGGGCAACAGCATCGCCTTCCAGGACTACCAGCCCTACCTCGGCTTCAAGGGAAGCCCGTTCACCGGCTTGGCCAACTTCAAGGCCCTCTTCGAGGAACCGGAGTTCTGGACGGCCGTCTGGAACACGCTGAAGATCAGCGCCGTCCAGCTCATCCTCTACTTCCCCGCGCCGATCGCCCTTGCGCTCTTCCTCAACTCATTGATCAGCAACAAGACCCGCCGGCTGATGCAGACCGTGGTCTATCTGCCCCACTTCCTGTCGTGGGTCGTGGTCGTCGGCATGTTCCAGCAGGTCTTCGGCGGCGCAGGCACGGTCACCAGCTACCTGATCGACCACGGCGTACACATCGGCAACATCATGAACAACCCCGACACGTTCATCTACCTGATCACTTCCCAGAGCATCTGGAAGGACGCCGGCTGGGGCGCGATCATCTTCCTCGCCGCGATGGCCTCCATCGACACCTCGCTCTACGAGTCCGCGGCGATCGACGGGGCGGGCTGGCTGCGCCGCATGTGGCACATCACGCTGCCCGGCATCAGGCCCGTGATGATCATGCTGCTCATCCTGCGCCTCGGCGACATCCTGTCGGTCGGCTTCGAGCAGATCCTCCTCCAGCGCGACAACGTCGGCGCGGACGCCTCCGAAGTCCTCGACACCTACGTCTACTTCCATGGCGTCGTCGACGGCGACTGGGGCATGTCCACCGCCGCCGGTCTGATGAAGGGCGTCATCGGGTTCGTCATGATCGTCCTCGCCAACAAGGTCGCGCACCGCCTCGGCGAGCAGGGGGTATACCAGTGAGCACCACGCCCATGTCCACCACGATGCCCCGCTCGAGCCGCAGCGCCATCAGGAAGCGCCGCCGCTCCGCCGAGCGCCCGGCGTGGATGGAACAGCCCAACCCGGCGGCGCAGACGCTCAAGTTCGTCGTCATCATCGCGATGATCGTGGCCGTCGGCTACCCCTTCCTGCTCGCCATCGGGACCAGCCTCTCCACCAAGGCCGAACTCGCCGCGAACGGCGGCTACGTCCTCCTCCCCTCGCACCCCACCCTCGAGGCGTACCGCGTCGTCCTCTCCGGAGGCGTGATCACCCGCGCCGCGCTCGTCAGCGTGGGGGTCACCGTGATCGGCACGGCGCTGAGCCTGCTGTGCACGATCTCTCTCGCGTACGGGCTCTCGCGGCCCCGCACCTTCGCGGGCAAGCCGCTGCTCCTGATCGTCGTCGGCACGTTTCTCTTCACCCCCGGCATCATCCCCAACTACCTGGTGGTGGAGCAGCTCGGACTGCTCGACACCTACGGGGCGATGGTCGTGCCGATCCTGCTCAACGCCTTCAACATCATCGTCGTGCGGGCGTTCTTCCAGGGCATCCCCGACGAACTGCACGAGGCGGCGCGCCTCGACGGCGCCGGCGAGCTCACCATCCTGTGCCGGATCGTGCTGCCGCTGTCCAAGGCCGTGATCGCCGTGGTCGGCATGTTCTACGCGGTGACGTACTGGAACAGCTTCTTCAACGCGATGCTCTACATCAACGACCCGAACAAGCTGCCCCTCCAGGTCGTCCTGCGCTCGTACGTCCTTCAGGGCGACACGTTCAACGCGAAGGCCCTCGGCGTGAGCGTGCTGCCCGCGAGCACCTCCCTGTCGATGGCCGTGCTGATCCTCGCGGTGCTGCCGATCATCGCCGTCTACCCCTTCCTCCAGAGGTACTTCGTCAAGGGCGTTCTCACCGGCGCCATCAAGGCCTGATCCGTCACCGGGCCCAAGCAGTCACCCTCATCCGCTCCACGTTCCACGTTCCTTAGGAGAGCCATGTCCGCCAGAGATCTCAACCGCCGCGGCTTCCTCGGCGCCGCGGGCGTCACCGGCCTCACCCTCGCCGGTGCCGGCACCCTCACCGCCTGCGGTTCCGGCGGTGCCTCGGGCGGCGGCGCGAAGGCGTCGGCCAAGCTCAAGCTGCCGACGTACGTCGCCGCCGACGTCCCGGCCCCGGACCTGCCGGGCAACGCCCAGGGCCTCGACCCCGCGTACCTGCGCTATCCCAAGTCCCCGGTGCGCAGCGCGAGCAGGAAGCCGGGTGACGGCAAGCCGGTCACCGTGCTGACCGAGACGTTCACGACCGCGGCCCCGGCGATGAACCGCAACGCGTACTGGCAGGAGCTCAACAGGCGCCTGGGCTCCGAACTGAAGATGACGATCGTCAACGGCCTCGGCGCCGACGACGTCTACCGCGCGAAGTTCAACGCGATCATCGCCGGCGGCGAGATGCCCGACCTGATGTGGTTCCCGCCGAACCAGGGCCTGAAGAACGTCCCGGCCCTCCTGGAGGCGAAGTTCCACGACCTCACCTCGTACCTCTCCGGCGACGCGGTCAAGAAGTACCCGAACCTCGCCAATATCCCCGAGTTCGCCTGGAAGACAGCCGTCTTCAACGGCATGATCTGGGGTCTCGCCGTCCCGTACGGCCGCATGGGCCAGGTCTACGTCGCCAACGAGGACTTCTGGAAGCCGGTCGGCGGCGTGCGGTTCGACAGCGCCCAGGACTTCTTCGACAAGGCGAAGGAACTCCTCGACGTCAAGCGCAAGAAGTACGTCCTGGAGCCCGCGTATGTGAACCACATCCTCCAGTTCGCCTACTGGCACGGCGCGCCCAACGGCTGGCGCATGGACGGCGGCAAGCTCACCCACTACTTCGAGACCGACGAGTTCCACGCCGGTCTGGAGTTCGCCCTCAAGTGCCAGAAGGCGCAGTTGTTCTGGCCGGACCCGAACCTGCCGACCACCCTGGAGAAGATGGAGGGCGGCTTCCTGGGCCTGCACGTCCAGTCCTTCCCGGGCTTCCTGAACGACAGCAACATGTACGACTGGCCGGAGAAGGTCGTCGTCCCGTTCGCCGCCGAGAAGGGCACGACTCCCACCTGGGGCTACGGCTACGGCTCCGTCGGCTTCACCGCCATCAGCAAGAACGTGGGCAAGGACCGTATCGAGACCCTGCTCCAGATCATGAACTACCTGTCCGCCCCCTTCGGCACCGAGGAGCGGCTCTTCCTGGACAACGGTCTCGAGGGCACGCACTACAACCGCACCAAGGACGGCGACGTGGTGCTGAACAAGAAGGGCAACGCCGAGGTCCTCACCACCCGGCAGGCCATCAACTTCTTCGGCAACGCCCCGCAGACCCTGTACCTGCCCGGCAAGCCGGACATCACCCGCGGCGTCCACGAGACGGAGGTCGAGCTGATGAAGATCGCCAGGATCAACCCGACCACGGGCTTCTTCTCGGACACCTTCGCCAACAAGGGCGCCTCCTCCACCGACGAGGTCTACACCGCCGTCAAGGACATCGTCGCCGGCCGCAAGCCGCTGGCCTCCTTCAAGAAGGACATCCTGCCCAAGTGGCAGCGGACCGCGGGCGACGCGATGCGCCACGAGTTCGAGCGGGCCATCGCCGCGGCCAAGTAGCACCCGCCGGCACCTTCCCACGCACAGCTCACCCAGAACAGGACACCCGCACGTGGAAGATTTGCGCATCGGAGTCATCGGGCTCGGACTGCGACGGAACCTGGCGACCGCCGCGCACCGGCCCGGCAAGGGCTCGGTCGTGGCGGCGGTCGCCGAACTCGACCCCGAAATCCGCGCCGAGGTACCCGAGTTGTACAAGGGAGCGGTGGCCGTCGAGGACTACCGGCGCCTCCTCGACGATCCCACGCTCGACGCCGTCATCGTGGCGAGCCCCGACGACACCCACGAGGCCATCGCCTGCGACGCCCTCGAAGCGGGCAAGCCTGCGTACGTCGAGAAGCCGCTCGGCATCACAGTCGAACAGTGCGACACCATTCTGCGCACCGCCTACAAGACCGGCACCCGACTCTACGTCGGCCACAACATGCGGCACATGGGCGTCGTCCGGCTGATGCGCGACATCATCGCGCGCGGCGACATCGGCGAGCCGAAGACCGTGTGGGTACGGCATTTCGTCTCGTACGGAGGTGACTACTACTTCAAGGACTGGCACGCCGACCGGCGGCGCACCACCGGGCTGCTGCTGCAGAAGGCCGCGCACGACATCGACGTCGTGCACTGGCTGGCGGGCGGCTACACGCAGCGCGTCAACGCCCTCGGCGACCTGATGGTCTACGGCGACCTGCCGCGCAGGTCGCCGGACACCCCGCGGCCCGACGGCTGGCTGCGCGAGTTCGACTGGCCGCCGACCGCGCGCAGGGACCTCCACCACGTGGTGGACGTCGAGGACGTGTCGGTGATGAACATGCGTCTGGACAACGGCGTGATCGCCGCCTACCAGCAGTGCCACTTCAGCCCCGACTACTTCCGCAACTACACGGTCATCGGGACCGAGGGCCGCCTGGAGAACTTCGGGGACCGCCCCGGCGACGAGGTGCGCGTCTGGAACACCGGCCCGACCGGCTACCGCTCCGACGCCGACGTCGTGTACCGCGTCCCCGAGGCGAAGGGCTCGCACGGCGGTGCCGACGAGCGCATCGTCGGCGAGTTCTGCCACTTCGTGCGCGCGGGCGGGCGCACCGACACGTCGCCGGTCGCGGCCCGGATGAGCGTGGCCGCGGGCGCGCTCGCCACCCGCTCACTGCGCGAGGGGGGCGTGCCGTACGACGTTCCGAAGCTCGAGCCGGAGCTCGTGACGTACTTCGACGGCGGGCAGCTCCCGCGCGGAGCCAGGGAGTAGCAGCAACGGCGCAGGCAGGCCCCTCGGACGCGTACGGGCCGCTGTTGTCCGACGACGGCGGCACCTGGCTCGGGACAGCGGCCCTGCTCCGGGCGCCGGACCCGGAGACGGCTCGCGGCGTCCTCATCTCGGATGCGTATGCCCATATCGAGGTCCACAACCGGCAGTCAGGCGGAGGTCGTCGTGAGTGACTAGCGGCGGCTCTCCGCCTCCGCGTCCAGGGCCCGTTCCGGCACCGTGACGCCCGCCCCCGTGGGTGCCCAAAGCGTCGCCGCGGAGAGCAGGGTCACGGCCGCCGCGCCCATGAGCATGGGTACGTTGCCGAGCCAGGCGGCCAGCGCGCCGCCCGCAAGGGCTCCGACCGGCACCGTCGTGAGCAGCACCGCCTGCACGAGTCCCGCGACGCGGCCCTGCATGCCGTCAGGGGTGACCAGTTGCTGCGTGGTCGTCATGGAGATCATCCATACGGTGCCGGAGAGGCCGTAGCAGACCTGGTAGGCGAGCAGCACGGGGAAGGCGAGGCCCAGCGACGCGGCCGGGATCAGGAACACGGCAGCGCCTGCCGCGAGTCCGAAGATCCGCGTGGCCCGCCACAGCCCCGAGGTCCTGGCGAAGCGTCCGGCGAGCAGGGCGCCCGCCAGGGTGGCCGCGCTGTAGGCAGCGTACGTCGTGCCCAACTGCCAGGCGGGCAGGGCGAGATCGCGGGTCGCGTAGAGGACGTAGAGAGCGGCCGCCGCACCGCTGCCGAGGTTGAGTCCGGCACCCGCCAGGACCATGCGGCGCAGCCGGCGCTCGGCGCGCACCACCGCGAGTCCCGTGCGCAGCGAGCCGGCCAGGGACTTCGCGCGGGCGGACTCCCGCGAGCCTGTCAGCGCGTTCAGCGCGGCGGGCAGCGCGAACAGAAGGAGCGCCTCGATCGCGTAGGCCGCACTGCCCGCGAGGAGGGCCGCGTCGGCTCCGAGGAGCCCGACCATGACACCGCCGAGCGCGGGCCCGCCGACCTGTCCGCTCGTACGGGCCGCGGTCAGCGCCGAGTTGGCGGCGAGGAGCCGCTCCGGTCCGACGACGCGCGGCAGCGCTGCCTGGAGCGCGACCGAGAGCGTGAAGGTCAGGGTGCCCGAGACGCCTGCGACCACGTACAGGTGCGCCAGGGTGACATGCCCCACCGCGCCGGCCAACGGGATCGAGCCGACGACCAGGGTCTGCAGGGTGGTCACCCACACAAGGAGGCGGCGCAGCCTGATCCGGTCGACGATCGCTCCGGCCAGCGGGCTCAGCACGGCACCGGGCAGATAGGTCAGCGCCAGCAGCGCGGCCGCCCCGAACGGCCCCGCGCCGAGGTCGGTCACGGCCAGCAAGGTCAGTGCGAGAGCGGTGATCTGCCGCCCGACGGAGCTGGCGACCTGCTCGCCGCACAGCAGCACGAAGGGACGGTGGCGACGCAGGGGGACCTTCCCGTCGGCCCGTGACGCGCCCAACCCTCAGATCCCCGTGCAGGGAACGGGCCAGCGGTGCAGCCGCGGCGGCAGGGCCACCACCCAACCGTCGGCGACGAGAGCGAGCCGCTCGGCCGCGAGCAGGTCGACGGCCTCCCGCTGCACGGCGTCGAGTTCACCGAGCGCCGTGGGCTCCTGGACCGTGGCGAAGGTGGCGAGCAGATCCGGGTGGTCGAGGGTGAACCTCGCCGAGGCGGGCCGCTCTCTGCGGTCCATGACGGTGATGAAGTCCGGGCCGCGGCGATGGTAGAGCATGCCGGCGGGGAAGGCGGCGTACGAGGCGCGCCAGGCGCTCAACTCACTGGGTTCGTCTCGCTGTTCGACGGGTGGTGGGAGGTGGTGCAGCATCCGTACGTACGGGGCGTCATGCGTGTCAAGCGGGTCGTCGCCTCGCGGCCGGTCCTCGTAGGCGATCTCCCAGTGCGTACGGAGCCGTTGGCTCTGGCACTCGCGCAGGAACTGGACCGCCACCGCCGTCTCGCGCCCCGCCCCGCCCAGGCGCAGCGGCACGTCCACGTGGACCTGTCGGCCGATCACGCGGTGGGGGACGGTCGCGGGAAGCCCGCTCATCCGGCCACCTCCTGACGGTCCGCGGATTGCGGAGCCGGGTCGGGGTCGATGCGGTCCGGTACGTCCCACGTGGGCAGGGACACGTACGTCCGCCCGTCGCGGAACACCAGCCCCGTCGCCTGAGCCTGCTGGATCCACCCGCACAGCTCCTCGGCCGGGATGTCGTGTCCGTCGCCGGTCAGCAGCCGGTGCAGCGCGGGCTCCGTCCGCCCGTCCTCGAGGCGGCGCAGCGCCCCCGCCTGCCAGCCGGTCAGCCGGTGGGTGCAGCGGGGCCAGCCGTGGCGCCGGTCGTGTACGAGCAGTACGTCCACGCCGTCCTCCGGCTCCGCTTCCTCCATCACCAGGCTCGATCCGTGATGTCCGTCGCGCCATGCCGCGACGGCCCGCTTGAGCCGGCTCTCGGTCTCTTTGCCGATGCCCGCGTCGTCCGTCGCGAACAGGTAGACGAGGTCGGAGAGTTCGGACTCGGGCAGGTCGTAGACATGGTGGTACATCTCGGCTGGGCGCCGCTTGCCGAAGCCGAACCCCGGGTCCGTGAAGTTCGGGCTGAACCGCTCCAGTTGGATGCGGTGGGCGCCGCCCGGGGGCTGCAGGTGGACGAGCGCGGGCAGCTGGTCGACGACCGGGGCGTAGTCCTCGACGGTCTCGCCCGGGAAGCCGTACAGGTAGTTCCAGGTGACGGTCAGCGCGTGGTTCTCGCACTCACGGAGTGTGCGGACGTTGCGGGCGCCGCTGACGCCCTTGTCCATGAGGTCGAGGACCCGGTTGCTCAGGCTTTCGATGCCGGGCTGGATGAGCACGGCTCCGGCCCGCCCGAGGAGGGCGATCTGTTCACGGTTGAGGTTGGACTTGACCTCGTAGTGCATCCGCAGGTCCCAGCCGCTCTCGGCGGCGCGGGGCAGGAAGTCCTTGAAGTACGCCATGTCGATGATGTTGTCGACGGTGACGACGTCGAGGATGCGGTGCCGTCGTACGAGGTGGTCGATCTCGCTCCACAGCTGCTCGCCCGACTTGGCGCGGAACGCCATGGAGGAGCCGTTGAGCCCGCAGAAGGTGCAGTGGTGCTTCTCGCCCCACCAGCAGCCGCGTGCCCCCTCGACCACCAGCTTCGGGTAGACGTATTCGAGGACGGGGGATGCGTCGAGGGCTGCCTGCCACTGGTCGTAGTCGGGCGCGGGGATGTCGGAGGGCGCCACGGTGCGCCGGGACTCGGTGTTCGCCCGCGAGACCCGGCCGTCCGTCTGCCCTTCCCACCAGCACAGGCCCGGTACGTCGGCGGGTGGCGTGTCGGCGTCCAGGTGGCGCAGGAGCGCCGGGAAGGCGTACTCGCCCTCGCCGCGCACCACGTGGTCGACAAAGGGATGGTTGCGGTGCAGGGCGTGCCCCATCGGGCCGTCGCAGTTGCTGCCGCCGAAGACGACGGTGAGCCCTGGACGGCGGCGCTTGAGCTCCCTGGCCAGCGCGAGCGAGGGCACGTTCTGCATGAACGTGCTGGTGAACCCGACGACGTCCGGTTCCTGGGCGAGCACCTCCGTCGCGCACTCGGCGATGAACTCGGCCGCGTGGACCCGCATGTCGGAGGCGGTGTCGATGCAGAGGCCGCGACGTGCGGCGTACTCCTTCAGCCGGGCGACGCCCCAGTTCTCGTCCTCGTACAGCACACCCGAGAAGACCCAGTCACCGAGGCCGTCGAAGATCGAATCGCTGCCGATCGCCTCGTAGTCACCGGGGCGCAGCCGTCCGCCGGACCGCTCGAGGAGGAACTCCGCCCAGCGCAGCGAGCCGTGGAACTCACGCACATCGTCGTCCGGGCGGACCTGCCGCAACAGCTGGTGCAACAGGCCCACTTGGAGAGAGGGCAGATCGATCGGGTGCCACGGCATGGTCACCAGCTGTACGCGCACACCACTCTCCCCCGTCGCCGCCCCCTCGACACCCCGCTCACGCTCACGTTCCCGCCCGGTCAGCGGGTCGGCGGGCGCTTCTCCATGACGGCGGGCTTGCGGTTCGTGCGCTCCTCTTCGCGGATCACTACCTTTTTGATCTCCACGGCTCTCCCCTGGTGGACGACCTCGAACTCACGTGCCATACAAGGCAGTTCACCGTATAGGGCATCACATGCGCCCCACAAGAACCCCGACGGCGGAGCGGGCCGCCCGTCAGAGGCCGTGCGGCACGGGATCACCGAGAGCGACTTCGGGGTATCCAGGGTCGCCCTGCTCATGGCCCTCGATCGTGAGGGTGGCAACGCCGGTCAGGCCCACGGTCACCTTCACCGGCCGGTCGATCTGCGCGGTCGGCACGCCAGGACCCCGCTCGTGATCCGCTGACCCCAGTCGAGGACGCCGGTCCCCGACTGGTCCCCAAGAATGATCAAGGGCCGGTTTCGGATGTCTCCGAAACCGGCCCTGACCTGCGACTGTCTCCAGTCGGGACGACAGGATTTGAACCTGCGACCCCTTGACCCCCAGTCAAGTGCGCTACCAAGCTGCGCCACGTCCCGATGCGCTCACTCGGGGTGACCCGTGTGATCGCGCGAACAGAACTTTACCCCACGTACGGGGCTGCGCCGAAGAGGGCCCCGCGCGCGGAGGGGACAATCGGTCGTATGGGAGACGCGGGCGCGGTGACAGGGAGGCCGGAGGGCGGCCGGGACCGGGATGTGGCGGGGCGGGCACGGAACGCCCGGCCCCGTGACGGGCTGGGCAGGCCGCTGCCGTACGGCACGGAAGGGGTCGAGCGGCAGCCGGAGGGCGTCGTACGGACCCCGCGGGAGACGCTCGCGCAGGCGCAGGCGCTGCTGGACGCGGGGAAGCCGTTCCACGCGCACGAGGTGTTCGAGGACGCCTGGAAGTCGGGTCCCGAGGAGGAGCGCGCGCTGTGGCGGGGGCTGGCCCAGCTGGCGGTGGGGCTCACCCACGCGGCACGCGGGAACGCCACCGGCGGGGCACGGCTGCTGCGGCGCGGCGCGGGCGCGGTCGAGGAGTGGGCGGCGGCCGGGCGGGTCGCCGGCCAGAGCTCCGACCAGGGCTCCGGCCGGCCCTATGGAGTGGATCTCGCAGGGCTGGTCGTCTGGGCCCGCGAGCTGGCCGGCCGGGTGGAGCGCGGGCCGGGTCCTGTCGACGCGGGCGCCGAGGCACCGCGGCTCGGTTCCTGAGCGCCACCGGCCGAGGGTGACCGGTTCCCGGAAAGGCGTCGTCGCGGCGTGTGTGGAGGCGATGAACGCTCTGTCAGTGGCATGCGGCAGACTCGGGTCGTGCGAAAGATTCATGTCATCGGTATCGGCGCGGGCGACCCCGACCAGCTGACCCTTCAGGCGGTCAAGGCGCTGCGGGGCGCGGACGTGTTCTTCCTGCTCGACAAGGGCGAGGTGAAGAGCGACCTGACCCAGCTCCGCCGGGACATCCTGGACGCACATCTGCCCGAGGGTTCGTACCGGGTGGTGGAGGCCCGGGATCCGGAGCGGGACCGCGGGGCGGGCGGGGCGTCGTACTCGCCGGCCGTCGAGGACTGGCGCAGTGCCCGCGCCGGGATCTACGAGCGACTGATCGCCGAAGAACTCGGCGAGGACGGCACCGGCGCCTTCCTGGTGTGGGGGGATCCGTCGCTGTACGACAGCACGCTGGGGATCCTGGAGGAGGTGCTGGGGCGCGGAGCGGTGGAGTTCGCGTACGACGTGGTGCCCGGCATCAGCAGCGTCTCCTCCCTGGTCGCCCGCCATCGCACCGGGCTCAACCGGGTGGCCCGGCCGGTCCAGATCACCACCGGGCGCCGGCTTTCGGAGGGCTTCCCGGAGGGTGTGGACGACGTCGTCGTGATGCTGGACGCACACCAGACCTTCCGGCAGTACGCCGACGAGGACATGCACATCTACTGGGGCGCGTACATAGGCACCCCGGACGAGATCCTCGTCTCCGGACCGCTCGCCGAGGCCGGTCCCCGCATCGAGCGGCTGCGCGCGGAGGCCCGCGACCGCAAGGGCTGGATCATGGACACGTACCTGCTGCGCAGGCACCCGGACGAGGGCTGAGCCGGCCGCGCGTCACCGGCCGTCGAACCCCAGCCGGCCGAGCACGGCCGCCACGTCCGCCACGGCACTCACGCCGGGCGGCAGTTCGGGGCGTCGTACGACGACCACGGGGAGACCGAGTTCACGGGCGGCCGTCAGCTTCGGTGCCGTCGCCTCGCCCCCGCTGTCCTTGGTGACCAGCACCTCGATGCGGTGGCCGCGCAGTACGTCCCGCTCGTCGGCGAGGGCGAACGGGCCTCGGGCGAGCAGCACTTGGGTGTCGGGCGGCAGCGGTGGACCCGGAGGCTCCACCGAGCGCACGACGAAGTGCAGGTCCGTCAGGTGGGCGAAGGCCGCGAGGCCCAGTCGGCCGGTGGTGAGCAGGACGCGGCGGCCGAGCCGGGGAAGGGCGTCGGCGGCCGCGGCCAGGCACGGGACGTCGTGCCAGCGGTCGCCGGGGGCGGGGCGCCAGCCGGGGCGGCGCAGGACGACGGCGGGGATTTCGGTGGCCCGCGCCGCGTGGGCCGCGTTCGCTGTGATCGACTCGGCGAAGGGGTGCGTGGCGTCGACCAGGGCGTCCACACGGTGGGTGCGCAGCCAGTCGGCGAGCCCCTCGGCCCCGCCGAAGCCGCCGACGCGCACCTCGCCGTCCAGCGCTCCGGGCCGGGTGATCCGGCCCGCGAGGGAGGTGGTGACCCGGACGCCGGGGCGGGCCGCGAGGTCGGTGGCGAGGCGGCGGGCCTCGGTGGTGCCGCCGAGGATCAGGACGTGCCGGGACATGAGGGTGAGCGTAGGGGACGGGTGCCGGGACGCCCCCACCGGTTCGCCTTGCCGGTCGGAGCGTATTCGGCCGTTATGGTCCTGGCATGGCTTCCCTGGCGTCCGTGCGTGCCGTGCTCATCGACATCGACGGGGTGCTGACCGTGTCCTGGCGGCCGTTGCCGGGTGCGGTTGCGGCCCTGCGGGCGATCCGGGAGGCCGGGCTCGGGATCGTACTGGTCACCAACACGACGTCCCGGACCCGGGCGTCGATCGCCGCGACGCTCGCGGACGCGGGCTTCCCGGTGACCGCGGAGGAGATCCTGACCGCGCCGTCGGCCACCGCCGCCCACCTGGCCGGAGCCCGTTGCGTCCTGCTCAACAGCGGGGAGGTCACGGAGGACCTGGAGGGGATCACGCTCCTCGGTGAGGACGACGGCGTGCCGGACGTCGTCCTGGTCGGCGGAGCCGGGCCGGAGTTCGGATACGCGGCGCTGAACCGGGCCTTCGGATATCTGCAGCGGGGCGCGCGGCTGGTCGCCATGCACCGGAACCTGTACTGGCGGACGGACGCGGGGCTCCAGTTGGACGCGGGCGCGTTCGTCGCCGGGCTGGAGGCGGCCGCCGGGACCGAGGCCGAGGTCACCGGGAAGCCGGCGCCCGCCTTCTTCCAGGCGGCCCTCGGACGGCTCGGGGTGAGCGCGCGGGAGGCGTTGATGATCGGGGACGACGTGGAGTCGGACGTGCTGGCGGCGCAGCGGCTGGGCATCACCGGGGTGCTCGTGCGGACCGGCAAGTTCCTGCCGGACACGCTCGACCGGGCGAGCGGCCGGCCCGACCACGTCCTGGACTCCTTCGCGGACCTGCCCGGCCTGCTGGGGCTCGGCTAGGCCGGAAGCAGACTCCGGGGTCCGGTCAGGTCAGGAGCAGTTCCACGCCGCCCACGACCGTTGCCGCGATCACCAGTTGCTCGAAGAGTCGCTGGTTGATTCTGTTCACAGCCCATTTGCCCAACAGCGCACCGGGCATGACGAACACCACGAGCGCGGCGTCAAGGAGCAGCGAGCGGCCGTCGATCAGGCCGAGGCCCACGCTGAAGGGCACCTTCGACACGTTCACGATCAGGAAGAAGAAGGCGGACGTACCGAGGAAGCCGAGCTTCCGGAAGCCCGCCGACAGGAGGTACATCGACATCACCGGGCCGCCCGCGTTGGCGACCATGGTGGTGAACCCGCCGAGGACGCCGTACGAACGCGCCTTCACGCGGCCCGTCCTGCCGGTGACCGCGTCCGGCTCCGCCGCCGTGTCGGCCCGGTGCCGCCGCCACAGCGTGACACCGGTCATCAGCAGCAGGATCGCGCCGATCGAGGTCCGTACGATCCCGTCGTCGGCCCACATCAGGAACAGCGTGCCGGCCACCACACCGGCCGCCACCGCCGGGAACAGCCGCCACAGCGTGGGCCAGTGGGCGTGCCGCCGGTACGTGAGGACGGCGAGCACGTCGCCGGCGATGAGGACGGGCAGGAGTACGCCGGTGGAGGCGCGGGCGGGCAGGACGGCCGCGAAGACGGCAAGGCTGACCGTGTTGGCCCCGCTGACGGCGGTCTTGGAGAAGCCCACGACGAGGGCCGCGAGGGCCAGGGCGGCGAACTCCCAGCCGGATATGTGCCAGAGCGTCATCGTGTTCATGTGGGAACCGATGCTATGTGCACACATCCGGTCCGGGTAAGCGATGTCCCCCCTGTGGGCAGGCCTCAGCCGGCGTACCGTGCCCGCAGCTCCCGCTTGAGCACCTTCATGCTCGGCCCGAGCGGCAGCGCGTCGGTGAACTCCACGCACCGCGGATATTTGTACTTGCCCAGGTGGCCCTTGGACCACTCGATGATCTCGGCGGCGTCGGGGGTCGCGCCCGGCGTGGGGACGGCGACGGCGCACACCTCCTCGCCGTGCAGCTCGTCGGGCAGGCCGATGACGGCGACCTGGGCGATGCCGGGATGGCGCATCAGGACTTCCTCCACCTCCCTCGGGTACACGTTGTAGCCACCGCGGATGATGATGTCCTTCTTGCGGTCGACGATCCGCAGGAAGCCGTCCTCGTCCTTGGTGCCGAGGTCGCCGGTGCGGAACCAGCCGTCGACCAGGGCCTCGGCGGTGGCCTCCGGGCGGCCGAGGTAGCCGGCGAAGACGTTGTGGCCGCGGACGACGACCTCGCCCAGCTCACCGGCCTGCAGCAGTTCGATGCTCCCCTCGACGTCCGCGCGGGCGACCTCCACGTCGACGCCCCACAGCGGGTGGCCGATCGAGCCGGCCCGGGTGCCGAAGACAGGCTGGTTGACGGTGGCCGACGGCGAGGTCTCCGAGAGCCCGTACCCCTCGTAGATCCGCGCGCCGAACCCTTCCTCGAAGCGCTCCAGCACGGCCACCGGCAGCGAGGCTCCGCCGGAGACGCACACCCGCAGCTCGGGCAGCACGTCGGCGTCCGCGGCGGCCGCGGCCAGGGCCACGTACATGGTCGGCACACCGTGGAAGGTGTTCACGCCCTCCTTCACCATCAGCTCGATGGCGCGGGCCGCGTCGAAGCGGGGCAGCAGGACGAGCGTGGCGCCCGCCCGCCAGGTGGCGTTGAGCGACACGGTCTGGCCGAAGGCGTGGAAGAGCGGGAGGGCGCCGAGCGCGATGTCCTCGGCACGGACGTCGTTGGCGTCGAAGGCGCTGACGGTCGCGTTCATCACCAGGTTGAAGTGGCTGAGCACGGCACCCTTGGGGACGCCGGTCGTGCCGCTGGTGTAGAAGATCACCGCCGGGTCGTCGGGCGCCCGGGTGACGTACGAGGACAGCGGGGTCGCGTCGGCCGCGAGCCCGTCGAACTCCGGTCCGAGGGTCACCACCCGCACGCCGAGCGCCTCGGCGGCGGCCCGTGCGGTCTCCGCCTGCGCCGGGTGCACGAGCAGCAGCGTGGCACCGCTGTCCTTCAGGACGTGCTCGACCTCGGCCGGCGACAGCAGCAGGTGCACGGGGACGACGACGCCGCCCGCCGCCGCGATCGCGTAGTAGGCGACCGGGAACTCCACGGTGTTGGGCGCCATCAGGGCGACCCGGTCCCCCGGCCGGACACCGAGCCCGGCGAGTGCCCCCGCCTGCTCTCGTGCCCGGAGCCACGCCTCGGCGAAGGACAGCCGCAGATCCCTTTCGACGAGAGCGGTCTTGTGCGGACGGCGCCGGGCGTTCTCGGCGAGGATGGCGGCGACGGACAGGGTGGCCATGGAGTGGTGCTCGCTTTCCTTGCTTCTTTGCTTTCCTTGCTTCTTTGCTTTCCTTGTTTCCGTGCATCCCTTGCTGCGGCTCGTGTGACCGAATCCCCCTGCGGGGAGCCTCCCGTCGATGTGTCGCTAGTCCCTCTCGACCAGCACCGCGCTGCCCTGCCCCACGCCCACGCACATGGTCGCCAGGCCCCGCTGCGAGCCCGTGCGGCGCATGCGGTGCAGCAGGGTGGTGAGGATGCGGGCGCCGGAGCAGCCGAGCGGGTGGCCGAGGGCGATCGCGCCGCCGTACGGGTTCACCAGCTCGGGGTCGATGCCCAGTTGGTCGACGCACGCGAGCGCCTGCGCGGCGAACGCCTCGTTGAACTCGGCCTCCTGGACGTCGCCGATCTCCCAGCCGACGCGGGCGAGCGCCTTGCGGGTGGCCGGGACCGGGCCGATGCCCATCACGTCGGGGTGGACGCCCGCGGAGGCCCCGGCGACGTACCGGCCCAGGGACTCGAGGCCCAGTTCCTCGAGGGCCTCATCGCTGACCAGCAGGAGTCCGGCCGCGCCGTCGTTCATCGGCGAGGCGTTGCCCGCGGTGACCGTGCCGCCGGCGCGGAAGACGGGCCTCAGGCGGGCCAGTTTCTCCAGCGAGGTGTCCTCGCGGACGGACTCGTCCTGTTCGACGGTGATGCCGTCCGGGCGTTCGACGGGGAGGAGTTCGTCGTCGAAGTGGCCGTTCTTGCGGGCGGCGGCGGCCTGCTGGTGGCTGCGCAGCGCGAACGCGTCCTGCCGCTCGCGGGTGACGCCGTACCGCTCGGCGACCTCCTCGGCGGTCTCGCCCATGGAGAGCAGGCCGTGCAGGTCCTTCATGGCGGGGTTGACCAGGCGCCAGCCGAGCCGGGTGTCGTAGGTCTCCATGCGCTGCGGCAGGGCCTCGTCGGGGCGGGGCAGGACGAAGGGGGCGCGGCTCATGGACTCGGAGCCGCCGGCGATCACGATGTCGGCCTCGCCCGCGGCGATGGTGCGGGCGGCGGCGGTGACCGCTTCGAGACCGGAGGCGCACAGCCGGTTGACGGTGGCGCCGGGCACGGAGTCGGGGAGGCCGGCCAGCAGTGCGGCCATGCGGGCGACGTTGCGGTTGTCCTCGCCGGCCTGGTTGGCGGCACCCCAGTAGACGTCGTCGACGTGGGCCGGGTCGAGGGCGGGCACGTCGGCCACGAGGCGGCGGACCACGGTCGCCGCGAGATCGTCGGGCCGTACGCAGGACAGGGCTCCGCGCAGCTTGCCGATGGGGGTGCGGCGGGCGGCCGCGAAATGGACGGGACGCACGGCGTGAACTCCTGACCTACGACGCTGTGGATCAGCTCGGATCCGACTGCGGTTGTGACCCGCGGTTCCGACTGCGGTTCTGGCTGCGACAGCACCACTTAATTAGCACTGCTAGTTTTCGACTATAGACCCCGGACCGGCCCCCTGGGAAGATTCCCCCGCACCTTCACCCACGCAGCCGGAGGAGACATGCCCCACGTCCGCGCGCACACCCTGCCCGGCACCCGCGGTGACCTGGCCGTCCGCGAGTGGCCGCACCCGGCGCCGCGGTACCTCGCCGTCGTGGTGCACGGATACGGCGAGCACGCGGGCCGCTACCAGGAACTCGCCGGCGTCCTCACCGGGCACGGGGCGGCCGTGTACGCCCCCGACCACATGGGGCACGGAAGATCGGCCGGCGAGCGGGTGCTGATCGAGGACTTCGAGGACGTCGTCACCGATGTGCACGCCGTGGCGGACGTGGCCCGCGCCGCACACCCCGGGCTGCCGCTCGTCGTGCTGGGCCACTCCATGGGCGGCCTGATCGCGGCCCGGTACGCGCAGCGGTACGGCGACGAGCTGACCGCGCTCGTCCTGTCCGGTCCGGTGATCGGCGCCTGGGAGCTGCCCGGGATGCTGCTCGCCCTCGACGAGATCCCGGACACGCCGGTCAGTCCGGCCGCGCTCTCCCGCGACCCCGCCGTCGGCGCCGACTACGCCGCCGACCCCCTGGCGTGGCACGGGCCCATGAAGCGGCCCACGGTCGAGGCGTTCGCCCGGACCCTGGAGACCGTCGCCAAGGGCGGTGACGTCGGCCCGCTGCCGCTGCTGTGGCTGCACGGGGACGACGACCGGCTGGTGCCCCTGCCCGGCAGCCGGGTCGGCGTGGAACTGCTGAGCGGCGGCCGGCTGACCGAGCGGATCTTCGCCGGGGCCCGGCACGAGGTGTTCAACGAGACGAACAGGGCGGAGGTCTTCGCGGAGGTGACCCGCTTCCTCGACGCCGCTCTCCCCGCCGCTCCCGCACCTGCCGGCTGACCGGCGTCCGCCTCAGGACAGCGGCAGCGGTATGCCCAGGACCCGGGCGACGGTGCGCAGCACCCCGTTGTCGTTGTTGGACGGGGCGAGGTAGCGGGCACGCCGGACGACCTCCGGATGGGCGTTGGCCATGGCGAAGGACCAGTCGGCGGCGTCCAGCATCTCCAGGTCGTTGAGGTAGTCGCCGAACACCATGGTCTGCGCGGGTGTGATGCCGAGTTCGCGCTGGAGCCCGCGCAGGGCGGCGCCCTTGTCGGCGGTGAGGTTCATGACGTCGACCCAGTGTTCGCCGGAGACGACGACCTGGTGGGTGGCCGCGAAGGCGTCGAGGGCGGGGGCGGTGCTGTGTTCGGCGGAGCCGAAGTCGAACAGTGCCATCTTGATCACGTCGTCGTCGACGGTGGTGACGTCCCCGACGACGCGGTGCTCGACGTAGTACTTGCGCACCTCGGCGAGGAACGCCTCGTCGGTCCGCTCGACGTACGCGGACCGCTTGCCGCAGACGACGGCGCCGACGTCCACGCCGTCCGCGACCAGGCGTCGTACCGTCCGGGCGATGCCCGCGGCGACGGACGGTCGCAGCGGGTCGGAACTCAGCTCCTCGCCGTCGCGAACCACGTAGGTGCCGTTCTCCGCGATGAACGCCATGCCTTCGGCGACGTCCGCGAACTGCCGCGCCAGGGTGGCGTACTGGCGGCCGCTCGCGGGGCTGAACAGCACGCCCCGGCGACGCAGTTCGCCGATCATGGGCCACAGGCCGGCGGGGATGCGCTTGGCGTCGTCCAGCAGCGTGCCGTCCATGTCGGTGACGACGAGCCGGATGTCGGCCGGGCCCGCGGGCAGGTCGGGGGTGTCGAGGAGAGGGGCGGGCGTGGCGGGCATGTCCTGCTTCCGGTCGGCGACGGCGTACCCGCTCCAGTGTTCCTCATGGAGGTCGGCCGCCTCGCCGGGCGACCGGAGCGTGCCCGGCGGGGCACGCTCCGCGTTTTCCGGGACAGGTCGATCAAGGGACGACACAATGACGGCGGACAACCGCACAGACGAAGGACGGCGACGTGAGCGAGAACGACTCCCCGGCGGCCCTGCCGGCACGGCTGGACACCTCCGTGGCGCACAACGCGCGGGTCTGGAACTACTGGGTCGGCGGCAAGGACAACTACGAGATCGACCAGCGGGTCGGTGAACACGTCGCCGGGATGTTCCCCGTGATCCGTGCCGTGGCACGCGCCGACCGCGACTTCCTGGCCCGCGCGGTGCGCTTCCTGGCCGCCGAGCGCGGGATACGGCAGTACCTGGACGTGGGCACCGGGCTGCCGACGGTGGACAACACCCACGAGATAGCGCAGCGAATAGCCCCCGAGTCGCGGATCGTGTACGTCGACAACGACCCGATCGTGCTGGTGCACGCGCGTTCCCTGCTCACCAGCGCCCCCGAGGGCGTGACGGACTACATCGACGCCGACGTGCGCGACCCGGACGCCATCGTCGAGCGCGCCGCCGGGACGCTGGACCTGTCGCAGCCGGTCGCCGTGATGATGCTGGGCATCCTCAACTTCGTCACCGACACCGACGTGGCCCGGGACATCGTCCGGCGGCTCATGGCGGCCGTCCCGGCCGGCAGCCACCTGGTGCTCACCCACCCGACCTACGACGCGGAGGTCGGCGGCGAGGGCAACATCGCGGCGATGGAGTTCTGGAACGCCAACGCGACCCCGCCGATCACCGCCCGCTCGCGTACCGAGATCGCCGCCTTCCTGGAGGGTCTGGAGCTGGTCGAGCCGGGTCTTGTGCCCTGTTCGCAGTGGCGCGCCGAGGCCGACTCGGCCGCGCCGGTACCACAGTTCGGCGCGGTGGCCGTGAAACGCTGACCCCGACACGCGGGCCGGGCCCGGCCCCCGCCCCCACCGCGCGGGATCCCAGCGCGCCGAGGAGGACGTATGACCACCCTTGCCGATCCCGTCCCCGGTGGGCGCCCCGGTGACCTCGAACGGGTCGCCGCGCTCACCGCGGATCTCGCGGAGCGGGGTGTGCGCGGCATCGTGCTCGCGTACGTGGACACCGCGGGTGTCGGCCGGGTGAAGACGATCCCGACGGCGCGGCTGGAGTCCGCGGTGTCCTGGGGTGTCGGCATGTCGCCGGTCTTCGACACGTTCCTCGCCGACGACTCGATCGTCACCACGGACGTCCTCGGCTCCCCCGACGGCGATCTGCGTCTGTTCCCCGACCTCGACGGACTGACCGTGCTGGCCGGGCAGCCGGGTTGGGCGTGGGCGCCCGTGGACCGGATCACCCAGGAGGGATCCCGGCACCCTGGATGTTCCCGCACCTTCCTGCGCCGGATCGTCGCGGACGCGGCCGAGCGGCACGGCCTCGACTTCAAGGCGGCCGTGGAGATCGAGTGGGCCGTCGGGCTGGACTCCGCGCCCGCCGGGGAGTTCGTGCCGGCGGTGTCCGGCCCGGCGTACGGCGCGGTCCGGCAGGTCGAGCTGAGCGACTGCACCGCCGACCTGCTGGAGGCCCTCGCGGCCCAGGGTGTGGACGTGGACCAGGTCCATCCCGAGTACGCGGCCGGGCAGTTCGAGATCTCGGCGGGCGCCCTCGATCCGGTGGCGGCGGCCGACCGGAGCGTGCTGGTGCGGCAGACGATCCGGGCGGTGTCGCGCCGGCACGGCCTGCGGGTGTCCTTCGCTCCGGCGTATCTCGCCGAGGGCGTCGGCAACGGCGGCCACCTCCATCTGTCCTGCCGGCGCGGCGGGGTGAACCTGCACGCGGGCGGGGAGGGCCGGTACGGCATGACGGGCGAGGCGGAGTCGTTCGCGGCCGGGGTGCTCGCCCGGCTGCCCGCGCTCACGGCGGTGACCGCGCCCAGTCCGGCCAGCTATCTGCGGCTCAGGCCCTCCCAGTGGGCAGGGGTGTTCACCGCCTGGGGCCGCGAGACCCGGGAGGCGGCGCTGCGGGTCGTCACCGGTACGACGGGCCGCCGGGACCAGGACGCCAACCTGGAGATCAAACCCGTCGACCTGGCCGCGAACCCGTACCTCGCCCTCGGCTGCGTCATCGCCGCGGGCCTCGACGGGATCGCCGGCGCCCTCCGTCTGCCGCAGGAGATCACCGGCGACCCGGCCCGGTTCGGCGCGCAGGAGGCGGCCGCCCTCGGTGTACGGCGGCTGCCGGTGTCGCTGCCCGAGGCCGTCGAGGAGTTCCGGGCCGACCAGGTGCTGCGGGCCGCTCTGGGGCCGGTCCTGGCGGACGCGGTGAGCGCCGTACGGCTCGGCGAGGCGGCGGCCGTGGACGGGTTGGACGACGCAGGGGTGGCGGCGGCCTATCGGTGGAAGTACTGAGATGACCCGGATCGCCCGACGATGAACCGGACCGACCCACCATGAACCGGACCGACCGACGATGAACCGGACCGACCGACGATGACCTGGACGTACCGACGATGACCGCACCCGGCCCGCTCCACGAGGCCCTCGCGACGCTACCGCTGGTGGACCACCACTGCCACGGCGCGGTCACCGCCGACCTCGCGCCCGGGGAGTTCGAGTCGCTGATCACCGAGGGTGGGGCCTGGCCCGGGATCTCCCCCTTCGACAGTCCGGTCGGCGTGGCCGTGCGCCGGCACTGCGCGCCCCTGCTGGACCTTCCCCGGCACGCGCCGCCGGCCGACTACCTGGCCCGGCGTTCCGCCCTCGGCTGGCGCGAGGTCAACCGCCGCTTCTTGACCTCGGCGGGAACCGAGTCGTTCTGCGTGGACACCGGCTACGCACCGCATCCCCTCACCACTCCGGCCGAGTTGGCCGAGGCGGCCGGCGCCGCCGCGTACGAGGTCGTACGGCTGGAGCAGGTCGCGGAGGCGGTCGCCGGGCGGGGTGTGGAGGCGGACGCGTACGCGGCGGTCTTCCGGGCGGCCGCCGAGGAGGCCGTGCGCCGGCCCGGTGTGATCGCGGTGAAGTCGGTGGCCGCCTACCGCACGGGCTTCGCGCTGAATCCGCAGCGGCCCTCACACGTCGAGGTGACGGAGGCGGCCCGGCTCTGGCTCGCCGGCGGTGGCCGGCTGAGCGACCCGGTTCTCGTTCGGCATGTGCTGTGGACCGCCGTTGACCTCGGCCTGCCCCTTCAGCTGCACACCGGGTTCGGTGACGCCGACGTACGGTTGCACCGCGCCGACCCCGCCCTGCTGACCGACTGGCTGCACCTGACGGCGGGTACGATCCCGGTCCTGCTGCTGCACTGCTGGCCCTACCATCGCCAAGCGGGCTATCTGGCCGCGGTGTTCGAGCAGGTGTACCTCGACGTCGGACTGGCCCTGCACTACACGGGTCCGGCCCGCTCCCGTGCGGTGCTGGAGGAGGCGCTGGAGATCACTCCGTTCCGCAAGCTGCTGTACAGCTCCGACGCCTACGGGGTGGCCGAGTTCCACCACCTGGGCGCGCTGTGCTTCCGCCAGGGTCTGGCCGATCTGCTCCAAGCCCGGGTGGACGCCGACGAGTTGAGCCTGCCCGACGCCCTGCGCATAGCGGCCTGGACCGGCCGCGACAACGCCCGCCGACTCTACGGGCTGCCCCCATCCGAACCGACCCGCGATCCCAGCGGGCGCCCCACCCGGAAAGTATGATCAAGCAATGTCTGACATGACCGAGACCACGCCCGGCTGGCTGACCACGGACGAGCTGGAAATGGCCAGGGCCCGGATGCCGATCCTGTACGTCGAGGCCGTGCCCGTGCGCGTGGACGACAGCGGCGAAGTCACCAGCATCGGACTGCTGCTGCGCATCGGCCCGGACGGCACGGTCAGCCGGACCCTGGTCTCCGGCCGCGTCCTGCACCACGAGCGGGTCCGCGACGCCCTGCTGCGCCATCTGGAGAAGGACCTCGGCCCGGTGGCCCTGCCCCGCGTCCCCGCCTCCCTGCAGCCCTTCACGGTCGCCGAGTACTTCCCCACGGCGGGCGTCACGCCGTACCACGACCCGCGCCAGCACGCGGTGTCCCTCGCCTACGTGGTCCCGGTGACCGGCGACTGCCGCCCCCGGCAGGACGCCCTCGACCTGGTGTGGTTCAGTCCGCAGGAGGCCGCCTCGGAGGTCGTGCAGAGCGAGATGCCGGGCGGGCACGGGATGCTGCTGAAGCAGGCGCTGGCGCACGTGGGCGTCGTGTCCTGACGCGCGCCGGCCCGACCTGCCTGTCTATCAGCCCTTTCAGGGCGCCGACCAGGGCTTTCCCGGAGGCGTTCAGGTTGCGTTCAGGCTCGCCCGGGCCTGTGGCAACACCTGCACCAGAAGCCCCAAAGCAATGGCAAAGGGGGCTGGGGGAACGACAGTTGGCCGTGCCAGGGTGCGGATCATGAGCACAGAGCACGTCCTCGACCGCCGGTCCCCCGGCCGTACCCGCGCCCGCATCCGCACCGGCGCGAACAAGGTGCCGGAGGTCACCGTCTACTTCTGGATCATCAAGGTCCTGACCACCGGGATGGGCGAGACCGCGTCCGACTTCCTGGCCCACCTGCTGGGCCCGATCCCGGCCGTCGGCCTCGGCGCCCTCGCCTTCGCGGCCGCCCTCGTCCTTCAGTTCGCCGTCCGCCGGTACGTGGCCGCGGTCTACTGGACGGCGATCGTGATGGTCAGCGTGTTCGGCACGATGGCCGCCGACGTGCTCCACGTGGGCCTCGGCGTCCCCTACACCCTGTCCACCCCGGTCTTCCTGATCGCCCTGGCCGCCGTCTTCGCCCTCTGGTACGCGAGCGAGCGGACCCTGTCGATCCACAGCATCCGCACCCGCCGCCGCGAGGCCTTCTACTGGGCGGCCGTGCTGGCCACGTTCGCCCTCGGCACCGCGGCCGGCGACCTCACCGCCTCCATCGGCCTGGGCTACCTCGGCTCGGTCGTCCTGTTCGCCGTGGCGATCGCCGTACCGGCCCTCGCCCACCGTGCGGGCACCCTCGGCGCGGTGGCCGCCTTCTGGACGGCGTACGTCATCACCCGCCCGCTCGGTGCCTCGATCGCCGACTGGATGGCCCTTCCGCACACCCGCGGCGGCCTCGCCTGGGGGCTCGGTCCGGTCACCCTGTCCTGGACGGTGGCGATCCTCGGCTTCGTGGCCTACGTGGGGGTGACCCGGCGGGACACCGAGCCCGCCCGGACCGCCGGCTGACGAACACGCGGTGACGTGGCGGGGCGCCGCACTCGAGGAGAGTGCGGCGCCCCGTTGGCATGCGCTCAGTACCGCGGGATCAGTCCTCGGCCCCGGGCACATTCGCGTACAGGTGGTGCTCCGGCTTCGGCATCTTGCTGTGCTGCCCCCGGATCGCCTTCCAGATCTCCTCGTTGAGAGCCTCGGAGTTCGCCTGGTCGGGCGCTCCGGAGATCTCCTGCGGCGTCATGGCCAGGGAGGGGAGGACCGACGGGTTCGTCGCCGGGCTGGTCTGGCTCAGCGCCTGCTCCCGCATGGCCGGCTGGGAGCCGACCGGCGGGGCGTAGGAGACCCAGATCGGGTAGCTGCCGACCTGGATCGGCGTGCCGGCCGTGCCCGTCGCGGTGGACAGGGGGACGAGCTTGCCCTCACCGGCCGCGGTGGCGAACACCGTGCCGCCGTCGGGTGAGACGGCGACACCGCTCGCGGCGGAGCCGGCGGTCAGCGCGGGCCTGGCCGTCCCGGTCGCGAGGTCGATCGGGGTGACCTTGTCGCTCCCGGTGTCGGCCACGTACGCGGTCTTGCCGTCGGCCGAGATGCTGATGTTGAACGGGGTCGTGCCGGTCTTGATCCGGTCGCTCGGCGCGCCGGACGCGAGGTCGATCGGCGTGACGTCGCCGGATCCCATGTCGGTCACGTAGGCGCTCTTGCCGTCGGGCGTGATGGCGATGCCGAACGGCTGGCTGCCGGTCCTGATCGCCGCACCGGCGGTACGGGTGTCCGTCTTGACCGGGGTCACCGTGTCGCTCCACTTGTTCGCGACGTAGAGCGTGGAGCCGTCCGGGGTGAGGGCGAGGTTCTCCGGGCCGCTGCCGACGGCTATCTCGGCGCCGGCCTTGCCGGTCGCGATGTCGACGGGCTGCACGGCGTTGTCGCCGTACGCGCTGACCCACAGGGTCTTGTTGTCGGGGCTGACGGCGAGTCCGGCCGGGGTCCTGCCCACCGGGATGGTGGAGACGACGGCGTCGGCGGCCACGTCGATCACGCTGACGTTGTTCGAGCCCTGGTTGGCGACGAACGCCTTGGTGTGGTCGGGGCTGACGGCGATGGTGCCGGGGGCCGCGCCGACCTGGATGTCGGCCAGGCGCTTGCCGGTCGACACATCGACGGCGGACACGCTGTTGCCGGAGTAGTTCGCGACGAAGGCCTGCGGCACCTGCGCGGTGTGCGGGTCCGGTACGACGGTCGCCACGGTGGCCTTCTGCGAGCCGGTCATGTGACCGTTGATCGGGTAGTCCGCCTGCACGGTGAACCGCTGCTGCCCGTAGGCCGCCCCCGAGGGCACCTCTACCTTCCAGGTCAGCGTGGAGTCGGCGCCGGGTGCGACGGCGGTCAGGTCCGACGGGCCGTCCGGCGTCGCCTTCCACCCGTCCGGAGTGGTCAGCCGCACCTTCGCACCGGTCAGCGGGGTGCTGCCCTGGTTGGTGACCTTGCCCGTGACCGTGACGGTCTGCCCCGGCTTGACGATCGGGTCGGAGACGGTCGCCGTGACGCTCGGCGGCGTGACCGCGCTGTACGGGGCGAAGTCCGGCTTGTCGGTGAAGGAGTAGATCATCGGCAGCGCGGCCGCGTCGTACTGCGACATCGGGTCGACGCCCAGGAACAGCTCCATGGTGCGCAGCATCGACACCTGGCTGTAGAAGTGCGAGTCGACCTTGCCGGTCTGCGTGTACGGGCTGATCACCGAGGCGATCGTGCGGTGCGCGTCGACGTGGTCGGGACCGGCCTGGGCGTCGTCCTCGACGACGAAGATCGCCGTGTTCTTCCAGTACTTCGAGTGCGACACCGTGTCGACGATTCTGCCGAGCGCCACGTCGTTGTCCGCGACGAGCTGCTTCGCCGTCGCCCCGCCCGCTGTGTGGTCGCGCGGCAGGTCGATGAACTGCATGGCGGGCAGGTTGTCGTGGGCGACGTAGTCCTGGAACTCCTTGTTCCACAGGTCGTAGCGGTGCGCGTCGCTCACGCCCATGTCAAACCACGGGTAGGAGTGGTCGGTGGAGGCGTCCAGCAGCGGGTCGTGCGCGCAGAAGTCGCCCTTCGCGCACTTCACCTTCTCGTCCTTGCCGACCCAGTTGTCCGGCACCACGAACTGGCCGTAGTTGCGGAACGGCACCTTCTTCTGCGCGAGCTTGTCCCACAGATAGGCGTGGTCGGGGTCGGCGCCGGCGGCCGCCACGTCGGGGTGGTAGCCCTCGGAGTCGTACTCCGAGCCGTTGCCCGCGTAGCCCTGCGCGGTGGCCGTCTCGTTCTCGCCGTTGGAGCTGGCCTGGGTGGCCCACTGCCAGCCGTTCTGGCTGACCTCGCCGTTGACGTAGAAGTTGTCCAGGGTGACGAACTGGTCGGCGAGCTTGTGGTGGTTGGGCGTGACGTCCTTGCCGAAAACGGCCAGCGAGGGGTCGCCGTTGCCCTTGTGGAAGTCGCCGAGGACCTGGTCGTAGGTGCGGTTCTCCTTGACGACGTAGATCACGTGCTTGATCGGCGAGGAGTCGCCGACCTGCCTGGGCACGATGGTGCCGGGCGTCCGGTCGTCGAAGCCGCGCACCTCGTTCTTGTCGTCGAAGCCGTTGTTCTCGCGCACCTGGCGGGTGTACTTGGCGAGCTGGTCGGCGTCCGGGACCGGCACGACGGACAGGTAGCCCTGCAGCTGGTTCTCTATGTAGGGGTGGCTGTCCGGATTCGACGGGTCGGTGCCCTTGTTCGGGCCGGTGCCGAGCCCCTTGGCGCTGGTGACGAGCAGCCGCTTGCCGTCCGGGGTGACCTGCACGCCGGTCGGGTACCAGCCGGTCGGGACGAGGCCCTTGACCCGGCCGAACTCACCCTGGTCGGAAACGTTGACCACCGCGACGTCGTTGTTGCCGCCGTTGGTGACGTACAGCGTGGCCTTGTCGGGGGAGAGCGCGAGGTTGGTGGGCTGCGCTCCGCCGTGCGCGCCCTTGAACGGCGCCAGCGAGATCGTGCCGGCGAGCTTGTCGCCGTCGGTGTCGACCACGGACACGCTGTCGTTGTCGCCGTTGGCGACGAACAGCCGGTGGTGCCCGGCGTCCAGGAGCATCGCGTTCGGGTGGGTGCCGACCGTGATCTCGGGGCGGGGGGTGAGCGTGAGGCCGTCGACCGAGAAGACCGAGACGGTCTTCGCGCCCTGGTTGCTGACGTAGGCGGTACGGCCGTCCTGCGAGAGGGTCACCCCGTACGGGTACAGGCCCACCGGCGCCTGCTGGGTCCGGCCGGAGTCGACATCGACTGCGATCAGGGAGCGGGAGTACTGCCCGCTGGCGTACACCGTCCTGTCGTCCGGGGACACCGCCACGGTCTGCGGGTACGAACCCTTCGGCAGCGGAAGGGACTTGTTCACGCTGAGCTTGCGCGCGGCGGAGTCCCAGTCCAGGACGAGGATCGCGTTCTTGCTCGCCGTCGCCAGGTAGGCGCGCCTGCCGTCATGGCTGAAGGTCAGCCCCGGAGCCACGCCCTGCGGCACGGAGGAGTTCGAGGTGTCGAGCTCCAGCTCCTGTACGAGGGAGCCGTCGCCGGCGTCGAGCACCTGCACGGTCTGCTTGCCGTGTGCGTTGCGCACGATGTTCGGTACGACCACCGCGCGGCCGTCGGGCGAGAGCACCGCGTTCGCCGGGAAGAAACCGGCGGCCTTCTGCGCACCGGCCGGGGTCACCCGCCAGCCCGCGGGGGTGTAGGCGGTGCCGTCGCCCTGCGGGCCCGCGTGGTCGAACCCGCCGAGGGCGACCGCCAGTCCGCCGCCCATCACGAGCGTGCTCGCGCAGACCGCCGCCATGACCGCCTTCCGCGACCTGCGTTCTCGCCCGCGCAGGAATCCTGTCCATCTCACGGTTCATGTCCCTTTCGTGGACTTCGGATTGCCCCCTCGGCGCGAGGGGGCGACCGGAGCGAGGCCCTCCGGTCACCGTGAGCTTCGTTGCCACGGGCGACCGGCAAGGCTTTTCACGCCATCGGGCACATGAACAAGCCCCTACAACTGGGCTAGACCCGTGATGTTTTCGTTACCTGACGATCTGTCAATGTCGGCTCACCGTCCGGAGCGACCCAGGAGTCCGTCGTCCGCCAGGAGTTCGCCGGCGGTCCGTCGAGAGGCGGTCGCCGCAGGCCAGAATCAGCCAGGACGGGATCAACCACGACGGGATCAACCAGGACAGGACGGCCAGGACAGGACCGAGAGATCCGTACTCGCCGAGGGCCCGGTGCGGCGCGGTCGGCATGACCGGCCGCGCGGTCGGCCCGAGGGTGCTCGTGGCGGACGCACCCGCGAGGACGCCGGGCAGCAGGGAACGCCACGGCACGTGGTTGGTGAGGAGCGGGCGCTGGGTCCGCAACCGGACGCGGGGGGGCTCGGCCCGGTCGTCCTGTCGCGGGCGGTGGCGATCCTCGGCTTCGTGGGCCGTCCGGCTCCGTCCCGGCGTGACGTCGAGAAGGCCGCCTGCCGTGCGGGCCCCGCACCACACATGTGCGGACCATGCGGCGATGCCACAATCGAAAGTGCCGCACGCCGTTGCCCCGGGTTCATGTCAGGAGGCCGGAATGGCCGGAGACCGGCAGGAGAGACAGTGGCGGCAGCCGAGCCTCCCCGACCTCCACGCACGTCTGCGCTCCGAGCTCAGCCGGATCGACGAGCAACTGCGCGGCCTGCTGTCCACCACGGACCGGCTGCAGGGCCTGCTGGACGCGGTGGTCGCCATCAACCGCGAGATGGAGCTGTCCGAGGTGCTGTGGCGCATCGTGACCACCGCCATGGACCTGGTCGGCGCCCGCTACGGGGCGCTGGGCGTGCTCGACGAGTCCGGGGAGAGCCTGGGGCAGTTCATCCCGGCCGGCATGTCCGAGCGGGAACGCGCTGCCATGGCGGACACCGGCCTGCCTCGTGGCCTGGGCGTCCTGGGCCACCTGATCCGCTTCCCGGAACCCCTGCGGGTCGACGACATCCCGTCCCACCCGGCCTCCGCCGGGTTCCCGCCCGGCCATCCGCGCATGCGGACCCTGCTCGGCGTCGCCATCAGCGTGCGCGGTGAGATCTACGGCGATCTCTACCTCTCCGAGCGGCGCGACGGACAGCCCTTCGACAAACACGACGAGGACATCGTCGTCGCACTGGCCGGCGCCGCCGGCATCGCCATCGAGAACGCCCGGCTGTTCGAACGGGTTCGCGTCGGAGCCGAACAGTTCCAGCGGCTGCTGCTGCCCACCCTGCCCGACCTGCGGCCCTTCACCGCCGCCGCGATCTACCGGCCCGCCGCCGAACCGAGTCAGCTCGGCGGGGACTGGTACGACGCCATCCCCCTCGCCGACAGGGTCGTGGCGGTCGTCATCGGCGACGTGGTCGGCCACGACCTGCGGGCCGCTGCCGCCATGGCCTCCACCCGCAACATGCTGCGCGCCCTGCTGTTCGACCGGAACAAGCCGCCCGGCGAGGTCCTCACCCAGCTCGACCGGACGCTGGAAGCCATCACGAACAGTCCCGTCACGACCACCACCCTGGCCCGCATCGAACCCGAGGGACAGGGCTGGCGCCTCCACTGGAGCACCGCGGGCCACGTCCCGCCCCTGCTCATCACCGCCGAGCGCCGGGCCTCCTACCTGCTCGGCGAGCCCGGACTGCCGCTCGGCGTCGACACCTCCCAGCCCCGCCCGGACCACTCCCGCCTGCTGCCTGCGGCCGCCACCCTGGTCTTCTTCACCGACGGGCTGGTCGAAGACCCCGTCCACTCCATCGACGAGAGTCTGGACGCGCTCGCCCGACTCGCCGCGACGTATGCCGTCCTCCCCCTGCCCGAGTTCGTCCAGGCACTGGCCGATCACCACCCGAGCGACGGCCACGACGACATGGCCATCGTCGCCCTGCGCACCCCGCAGGCCTGACCCCGGCCGTTCACACGCCGCTCGCCCGTGCCGTGGAGGATCCCGCGGAACCGGCGGATGATGGGCTGTGGGGCGATGTCGACACGGAGGTCGCCCGATGGCTCTCGCGTGCCATGCACACCATGTACGGCTCCGGCGCAGCGCCGTGGCCGTCCTGGAGATGTGTGCCATCACCGCGCTGTACTTCGGCTCGGCCAGACTGGGGCTGCTGCAGCAACTGGTGCGTGGCCAGGTCACACCGCTGTGGCCACCGACCGGCATCGCCCTGGCGAGCCTGCTGCTGTGCGGCCGCCGGGTCTGGCCTGCGATCGCGCTCGGCGCGTTCCTGGTCAACGTCATGCTGGGCCCGTCGGTGCCGGCCGTACTCATGATCACGGTCGGCAACACCCTCGCGCCGATCTGCTCCTATGCGCTGCTCCGCCATGTGGGGTTCCACAACAGGCTGGATCGCCTACGGGACGCGCTCTCCCTCATCTTTCTCGGTGCCTTCACCGGGACGCTGGTCAGCGCCACGACGGGCACCGCGGCCCTCGTCCTGGCCGGTGCGCTCAGGCGCGGTGACTTCTGGCCGACGTGGTCGGTCTGGTGGACCGGGGACGCGATGGGCGTCCTGGTGGTCACGCCGGTCCTGCTCATGCTCCGCTCGGTGGGCCGGCCGCAGGACCTGTCACCGTATCGATGGGCGGAGGGGCTGCTGCTCGTGGCGGCCACGGTCGGCATCGGTTTCGTCGAGACGGGTCGCACACCGCTGCTGTTCATCGGCTTCCCGCTGCTGATCTGGGCGGCGTTCCGCTTCCAGCCGGCCGGGGCCGCGCTGTGCGCGCTGGCCGTGTCGACCTACGCGATCATCGCCGCCGGCCAGAGAACGGGCCCGTTCGCCGGTCACAACCTGCTGACCAACATGATCACGCTGCAGGCGTTCAACGGCGCCGCCGCGCTGACCGCGCTGATGCTCTCCGCGGTCGTCAGCGAGCGGAACCAGGCCCAGCGGGAGATCGCGCGAGCCTGCGCCCAGCTCGCCGGCATGGCGGCCGAGATCGCCACGGGCGGCCACAGCGCGATGTTCCCGGCGGGGACGGCCAGGAGGGCCGCGGAGGCAGGGAAGGCCCGGGAAGCCGCGGAGGCCGGAAGACCCCGCCATCGCCGTCGCCTGCTGGCTCGCGCCCACCACCTGCTGCGCGCCGTCCAATACCAACGCGACCAGCAGGGGGCCCGATGACAGCAGCCGACAACCGCCGGCGGCGATCGCAGACCCCGGGTGAGCTCGCAAAACCCCATGAGACGGCCTGTCGGCCGCGCTCGATGACCTGAATGAGCAGCCCGGATCCCGCACCACGGTCATGACGCCGGCCTGTGCGGTCAGACATCGAATGGGTGGATGTGAGACCACTCCGCCGACCGGCCGGCACCGGGGATGCCAACGGCCGTATCCGCGAACATCCATGACGCTTCCTCGGCCTCCACCCGGGACCGCCGCCCGTCGGCTTCGGGCGCGTTCGTCCTCGCCCCGCTCGTCCCTCGCGGGGCTCCGGGCGCTCCGACTGGACCCCTCCCACGCGGCGGTCCCACAGACAGACACGAGGAAGATCCACGAGGAGAACGCCCCGGCAACCAATCGAAAAGCCGCAGGCAGGGGTCGTCTACGCCCCTTGACAGGCCCGGACCTCATGGGTGGGATCATGTTACCGTCAGGTCGTAAAACGAGGGTTGTTCTCAGCCGAGCGAAGGTATGCCGGGGGCCCAGGCCGCCCTGGAGTGATGTCATCCGCGCCCGAGCGGCCGACGCTCTCGCGGTGGCGACTTCGGACGGAGACAGGTTGTACGGGCGTGATGGTGAACTGCGGTTCCTGTCCGACTTTCTCTCGCGATGCTTCGATGGGGCGGGCGACGCCCTGCTGCTGCACGGCGAGGCCGGTATCGGGAAGACCGCCCTCCTCGGTGCCGTCAGGGAAGTCGCCCTCGCACGTGGCGGCCGGGCCTTGTCGGCGCTCGGCGTGCAGTCCGAAGCCTCCGTTCCCTACGCCGGGCTCCACCAGCTGCTCGCTCCGGTCCTGTCCGACCACGCTCCGTCCCTCCTGGAGCCCCAGCGGCAAGCCCTGTACGCGGCCTTCGGCATGAACGACAGCGCCGCGCCCGGAATGTTCTCCGTCGGGCTGGCCTCGCTGGAGCTGATCAGCAGCCTGGCGGACGAAGCCCCCGTCGCCCTGCTGATCGACGACGTGCAGTGGATCGACCGGGCGAGCAGCGACGTGCTCGCCTTCGTCGCCCGACGCCTTGAAGGGGAGCGGGTCGGCCTGCTCATGGCCGTCCGTGAGGGCCACGAGAGTGTGCTGAACGATGCCGGCCTTGCCGATATGCAGCTCCACCGACTCGATGACGGCGCGGCGGCGGCGCTCCTGCAGGCACACACACCCGGGCTCGACCCTTCGGTGCGCAGGCGGATCCTGGCCGAGGCCGCCGGCAATCCGCTGGCACTGGTCGAACTACCGACGGCGCTGCGCGGGGACGGCAGCGTCCCACCGTCGCTGCTGCCCTTGGTGCCGACCACCCGCCGCCTGGAGCGGTCTTTCCTCTCGCGTGCCTCGGACCTGCCCGAGCTCACCCAGACCGTTCTGTTGGTCGCCGCCGCCGACGACGTTGGCGACCTCGCCGAGATCATCGAGACCGCGAAGGTCCTGGTCGGCGGCGACCTCTCGGTCGCCGCCCTGGAGCCTGCCGTCGACGCGGGGCTGCTCGAGATCCGCAGGCACGACGTGCACTTCCGCCACCCTCTGGTCCGCTCAGCCATCTACCACGCCGCCGGCCCCTCCCGTCGGCTGAGCACGCACGCGGCACTGGCGAAGACACTGGCTGGACAGCCTGAACGCAGGGCTTGGCACCGTGCGGCCGCGACCCCCGGGGTGGACGACGACGTGGCGCTCGACCTCGAACAAGCCGCCCTCAGAGCACTGACCCGAGGTGCCCCGCGTGCCGCGGCCGAGGCGCTGCGGCGGGCGGCGCTCCGTAGTCTCCCCCAGACGCACAGGGGCCGGCTCCTGTTGCGGTCCGCGGAGATCAACTTCGAACTCGGCGAGGCCGCCACGGCACACCAGCAGCTTGCCGAGGCACAGTCGGCGGAACTGCGGACCGAGGACAGGCTGCGCCTGATCCTGTGGAGCGAGGTGCTGAACCACGAGAGCTGGCTCAGTACCGAGCGGGTGAGGGCGTTCGCCGACGTGGCGGACCGGCTGGCCGGTGCCGACACCGCAGGCGCCGCACTCGCGCTCAACGCCCTGTGGCCCCTGTCCATCAGGTGCTGGCACGACAACCCGACGCAGGAGACCCGCGACCTCTTCGTCCAGGCGGCGCGGCGGCTGCAGCGGCACGACAGCGACCCGATGGCCCTGTCCGTCGCCGCCTTGGGCGACCCCGTCGGTGAAGCGGCCCGGATCATCGACACGACCACCCGGATCGCTCCGGGGGTCGTGGACGACCCGGCCGAACAGCATGCCCTGGGCTCCTCGCTCACCGGGATCTGGGCGCTCGACCTGTCCTGGCCCTACCATGGTGCCGCCGTCGACGGCCTGCGCCGGCAGGGACGCCTGGGACTGCTCGGCGAAGCCCTCGTGTGTCAGGCGTGGGCTGCGCTCCACCTCGGCAAGCACCGGCTGGCGCACACTGCGGCGGACGAGTCCCGGCGGCTCTCCCGCGACACCGGCCGACCCCTGTGGGCGTGCGCCGCCGACCTGGTCCTGGCCACCCTGGCGAGCGAACGCGGGGAGTCCGACACCGCGGACGAGCTCATCCGGACGGCCGAGGCGGAACTGCTCTCCGCCGGAGCGCACTCGATGCTCGGTTTCGCCCAGTTCGCCAAGGGGCGCCACGCCATGGTCAACAAGCAGTACAACGACGCCTACGAGCAGTTGACGCGGGTGCTGGATCCGGCCGACATCACCTACCACCCGGTCCTGGGCGTCTTTGGCACCGCGGACCTCATCGAGGCCGCGGTCCGCACCGACCGCACCGACGAGGCGGCGCACCATCACGCCCGGCTCAGTGCGCTGGCCGAGAAGACGACCGCCGCGCTCTTGAAGGTCATGGCCACCTGCACCCAACCCCTGATCGTCGCCCCCGACCAGGCGGAGGCCTGCTACCTGCGGGCCCTCGACGACAGGCTGCTGGTCAACTGGCCTTTCCACCGCGCACAGTTGCAGCTGTCCTACGGGCGGTGGCTGCGCCGCCAGCGCCGCATCCTGGAGGCCCGCCGGCCCCTGCGGGCGGCCGTGGAGAGCTTCGACGCGCTGGGCGCCACCGTGTTCGCCCAGGACGCGCGGTCCGAACTGCGCGCGGCGGGCGAAGCCGTCCGCAGGGCCGCACCGTCCACCGCGGACAGCCTCACCCCGCAGGAACTGCAGATCGCCAGGATGGCGGCGACCGGTATAACCAACCGCGAGATCGGGACCCGCCTGTTCATCTCCCACCGCACGGTGGGCCAGCATCTTCGCCGCATCTTCCAGAAGCTCGACGTCACCTCCCGCGGCCAGCTGCACCTGGCCGACCTCGGAGGCGAATAGCCCTCCCCTCCCCGTCTGCCGGGACCCCGGGTGCGCCTCTCGGCCACGCGATGGCCATGTTCCCGCCAGCCGAGTCACCGGCGACCGCGATACGCGTGCCGTCCATCCCCTTCGGCGCGCGCTGGCGCACGACCCACTGGGCGACGGCGTAGTTCTGCTCGATGGCGACCGGGTAACGAGCCTCCGGCGAGAGGGCGTACTCGGGGAACACCACGGCGGCCTCGACACCGACGGCCGGTTCGCGGACCAGACGGTCGTGCGTCCGGGCACCGCCGAACACCCATCCCGCACCATGCAGGCAGAGGATCACGGGCACAGCCGGTTGCGAGGCCATGCCAAGAGGGTCGAGAGTGCGGGAATTCGACACCTCTCCGTGCGCCCGTCGCGGCCGCTCATGATCACGACAGGTCCTGCCATTCGCTGGGACTCATACCGTATTCGTCCCGGAAAACGCGGCTGAAGTGCGACGCGCTGGTAAAGCCCCAACGGTTTGCCACTGCCGACACGGTGATCCTCCGGTTCGGCGTTCGGGCCAGATCGCGCCTGCAGGATTCCAGCCGGCGCTGCCGCAACCACTGACTCACCGTGGTGCCGTCGTGCTGGAAAATCCTGTGCAGGTAGCGGACCGATATGTGGTTGGCGCGGGCGATCGATTGAGGTGAGAGGCCCGGATCCGCCAGGTGATTCTGGATGTAGTTCTGGACCCGCGCAAGCATCTCGCTACGGATAGCTGTCGTACCGGATAGGTCTTCTCGCTCCGTCGGGAGAAGTTCCATGACAAGAAGGACGAGCAGGTCCACGGCTGTGCTGGTGAGCTGGTGGAGGACCTTCGGCCTGTGACACTGCGCCCCGGTGACCAGCCCGGCCAGAAAGCCCGACACCAGAGCCCCCAAACCGTCACTGCCACTCGAGGTCATCCCCGCGAGGCGATCCCGGTCCGCTTCCGACAGCTCCAGACAGCGGTGGGGCAGACGGAAGACGGTCACCTGGCCGTCATCGGCGAACCGCGGGGAGCGAGGCCGGCCTGGATCACAGAAAACGAGGTCACCGGCCTTCAAGGGGATCTCGTCCCCATCTCGGGTGATCAGCACGGAATCGGCGACCGTCAGTGCCAGATGGACGAATTCCTCATTCCCCAGAGACAGCGGGGAGACGGCCTGGATCTGCCAGGAAATCGTGGTCATGCGAGTTTCTCCGGTTGGTTCGAATCGCGGCCCGGAAGGCAGCGGGACCCGCACACCTTGGTGCGGTCGAGGTCCGTACCCACTTCGGCGGCCCCGTCGAGAATCGGTGTGACGGTGGGCAAGGCCTGCGGCCATTCCCAGGATCAGGACACGCCGCCACAGGCGGCCTCATGTCCTTCACTGTGGCAGGAGCCTGGCGCACAGGCATGCGTCACATGACCGTCGATACGACTACGCACCTGGCCGCCCAACGTGCGGGGCTGCCGGCCACGGCCGAAGCGGGCGGAACGCGCCCACGTCTGGGAACTCGGCTGCGCGCAGTCGCACGCGGCCGAGAAGCACACAACCTCGCTCGTCCTCGGCACGCGAGGTCGCAGTGGCGGCGAGGCCGGCGACCGCTTCACCGACTTCAGCGATACGAACGACCACCTCGCGGACGACGTCGCGGCCCGCCTCACCAGCGCGCAGGCGAACGACGTCCTGACAAGCGGATGCCAGAGCAGCTTCGGGAACCCGATCCCCAAGTACCTGGCCAAGGCTGTTCAAACACGCGGCGGGCATGGTCCCGACGTGGGCCTCTATCTCGACTGGAGCCGCCCCGAGCTCAACGTCTACGCGTTCTGCGCGTAGTTCTCCTTGGCGAGATTCATGCCCTGGCGGATGTCCTGCCCGAACCAGGGGTACACCGGTCCGGTGCTGCCACGCCCCAGCATGAGGTCGACCCGGCCGTCGGCCAGGTGCTGGAGCATCGCGTAGTCTCGGCGCTCTTCACCGGGTCGTTGGTGGTGATCAGAGTCGTGGCGGTGGACAGGATCAGCTTCTCGGTGCGGGCGGCGATACAGCCGAGCATGGTGGTCGGGGACGACGGTACGAACGGCGGGTTGTGATGCTCGCCGGTCGCGAAGACGTCCAGGCCGACCTCCTCGGCCTTGAGGGCGATGGCGATGGCGACCATCGCCTTGATGCGCTCGTGCTCCGTCGGAACACGGCCATCGGTGGGGTCGGGTGTCACGTCCCCGACGGTGAAGATGCCGAACTGCATGGTGCTTCCGCTGTCCTGAACCTGTCCGGATGCTGTGATCGCGGGACTCGAAGCCGGCGGACGCCTGACCGTTCGACGCCTGATAGTCCGGCGTCGGTGCCCGCGGCAGCCGGTCGTCCGGCTGCCGCGGGCGGGGGCTCACCCCGTGTGAGCCGGCGGGCGTGGCCTCACTTCGCCAGGAACGCGAGGAGCGCGCTGTTGACCTCCTCCGCGTGGGTCCACAGCAGGCCGTGCGGGGCGCCGTCGATCTCGACGTAGTCGGCGGACGGGAGGGCCTTGTGGAAGGGGCGGGCGGTGCCTTCGGCGGGGAGGATACGGTCGGCCGTGCCGTGCAGGATCAGGGCGGGGACATCGATGGCCGGGATGTCGGCACGGAAGTCGGTGTACCAGGTCGACGGCGCCGCCGAGGCCGCGAAGGAGCCGCCGCCGGCCGCGGTGTTCCAGCTGTTGCGGACCGCTTCCTCGCTGATACGGGTGCCCAGGTTCTCGTCGAGGTTGTAGAAGTCGTTGAAGAAGGCGGTGTAGTAGGCGTAGCGGTCGGCCTTGACGGCTGCGACCACGCCGTCGAAGAACTTCTTCGGTGCGACGCCGTCCGGGTTGTCATCGGACTTGAGCAGGCAGGGCTCCAGCGAGGCGAGGAAGGCGACCTTGCCCACGCGGGCGGAGCCGTACCGCGAGACGTAGCGAGCGACCTCGCCGGTGCCCATGGAGAAGCCCACGAGAACGGCGTCGTTCAGGTCGAGGGTCTCCATGACCGTGTTCAGGTCGGCCGCGAAGGTGTCGTAGTCGTATCCGGTCGTCGGCTGCGAGGACCGGCCGAAGCCGCGGCGGTCGTAGGTGATGACGCGGTAGCCGGCGTCGAGGAGCGCGGCGCTCTGGCGCTCCCAGGAGTGGCCGTCGAGGGGGAAGCCGTGGATGAGGACGATCGGCCGGCCGGTGCCGTGGTCCTCGTAGTACAGCTCGATGGCGGTGGAGTTCTCCTGGCCCACGGTGATGTACGGCATGGGGTGTCTTCCTTCTTGCTTTGGGTCGGTTGGTCCGCGCGTTGTCGCGGCGCGTAGTGCGGTCACGCTATGGCGGGGAGGCGCTGCCTGTTGTCTCGCGATGCCCTGGGGCTTGCCTGCGGGCGCAGAGAACGCGGACGGGGACGGGCCGGCCGCCTCGACGTCGGCCTGCGCCAGTACCAGCCAGGTCAAGTGGACCCTCGAGTTCACCGAGAGCTTGCGGGAGATCGACGTCAGACGCGTGTTGACCGTATACGGAGACACGACAAGGGTCGCTGGGTGTTCAGAGCGTCCGGCGCACGCCCGCACGCACCGCCGCACGTATCGGAGAGATCTCAGGCTGCGGCGTCGGAGACATCGACACCACCCAGCGGATCTGGACCGTGCGGCGTCAGACCACACCCGCGCCCGGCGGGCTGACCGACAAGGGCACCAAGGGCAAGCGAGCCCGCAAGGTTCCCATCGTCGAGGAGATCCGTCCCCTCGAAACTGGTCCCGAAGAATGATCAAGGGCCGGTTTCGGATGTCTCCGAAACCGGCCCTGACCTGCGACTGTCTCCAGTCGGGACGACAGGATTTGAACCTGCGACCCCTTGACCCCCAGGAGTGAGAGCCAGGGGACTTTTGCGGATACAGCAGGCTGAATCTGGGCGCTTACGGCGCATGCGGGGGCATGACATGCGCCACCGAGCACACCGTGTGGTCCCCAACCGGTCCCCGGGCCGATCCGTTGGACGTCATCCGCTTATCGATCGCGGGGCTGGTCCGATCGGCTCGCGACCGCGGGAGCAGCTCGGCTTGCGGCCCCCGCACCCCGCTCCGCCCCACACGCACAACTCCGCCTCCCCAGCCCCCTCGATGAATGTCCCGGACTCGGTGGTGGCGGGTGGACCAACCTGCGAGGATCGCTCGATGTCCCGGCCGCGACGCTGTCCGCGCGAGCGTGCGGGCGGCGGGAGCCGGCCGGGCGGGAACGACGACGGGGGCCGGGGGTTCTGTGCTGCGGACGATGCTCACGATCGGTCTTCCGATCGACGACGACGGTCAGGACGGACCGCCGTCGCTGGAACAGCAGGAACTCGACCCGCTCGCCGAAGCCCCGCGCCGCGCCGCGGACGTCGCGAAGGCGCTGGCACGTTTCGGCTACCGGCCTTCCTCCGCCGGCGGCGACGCGCCTTCATCCGCCGAGGCGGGGGACGGCGACCCGTCCGGCCGGATCCGGGCCGCGATCACCATGCCGGACGACGACACCGCTGTACTCGTCGTGCATCTGGTGGCGCACGGCCGGATCGCCGCCTCCGGCGAGCGCACGCTGCACGCGGTGGGCCGGGACGGGCGCAACCTCGACGATCCCGTCGTCGCATGGATCAGCCTGATCGAGTCGCACCCGGACAAGGTTCGACCCCTCACCTTGTTCATCCTCGACCTGTGCCACTCCGGTGTCGCCGCCGAACTCCCCTGGCACCACCAGATGCGCACCCTGGAGCGACGAGCCTGGGTGATCGCCGCCTCCGGGGCGAGGGACAGGGCTTTCGGTTACCGGCTCAGCCGCGCCACCACGGCGGTGCTGAACGAGTACCGCGACGGCCTGCTCCGTGCGGACCCCTCGCGCCGTTACATCCCGCTGCCGACGGTCGTGCGCGAGATCAAGCGCAAGGTCGCGCGGCTCAACGCGGAGGAGGGCCTGTCCCAGGAGCTCGCCGGAAGCCACGTCCCATTCTTTGACACGCTCGACCACCTGCCTTTCTTTCCCAACCCCGAGTACCGTGTCGGGGCCGGCCTCTCCGCCGAGCTGGACGAGGACCTGGTGCCGCTGGCCGACGAGGCGCTCGACCCGCTGCACTTCATGAAGCGGGGTGCCGGTGCCGAAGCCCTGGATCGAGGGCTCGCCCAGGGCTACTTCCGGGGCCGCGGCAAGGAGGCTGCCGAACTCACCGAGTGGTTCGACGGCGCGGGCCCACGGTTCGGCGTCGTCACCGGCAAGCCCGGCGTGGGCAAGTCGGCCCTGCTGGGCGTGATGGTCTGCGCCGCCCATCCCGCGCTCCGCACGGGCACCCAGCACCTGTGGCTGCCCCTGCCGCACCGCCCCGCGGTCAACAGCCGGCTCGCCGTCGTGCACGCGCGTCGCCGCAACCTGGAGGAGATAGCCGACTCCCTTGCCCGTCAGCTCGGGGCCCGCCCCGACGACAGGCCGACCGGCGGATGGGACGCGGAAGGGCTCGCGCGGCTCGCCGGTACGGACCCGAAGGAACCCGCCACGCTCGTGCTCGACGCCCTGGACGAGGCCGAACGGCCGGCGGACGTGGTCCGGGCGCTGCTCGTGCCCCTCGCCCAGGAGGCCACGCGCGGCAACGGCGTGCGCCTTCTGATCGGCACCCGGCCCGAGCCGCCGTTCGGCGTGCTGCTGGACATCGCCATGCGGGACGGGCTGCTGATCGACCTCAATGCGGCCGACCGGGACGACCTGCGCACCGGTCTGGAGGCGTACGTCCGGGACCTGCTGGCCAGCGGCGGCGGCCCCTACGAGCGCAAGGAGAACGCGGCCGCCGCCCGGGAGCTCGCGGCAGGCATCGCCGCCCAGCTCGTCGGATCCCCGGGAGAGGCCGGCCCGGCCGATGAACAGCCCCTGGAGTGGGGCGAGTTCCTCGTCGCCGGCCTCTATCTGCGGCATCTCCTGACCCTGCCGGTCGAGAGCGACCCGGCCCGGGCACGGCAACTGGGGCTCGCCACGCCCCGGAAACTCACCGAGCTGCTCCACCTGGACCTGGCAGGCCCGGGCGACCGGCCCTGGATGCGCCCGGTGCTCGCGGCCCTGGCTCACGCGGAGGGGCTGGGCATGCCGGAGCGCGTCCTCGCGCACGCCGCAGTCGCCTTCGCCCCGCAGAACGTCGCGGTCGGCCCACAGGCCGCCGGAAGCGAGCCGCTCAGGCCCGCGCTCGTCCGCGAGGCCCTGGACGATGCCCGTTTCTACCTGCGGCGCGATGTCGACGTCGACGGCACCACGCTGTACCGGCTCTTCCACGAGAGCCTGGCCGAACGCCTGCGCGCCGATCCGCACGGCCTGGGTAGGGGGGACGGGGCTTGAACGCGCCGATCCGGTCGCCGTACGCCGAAGCGGTCTACACCCGTCTGCTGGAATCCGTACCCGATGCCGGGGAAGGCCGACGCCTCTGGCAGGTCGCCGACCCCTATCTGCTGCGGCACGCCGCCCAGCACGCCGTACGGGCGAGCCGGGCGGACGACCTGCTGCTGGACGCGGACTTCCTCGTCGAGGCGGACCCGGAGGCGGTCTCCGAGATCCTGAGCAGCGCCGGCGCGCGGGACGCCCGGGTCGCCGCGATGGTCTACCGGGCCTCCTACAGCGCCCACCGGCGCCTCCAGCCGTACCAGCGGCGGCAGATCCTGGCCCTGGACGCGGCACGTTTCCAGGCGTTCGAACTGGGCCGCGAGCTGGCCCGCGGCAGCGACTGGGAACACCGGTGGGCCACCGGCCAGCAGGCCGCGACGTCCCTGACCGCCACGCTGGAGGGTCACACGCACGAGGTCACCGGCGTGGCGCTGACGATGCTCGACGGGCAGCCCGTCGCGGTGACCTCCGGCTACGGCGGCAGAGTGCGGGTGTGGGATCTGGCAACCGGACTCACCACCCACACCCTCGAAGGGCACACCGACCCCGTGACCGCGGTGTCGGTGACGGCCGCCGACGGCCGGCCGGTCGCCGTCACCTCGAGTTGGGACGGCACCGCTCGTGTGTGGGACCTGGCCACCGGCCGCACCATCTCCGTCCAGCGCGTCCTGGCCGGTCCGCTGACGGGCGTGGCCACCACCTCCGTGGAAGGCCGGCCGATCGCGGTGATCACTGCGCGCCGGGGCACGGTCCACGTGTGGGACCTGGCCGCCGACCTGCTCGCGGAGAGCCACCCGAGGGCCTTCCCGCCCGCCCACACCGCCCCGGTGACCTCGGTGGCCGCCGGGGTGCTCCAGGGCTGGCCCGTGGCAGTGACCACCAGCTACGACGGCACGGCCCGCGTCTGGGACCTCGACACCGGACCGTACGGGCCGGGCCTCACCCTGACCGGCCACACGCACTGGGTCCTCGGAGCGGCCCTGACCGTGATGGACGGCCGGCCGGTGGCGATAACCGCCGGCCGGGACCGCACGGCACGCGTCTGGGACCTGATCAACGGCCGTCAGGAGACGGTCCTCGCCGGGCACACCGACTGGGTGACGGGCGCGGCCGCCGCGGTCCTGGACGGCCGTCCCGTCGCCGTCACCTCCAGCAGGGACGGGACGGCCCGGGTGTGGGACCTGTCCACGGGCCGTACCGCCGCCACCACGACGGTGGACCGCAGTTCGCAGTGGCTGTCCGGCGTGGCCGTGGCCGACCCGGCGGGCTGGCCCGTCGTCGTCACCGCGGGCGAGCGCGGGACCGTCCAGGTCTGGGACCTGTCCGCGCGCAGCACCGTGGTCGGGCTGCCGGGCCACACGAACGCGGTCACCGACGCGGCCACCGCCTCGGCCGACGGCCGTACGCTCGCGGTCACCGGCAGCCGCGACCACACGGCACGCGTGTGGGACGTGACCGCCGGAACCACCAGAACGGTGCTGGAGGGGCACCAGGGGCCGATCACCGGCGTGGCCATGGCCGTCGTGGCCGGGCGGCCTGTCGCCCTCACGGGCAGCACCGACCGGACCGCGCGCGTGTGGGACGCGGTCAGCGGCCGGACGACGGCGGTGTTCACCCGCCACACCGAACCGGTGACAGGGGTCGGCCTGGCGGTCCTGCACGAGCGGCCGTTCGCCGTCACGGCCGCCGCGGACGGCACGGTCCGGGTGTGGGACGTGGCCGTCAGGCGCGCCGTCCGTGTCATCGCCCAGGAGGTCCGGGCAATGGACGTCGTGGTCGTCGGTGACCGGCTCGCCGCCGTCTTCGCGGCCGCGTCGGGGGCCGACTGGCATCCCGACCTGGGCGACGAGCGGGCCGCGACGGTCCCCCTGGACCGCGACGCGCCGGCCGTCACCGCCGTCGCGGCCACCACCCTCGGCGGCCTGCCCGTCGCGGTCACCGGGAACACCGAGGGCGCCGTACGGGTCTGGGACCTGAGCGACCCCCATGAGGCCACGGTGCTCGAGGGGCACACCGACGGCGTGACGGACATCGCCGCCCTGGTGCGCGGCGACAACACGTGGGCGATCACGACCGGCTACGACTGCACGGCCCGGGTGTGGGACCTCGCGAACGGCCGGTGCCTGACCACTCTCGCCCTGCCCGACGTCCCGCACACCGTCGGCGTCGGCCCCGAAGGACACATCGTGCTGGGCATGGGGCACGAGGTGATCGCCCTGACTCTCACCCCTGCGGCGTGGAGGCCCTCGTGACAACGACCCCGGTCCGTATCGTCGGCGTGCACGGCGTCGGACATCTCGACCGCCGTCGCACCCCGGACGCCGTGCGCGCTGCCTGCGCGGCCGACTGGGCGTCGCATCTGGCGTCCGGCCTCAAGGTGCCCGTCTCGTCGTTCGACTGGGACTTCGCCTACTACGCGCCGCTGCTCCGCACCGGCCCCGTGCCCCAGGGGGACGGCGACCCGGAGGACTTGGACGACCCGCTCGCCCGGGAGCTGATGGCCCAGTGGCTGGACGCCCTGGACGCCCCGCGGCCGGTCAGCCAGGGCGCGCTCACGCTACCCCTGCGCCACGCTGCGGCCTGGGTGGCGGAACACTTCAGCCTGGACGGCCGGCTGACCCGGCTGTTCATCCGGGTCTTCTTCCGCGAGGTGGCCGCCTATCTGCGGCATGACAACGACCCCGCCCGGACAGCCGCCCGCGAGGAGGTGGCCGCGCGGATCGCCCTGCACCGGCCCCGGATCGTCATCGCGCACTCCCTCGGTTCCGTCGTCGCCTACGAGGCGCTGCACGCACGTCCCGAACTGGACGTCGAGCTGCTGCTGACCGTCGGCTCTCCGCTGGCGATGCCCTGCGCCGTGTTCGACCGGCTGCTGCCCCGCCCCGAGGACGGCCCGGAGGGCCGTCGCGGCGAGCGGCCCGCGTGCGTGCGCCGGTGGGTGAACATCGCGGACCCCGGCGACCCTGTGGCCATCCCTCCGGGGCTCGGCCGCGCGTTCCAGGGAATCGGCCTCGACCTGACGGACACCGTGCACGCGGGCTACGGATTCCACCACGCGAAGAACTACCTGTCCTGCGCAGCCACGGCGGCGGTCACCGGTCCGTACGCCGGCCTGTGACGTGCAGATGTGCGCAAAGTGACCTTGATCGTTGGGTGGGTGCGTCAGGCTGGTCGATCGTGCTGTTGAGACGGCCCTACCTCGCAGTGAGGAAAAATTGGGGCAAATCATCCGTGTGCATTGTGTGCGCTGCGGGCGTTGCGTGCGCGAGTCTGACGCACGCCGCCAAGGCCACTCGTCTGACCGATCTGATCCACCAGAAGCCGACGGAATCGGTCAAGCTTCCCCCACGCCTTGTCGTCCGTGATTCCTCTGCCGTTTCCCGCAGTTGACCTCGTCGTACACGGAAGAGCACGGCCTCTGGGCGTCGTCGAGAACCCTCCAAGTGGTCTCAGACGGCCACGTGCGCGACGAGCTTCAGAGGAACGAGAACAGCCCGTCGAGGAACCGGTCCACGTCGTCTGCAGTGTTGTACGGTGCCAGGCCCACCCTCAGCGCGGGGTCCTGCAGCTTCAGGGCGGCGAAGGGCTCGTACGCGTAGAACGAACCGGCAGGGGCAACCACGTCACGAGACGCAAGATGCGTCTGTGCCTCTCGGGCATCGCGGCCTTCGAGGCTCATCAGGAGAGTCGGGGTCCGGTCGGTGGCCTTCGAGTGCAGGGTGACGGCATCTCCCAGGCCGTGCAGCCCGTCTTCCAACCTCGTGCGCAGTTCCTCCTCTTGCTCGTGCAGGGAACCCAACGAACACGTCAGCCGCTCCCTGCGCGTTGACCCCGTGCCCGGGTCCAGCGCGGCCAGGAAGTCCACGGCGGCGGCCGCGCCCGCGAGGATCTCGTAGGGGAGCGTGCCGAACTCGAAACGCTCCGGCACAGCGTCGGTGGACGGCAGCAGCTTGTCCGGACGGAGGGTTTCGAGGAGTTCCGGAGCCCCTGCGAGCACACCGCAGTGCGGGCCGAGGAACTTGTAGGGCGAGCAGACGAACAGGTCTGCCCCGAGCGCGGGCACGTCCACCAGGTGGTGCGCGGCGTAGTGGACGCCGTCCACGTACACCAGGGCCCCGGCCTGGTGCGCAAGGTCAGCGATCCGGCGTACGGGCGGCTTGGTGCCCAGCACGTTCGATGCCGCGGTGACCGCCACCAGCCGTGTCCGAGGCGACAGCGCCCGCTCGAACGAATCGAGGTCGAGTTCCATGGTCTCGCTGTCGATCTCGATCCAGCGGACCACGGCTCCGTAGCGCTCGGCCGCCTGAATCCAGGGCCGGACGTTGGAATCGTGATCGAGACGGCTCAGGACGATCTCGTCGCCGGCCTTCCAGTCCTTGGCGAGGTGACGGGAGAAGTCGTACGTGAGCTGCGTCGCGCTGCGCCCGTGGACGATCCCGCGGGCCAGCACGTTGAGCAGGTCGGCAAAGGCGACCCGGAACTCCGCGACGGCCTGCTCGGCGTTGATCTCCGAGCGGCTGACGACCCCACGGTTGGACAGGGGGCGGGTGAGCGTCGTGGCAATGGCTTCGGCGACGGGGCGAGGGGTCTGAGTCCCCCCGGGGCCGTCGAAGAAGGCAAGACCACTGTCGAGAGAGGGGAAATGGGCCCTGAGGGCGGGAAGATCGATGGTCATGTCCTCGGCTCTCTGGAAAGGCTGGGGGCATCATGAGGGCGGCTGCGGACGGTCGGCGACGGCACGCATGGGGCGTGTCCTCCCGGCAGTTGCCTAGACTCTGCTCCCCCGGACCAAGACACGTAAAGCGATGGATCGAGAAGAGATAGTTCACGACTGATGAAGCGCCAGCCGGACCTCAAGCTCCTGTCCACGTTCATGGCCGTGGTCCGGTACGGCTCCATGGCGGCGGCTGCGGGCGCGCTCGACTACGTGCCCTCTGCGGTCTCGCAACACATCGCCGCTCTGGAGCGCGACATGGGAATCGAGCTCATCGTCCGCCGCCCCGGCAGCCAGCTGATCCTGACCGCGGCCGGCCGCTCGCTCGCACAGGCCGCCGGAGAGCTCTTCGACGCGACCGCCCGATTCCAGGACATCGCACAGGGCATCTCGAACCGCTACTTCGCCGAACTGCATGCGCTGACCGTGACAAGCGCACCCACCGCGCCGACGCCACCGCCCCGGTCCTCCCCGCCGACGCCCGTGGCGGCCGGTGACCACGCGGCGGCAGTTGCTGCGGCTGCGCACCCAGGAACTGGACAAGCCGGGCGGCAAGCCCGGAAAGATCCTCGATTAGAAGGACCCCGGCTACGCCCGCCGGATCATCCTGCACACCGGGACCCAGTACGAGATCCAGAGCGAACTCCTCGACTGGCTCGACAAGTTGGTGGTCCACCCGGCCGAGCAGGTGCGCGTCTACGCGGCGGCCTACGGGCTCGGCGTGCTGGCCGCCGAGTCCTACCGGCACATCGAACGCCGCGTCCTGGGTCCCTGGGCGCGCAGCGACAGCGCGATGCGCCGCACCGCCGTTGCCTACGCGCTCTCCGTGGCCTGCCAGAACCCCTGGGTGAGGGAGCAGGCGAGCGCGCTCGTGAACGGCTGCTACGCCGACGATCGACCCCAGATGAGGGTGGCCGCGGCCCGGGTGCACGGCTTGAGTGCTGTCCCGGGCCGCCCCGTCGAGAAACTCACCCGGCTGTTCGCGGTCGACAGCGTGACGGTGGCCGTGGCCCCAACGGGACTCCGAACTCCGCGAGACATTACGCCTGCTGGTCGGCGCCATCGCCCACGGCGACCAGCCCTCGGGCCGGATCCTGCGCTCCTGCACCCACGACTGGATCCACCCGGACCGGATCGTCGGGCCGACCCTGACGGCGGCCATGGTGCACGCGCAGCTCGACCTGGAAGGAGTGTGAGGATGACCGTCTCCCTGATACTCAACGAGCGGGTGATCGCCCGCAGCCGAGTGGGTGAACTGCCCAACCTGCCGCCCTCAGTGGCGATCGTCTACCCGGTGGAGGGCGGGCCCTTCGAAGTCGAGACCGTCCGCACCTTCGGACAGCGCTGGTTCGGCAAGAACCGGGCCTGCTACGTCGTCGACCTCAGCGACCACCGACGCCGGGCCGCCGTCACCAAGACCCCGCTGACCTGCAAGGACGGCGAACACCGATTCCAGGCCGCGATCGACATCGGCTTCCGAGTACACGACCCGGCGCTGGTGGTGGCCAGGAACGTACGGGACGCGCTGACGGTCGTCTACGGCTACCTCACCGACCGCATCCGGCTGCAGGCCGCGCGGTTCGCGATCACCGAGGCCATGGCGGCCCAGCTGGCCGTCAATCAGGAGCTGGGCCGGGAGATCCGGCTGCCCGAGGGCATCACGATCTACTACTGCAAGGTCCAGATGGAGCCCGACGACGCGGCCGCCCGGCACATCCAGGAACGGGAGGAGGCCCGGCGCCGCGCCCGCCTCGGCGTGCACACGCACGACGCGAAGCTCGGCGAGGTTCCCTCCGACGAGGCGATAGAGGACTACCGGGCCGCGTCCCGCAGGCGCCGGGAGGAGCAGGGGCGCGCCGCGCTGGGCGGCGGGCGGCTGGACTTCGAGCGTCTCATCGGCGAGCACCTGGCGCGCCACCCGGAGGACACCGCGCAGGCCCTCGAACAGCTGGCCAGGATCCGGGAGGCCGAGGCCACCCAGCACGAGATCCGGGACCAGCGGCACGCCGAGATGGTCAAGTACCTCATTGAGCGGGGTATCGTGCGCGAGGTCGACCTGCCCGGGCTGCGGCAGGGCGTGCTCGGCCCGAGCGAGCCGGGGACCGAGGTCGCGGGTGTGCTCGATTTCAGAGGCGGGTCGTTCCACGGCCCTGTTGTTGGCCAGCACGTTGATCACCCGGAAAAGCGTCGGCTGAGAGCAGAACTTGCGGAGCAGGCATCACCGGGTCGCGAGGTACCGCTGCAGGTCCAAGTCACCTGCAGTGGTGGCCAGGAGGGTATGGCTCTCCGGGCGTTCGAACTACCGGCCGAGGGGGACCGGCTGTTGATCACAGTGCATGCACCGGGGCTCCTGGCGCTGGGTGACTTGCAGCAGGAGCTGTGGGTCGAGGCAGGGCGGGACTCCGATGTGCTGCGCTTTGGCCTGCGGACCGCCCGGCCTGGGTTACATGCGGTCATGGTGCGCGCGTTCAAAGGGGGGTCTTTTCTCGGGGAATTGCGCCTACAGATCTCGGTTCAGGCGGACGTGCCCGCCCGTGATGGATCGCCGCGCACGGCAACGCTGGACTCACTCGCCTTCGACCCGGGCGAGGTGACGCTACAGGTAGTCAAAGCCGCCGACGGTTACAGCTTCCAGCTGCTGAGCGAGACCAGCTACGCCCCGGCGTTCCAGCTCAAGGCCGGCGACCCCCGGCAGGCCACGGAGAACATCTACCGGGAACTGCGCAGGATCGCTGCGGCGGCCGGCGTCGGGACGGACGCCCGGCAGGTGCGCAGACGTCTGCAGAATCTGGGGGTAGCCCTTTGGCGGGCTGCCGTGCCCGACGCGGTGCGTGGACAGTTCTGGCGGGAAACCGACAAGATTCGCACTTTCACGGTGCTCGGCGAGCACGACGTGGTGCCGTGGGAATTGTTGTACCCGCTCGACGGAACACAGCAGGGTGACGGCTTCCTCGCCGAATGGCTTCCCGTGGTACGTCGAGTTCACGGCCAAGAGCGGGTACGGCAACTCCTCCTGCCCCAGGCCACCTTCGTCGTACCACCCGGATCGCCGCCCGAAGCGGAACTGGAGGTCAACGCTCTGCGCGCCCGGTTCCTCCCCGCGATGGACGATGGAGGGATCCTGACCCGGGGAGCGGAGATCCAGAGCCGCCTCGATGAAGGGATGGCTGGACTGCTGCATTTCGCCTGCCACAACGCCTTCAGGGAGACTGGCTCCCAGGTCACCATGGCGGATGGCCTCTTCGATCCGTTGGACCTCGCCACCGCTCAGGGATCTCGCTCCTTGGATGCCACACGCCCGCTGGTGTTCTTCAACGCGTGCCGCAGCGCCGGCCAGATCGACTGGTATTCCACATCCCTGGGCTGGGCCCCGCAGTTCCTCGAAGCGGGCGCAGGGGCGTTCATCGGCACCTTGTGGCCGGTGCGTTCGGACTCGGCACTGGCCTATGCGGACGCCTTCTACGCCCACCTGATCACCGGCAGGCTCCCCTTGGGAGAAGCGTCGATGAAGGCCCGCCAGACCATCCGAGACCTGGACGGCGACCCGACCTGGCTCGCGTACGCGGTCTACGGAAGCCCAGCCGCCACAGCAACGACCCGAGGAGCGCCTTGACCAACGAACCGGTCTTCGTCATCCGCGGTGTCGCCGACCGCGACCGCGACGGCTTCACCACCGCCGTTACGGCCCAGCAGGCCGCAGCGGGAATTGACTCCTCGTCGACCGCCCCGGAGGCCCCGAGCCCCAACTACGCTCTGCAGCGTGGGGGTTGGTCGGAGCGCCGCATGGTGCGGTGCTTCCCGATCCAGCATCGTGGCTGGGTAAGTTTAGTAGGTTGCTGTTCGCCTATGGGGCCTAGTGCGGCTTGGATGTCTGGGTACGCCCCAGCGTGAGTTATAGATGGCAGGGCGAATCAGGCCAGAGCGGGCGCGTGACCGGGGGTGACCGATGTCGGTGACAGGTCGACGGTGGTGGCGGGGCGCGAGGCGCTCCGACCGGGACCAGGCTCCCGACCTCAGTGAGATGATCCGCACATCAGTTCCGCTCGGGAGTACCCATCTTGTCGCGGTCGTCAGCCCGCACGGCAACACCGGCAAGACCACGACGATCGCCGGTCTCGGTGCCGTCCTTGCTTCCGAGCGGGACGACCAGATCATCGCGGTGGATGCCAATGACGGCATGCTGGGTCGTTATGCCGTCACTCTCAGCACCGGGTTGTCCTTACGTGACTTAGCCGCCCGCCTCGGCGAAGTCACCTTCGACATCCGGGAGTTCACCTCTCGTACGGCTTTCGGCCTGGAGGTTCTCGCCGATGCATCGAGCACCGCCGTACCACGTGTGCCGCTTGACGCGGTCTCATACAGCGCTCTGCTCACCGCGCTCCACTCGTACGGAGTCGTCCTCGGTGACTGCGCCACTGGAGTGGACGGTCTCGCTACCTTCGTCGCGCTTACCGGGGCTGACCAGCAGATATTCGTCAGCAGCCTGTCCGAGTCCAGTGTTGCCGCCACAGCTGACGCCCTGGCCACCTACCGTTACCTCGCCGATCGCAGTCACGTGGTGCTGACCGGTGTGCACCAAAGCGCCACCATGCTCGATGCCCGTGAAGCTGCCGAGCGACTGAGAGGAGCCTGCCGCAGCGTCGTCGTCGTACCGTTCGACGAACGGCTCGCGGCTGGTGACCACGTGGACCTGCAGCATATGCAGGAAGCAACCCGGGAGGCGTACCGGGAACTGGCGGCGGTCGTCGCGGAAGGCTTCTCGCACACGAAGCGTCGGGGTGCCGGCGAGCCGGGCGCAGACCCGCACCCCCGCCCCGGACGCCCGCAGCCGGGGCCCGACCCACATTCGGTGGGAGGTCTGCCCCAGCAGCCCGCCAGACCTGGTGGCCCGGGGGCCGGTTCCATGGGGGGTGCAGCCGCCGCGCAGGCTGCCGCGGGTGCGTCCGTGGCCCGCCGACAACCGGACCAGACCACCCAGATGCCGCGAGCCGACGACCGGCAGGGACGCGGTTCCCCCTCCGAGCTCGCACGCCCGAGCTTCGAGGACTCAACGTCCACAGGGTTGCCCCGCCTGGATTCCTTCGGTGTGCCGGACAGGCAGGGTGATCCATCGAGCACCGGCCGCTTCGAGCGACCGCAGAGCGACGACACGTACGCCGGTGGTCGGCCCCCGGCAACGCCGCGTCCCGGGCCTCAGGAGCCCGAGGCGCCGCCGACAGGCCCTGGTGACGGGCGTACGCCGCTGTATGACACGCTGGAGGCCAGCTGGTTCCGGGATCACCGGGAGCAGCAGCCCGGCAACAATTCCGCCCCGGCCCCGCAGCAGCCGCAGACTCCCCCCGTCCCGACGGAGCGTCCTGCCACGCCTGCCTGGCGCAGTTCTCCCAACGACGACCTCGTCCGGCAGGCAGAGCGGGTCCGGCAGCCGTCCGCGGGTGATGTCACCTCCTCCGGCCTGCCGCGCCGGGTGCCGCGGGCGAACCTCGTCCCAGGCACGGCTCAACAGCAATCCGGGCCGCAGGTCTCGCGTGCGCCTGACGACGTACGCGGCCGACTCACAAATCTACGGCGCGGAATTGCGCAGGGACGCCAGGCAAGAGCCGGCGCGAGCGACCGGGACGGCCTGCTCGTGGAGGTCGGCCAGAGGGGGGACGACGTGGCGTTCGACAGCGCGGGATCGGGTCCAAGACACCCCCCAGGTGGTGAAAGACCTTCCGGCAGCAACGCCGTCTCATCGGAGGACGGCGAGGCCGCACGCGGTTCGGCCACGGTGCGATCCTGGCCCCGGGCGGAGTCTCCCCCTGCCGGCCCCGCAGATGAAGTCGACGGGCTGTCCGAACCGCACCACTTGATCGCCGAACTGGCGGAGCAAGCCGCTCCGGACCGCGAGGTCCCGCTGCACGTTCAGATCACCCGAGAGCCCGGTCAAGGGCACGGCAGTGTCCGCATGCGATCGTTCCCCGTGCCCGAGGAGGGTGCACGACTGACGATCACGGTCACCGCGCAGGGTCTGCGCGCGCTGGGTGACCTGACACAGGAGCTCACCGTGTACCCGGGCCAGGACTCCGATGTCTTGTACTTCGGCCTGCGCACGATGGCTTCGGGTCTCCATCACGTGACGGTTCGCGCCTTCCACAAAGGCACGTATCTAGGGGTGGTGCACCTGCAGATCTCGGTGACTGAGGGTGGGGTGACCAGGGACGGGCCGCGGCGACGCGCAGTCTTGCCGGGCATCGCCTTCGAACCGGGAGAGGCCACGCTCCAGGTACACCGCAACGACGAGGACGGCTCGTTCAGCTTTCAGTTGCTGAGCGAGACCTGCTATCCCCCAGAGCAGTTCCGTTACCGCGGTGGTGACCCGGGCCGGGCGACCGAGCAGATCTTCGCCCAGCTGCGCGCGGCAGCCAGTCGTGCCGGACGTGCTTCACCCGCCGACGCGGCCGGGCTCAGACGGCGTCTGAAGAACGAGGGCGTGCAGTTGTGGGCATCGGCCGTGCCGGAGGCCATACAGCGGCAGTTCTGGGAACAGGCCGACCGTATTACTTCCTTTACCGTCCTCAGTAAGCACGACGTTGTGCCCTGGGAGCTTCTCTACCCGCTCGACAAAGGTCACGACAATGGCTTTCTTGCCGAGTGGCTGCCCGTCGTACGCCGCGTCTTCCACCAGGACCGCGTGCACCAAATCCCCCTTCCGGGTGCCGCCTTCGTCATGCCGCCGGGTTCACCGGCGGACGCGGCACTTGAGATAGCCGAACTGCGCAATTCACTCGGTCCAGGAGTTGCGGACGCGGGCGTACTCACCGAACGTGAGGCGCTGACCGCCTTGATCGAGAGCGGTCATGCCGGCCTGCTGCATTTCGCTTGCCACAACACTTTCTCCGACAAGGGATCCCAAGTACACATGGCCGACGGCGACTTCCAGCCCATTGACCTTGCGACGGCTGCCCAGACCGGCCGCCTTCAAGCCCACCATCCGCTGGTGTTCTTCAACGCCTGCCGCAGCACCGGCGGGATTCCCTGGTTCAATGACACCCTCAGCTGGGCCCAGCAATTCATGAAGGCGGGAGCCGGTGCATTCATCGGCACGCTGTGGCCCGTGCGTTCCGACTCGGCCATGCAGTTCGCGAAGGCTTTCTACGACCAACTCCTCGACGTCGGCCAGCCCCTGGGACAGGCTTCGCTCGCTGCCCGCCACGCCAGCCGAGACCTCGACGGCGACCCGACCTGGCTCGCATACGCCGTCTATGGCAGCCCGGCCGCCACGGCGACCCGAGGACCTTCTTGACCAACAATCGGTGACGCCGAGTCGAGTCTGCCGTGATCCGCACGGCCGACGTTCCCTCGAACGATCCCATGCTCATTGCCCCGACTTGACATGACACCCCAACTCCCCGCCGCCCGAACACGCCAGCTATCCGAGAAGAAGCCACTGCTCATGACCGACCCTGTCTTCGTGATCCACGGTGTCGCCAACCGCGACCGCGACGGTTTCACTGCCGCCGTAGCGGACCTCCAGGCGGCTACGGGGATCTCCATGATGCCGGTGTACTGGGGCGACCTCGGCGCCGACGAGCGCTTCGTCTCAGCGGCGCTCCCGATCCGCCCCGTGACGCTGCCGAGAGCCCAGCAGAGCGGCGGACTGCGGGATGCGAACGATCCGCCAGGCATCTCCGTACCGGAGCCCCTGCTCGCCTCCGCGCTGACCTCAGACCTCCAGGTGACCAACCAGTGGACGCATGTGGAAACCGTCGTGCGTGAGCGACTCACGATCGAAGAGCAGCAGTCCGATTCGGGCCTACGGAACACTCCACATTACGGTGACGCGGACGAACTCCTGGCATACCTGGCCGAGGAATGGCCCAAGACCGAGTGGCTGTCGCGCACTGACGATCCCCTCCTACTCTTTGAAACCGGCCAGTCCCTGGCCGAGGCCCTCATCGAGGCCGGCGACCTCTGGGCTGACGAACTGGGCTCGTACGACGGACTGCGCGCAGGTGATGAAGACGAGAGCCGGCTGCGGAGGCTGGTGCGCAATCGGCTGTGCGCCCTGGACCGGGTGGCAGGGGCCGCAATCCAGGCAGCTGCCGGACACCTGAACAATGCACTGCGCACGAAGTTTGGGCCCGGCACCACACGGTTTCTTGGAGACGTTCTGGTCTACCAGCGCCACCGAGAGGCAATCCACGCCCGGGTGCGCAAATCCATCGATAGCGTGGACCCCGCCCTGGGGCGCACCCCCGAGCGCCCCGTGCGAGTGGTCGCCCACAGCCTTGGCGGGGTTATCGCGGTCGACATGGCCATCGCGGCCACGCCGCTGTGGACGTCCTCGCTGCTGACCTTCGGTTCCCAGGCGGCGTTCTTCCACGCATGCGATCCACGAGGCGGCCAGATCTTGCCCTACTCAGGCAATCAGCCAGTGGCGCTGCCTCCTTCCCTGGCCCGCTGGACGAACCTTTGGGAACCACTCGACATGCTGGCCTTCGTCGCCGCCGGGGTTTTCCAGCTCCACGACGGCAGCACTCCCATAGATATCTCGGTGCCGCACGCAGCAAGCACCGGAGTGTGGACGCACTCCTCTTACTGGGACCTGCCGTCGGTGGCATCGGAAATCAGCACAGCAATGGCCGGCTGATATCCGTCCCCAAGAATGATCAAGGGCCGGTTTCGGATGTCTCCGAAACCGGCCCTGACCTGCGACTGTCTCCAGTCGGGACGACAGGATTTGAACCTGCGACCCCTTGACCCCCAGTCAAGTGCGCTACCAAGCTGCGCCACGTCCCGATGCCGTTTGACCTGGGGTTTCCCCGGTCGAAACGCGCAGGGAAACAATACCGCACTCGGGTCGGTGGTCGCGCACCGGTTCACGGTTGACCTCGAGCATGGTTGAGGTTGCACGATCGTAGGCATGACGATCACAGCGGACGACAGCCGCGCCCACGGTCCGGCCGACGGCGGACCTCACGGCTACGACGACCTGCCCCGGCTGATGAGCCTCATGACCGGCGACGAGAAGCACGGCCCGGCGGCCACCTCCACGCTCGACGTGCTGTGGGTGCTGTACGACCGGGTGCTGCGGGTCACGCCCCAGCGGACGGACGACCCGGCCCGGGACCGGTTCCTGCTCAGCAAGGGACACGGGCCGATGGCGTACTACGCCGTCCTCGCCGCCAAGGGTTTCCTACCGGTGGAGTGGCTGCCGGGGTTCGGTTCGTACGACTCCCCGCTCGGGCACCACCCGGACCGGGTGCTCGTGCCGGGTGCCGAGATCGGCAGCGGGTCGCTCGGACACGGACTGCCGATCGGCGTGGGAACCGCGCTGGGCCTGCGTGCGCAGGGGCTCGGCGAGCCGGCCGTCTGGGTGCTGATCGGCGACGCCGAACTGGACGAGGGCAGCAATCACGAGGCGATCGCCTTCGCCGGGGCCGCCGGACTGGAGCGGCTGCACACGGTCGTCGTGGACAACTCCTCCGCCAGCCGCGCCCTGCCCGGCGGGATCGCCGCCCGGTTCGAGGCCGCGGGCTGGTCCGCGGCCACCGTCGACGGGCGGGACCACGCGGCCGTGTACGCCGCGTTCACGGCCCCGCATCCGGGGCGCCCGCACGTGGTCGTCGCCCGGGTCGAACCGAAGACCGCGCTCTGACTTCCCGTCCCGCCGCTTCTCCGCCCGTCCGTCTCTCCGTCTCTCCGTCTCTGCGTCTCTCCGTCTCTCCGTCTCTCCGTCCGACCAATCCGGTCGACCCACCGCCCCTCTTGTGGAAAGGGCCCCCTTTCATGGACACCATGCGTGACCGTTTCGCCCCGGTCGTCTCACGGCTGCTGGACGAGGATCCGCGGGTCGCGGTCGTCCTCGCCGAGATCGGCAAGGACGGCTTCGCCGAGGCCGCCCGCCGGCATCCGGACCGGGTGATCAACGTCGGCATCCGCGAGCAACTCCTGGTCGGGGCGGCGGCCGGGATGGCGCTCACCGGGCTCCGGCCGGTCGTGCACACCTTCGCCAGCTTTCTCGTCGAGCGGCCCTTCGAGCAGGTCAAGCTGGACCTGGGGCACCAGGACGCCGGTGCGGTGCTGGTCAGCGCGGCCGCGTCCTTCGACTGGCCCGCCGGAGGCTTCACCCACATGGCGCCCGGCGACGTCGCCCTCCTCGACACGCTGGACGGGTGGACCGCGCACGTGCCCGGACATCCGGACGAGGCGGAGACACTGCTGCGGCACGCGGTCGCCGCGGGCGACGACAAGGTGTACGTCCGGCTTTCCGTGCAGGCCAACCTTCAGGCGCGTGAGGTCGACGGCGAACGCCTGCTGACCGTGCGCGAGGGCCGCGCCGGTGTGGTCCTCGCGGTCGGGCCGGTCCTGGACGCCGTGCTCGCCGCGACGGAGGGGCTGGACGTGACCGTCCTGTACGCGACGACCGTACGGCCCTTCGACGCGGCCGGGCTGCGCCGGGCGACGGAGGCGGCGGGCACGGACGTCGTCCTCGTGGAGCCGTACCTCGCCGGCACCTCGACAGCCGCCGTGAGCGAGGCCCTGGCCGACGTCCCGCACCGCGTGCTCGGCCTCGGCGTCGGCCGCCGCGAGCTGCGGCGCTACGGGACGCTCGAGGAGCACGTGGCCGCGCACGGGCTGGACGCGAAGAGCTTGAGGGAGCGAGTCGGGGCGTTTCTGGGGGCGGGGTCGGTCAGCGCGGGTGGCTGATCGGCGGGCCGTGGTGTGCGGACGTACGGATGTCCCGGCCTCTCGGCGGTGGATTCAGTGGGCGGATGGCGGTGGACTCAGTGGGCGGATGTCCGGGTGTCGGCCCGCACCAGGTCGCGTATCGCCGGGACCGCGAGCAGGGCCGCGGCCACGACCAGGCTCATGACGGCGGAGACGAGCAGGACGTGGTCGGCGCCGAGGGCTTCGGCGGCCGGGCCGGCGAGGGCCTGGCCCACGGGCAGCATGGCGAGGGAACCGGCCACGTCGTAGGCATGGATGCGGTTGAGGACGTCGGCGGGGACCTGGGTCTGCACACTGGTCGCCCACATCACGCCCCAGAACGACATCCCGGCGCCGGCCACGGCCGCCCCGGCCGCCATGGCCGGTACGCCGAGGCCCGCGCCGACGGCCGCCGGGAAGCCGACGAAGGCGAACAGGGCGACCGCGCCGGCCCGGAGCATGCGTCGGGGGCGCAGCCGCAGGGCGAGCAGGCCGCCGACGACGGTGCCGGCGCCGAGGGCCGAGTTGACCAGGCCGTAGGCGCGTGGACCGTGGTGCTGGACGACTTCCGTGGCCACGAGCGGTACCGTCGGCCCCCAGACGGCGATCATGTACACGCACCACACGGCGATCACGCCCCACAGCCAGGTTCTGGCGCGGAACTCCCGCCAGCCCTCGACCAGGTCGGCCCGGAAGGCGCGCATGGCCGGGCCGGTGCGTCGGGCGCCCTCGGGGAGCGGGGGCAGCCGGAGCAGCAGCAGGCAGAGCGCGCTGATCGCGTAGGTGGCGGCGTGCGCGGCGAACACCCCGCCGGGCGAGGCGAAGCCGACGAGGAGTCCGGCGACGGCGGGGCCCGCCAGCTGTGCCGCGGACTCGGCGATGCGGATCGCGCCGTTGGCGCCCTGGATGTCGGCGGCGAGCCGGGGGACCGTGCTGGCCACACCGGGCTGGAACACGGCTCCGGCCACACCGTTGAGGGCGCCGACGGCGCAGATCTGCCACAGGACCACGTGCCCGGCGAAGAAGAGCCCGGCGGCGAGGGACTGGGTGACGAGCCGCACCAGATCGGCGCCGATCATCAGCCTGCGGGTGCTGAACCGGTCGGCGATGACCCCGCCGAGGACGACGAGGCCCGCGAAGGCCGCGGCCGTGGACGCCATGGCGAGCCCGACCGCGCCGGCACCGTACCCGTGCTCCAGCAGACCGGCGGCCAGCGCCACGGGCAGCATGGTGTCGCCGAGCCGCGCGACGGCCCGCGCCACGAAGAACAGCGCGAAGTCCCGCGACCAGAGGGCCGGGGACGCGGCATCGGAGCCGGCCTTCGACCCGGCTGGTGCGACGCGATCATGTCGTGCGTCCGTACCGGTCACCCTGTGTGTACCCCCCGGTCCCCGGTCTCCCCGGTTCCCCCGGGTCGTCGTTCGCGATTCCCGCTCGAGCCGTCCGCCCGCGCCGTGTGCGCCGCGCGGGATCATGTCACGCCGCCCTGCCCCCTGCCGAGGGGTTTTCAGCGCTCGTCCGGCAGACCCAACTCGGGGTGGGCGTGCAGAAGTCGGGGCGGGGCGGCCTGGCGCCAGGAGTCGGCCAGGATGTCGCGCAGTTCGTCCTCGTCCTCCAGGGCGGCGAGCCGGGCTCTGACCCAGGCGAACTGGGCCTCGTGGTCGGCGATCCAGAACTTCCCCGGCTCGGCCATCACCAGTTCGTCGCGCTCCTCCTTGGGGCAGCGCACGGCGATGGACGTCTCGTCCTCCGGGAGTGTGGCGAACATCTTCCCGGCCACCCGGAACGTGGGCATGCTCCAGGCGGTCTTCTCCGTCGTGTCCGGCAGGGAGAGGGCGATACGGCGTACGTCTTCGGCGTCGGGCATGCTTCGCACCGTAGCCTCTGCCACTGACAGTCGGCCCGGGGTCTCCCCGACGGCCACCCGGCGCGGGCGGGCGTCAGTCCCGTCCGCCGAACGCCGCGAGCGTCCGCTCCAGCGCCGGCATCGCCCGCACCACCCGCTTCGAACGGATCAGCAGGTCCCACGCGGGCTCGAACTTCTTCCAGCCGCCGGCGTACGCGAGGTGCCGGAACCGCTCGTGCGCGCCGGGCTGGGCGGCCGAGCACCGCCAGATGCTGGACCAGCGGTAGAAGTCGCGGTACGCCCGCCAGTAGCCGTCCTCCAGCTGTTGCGGCGTCATTCCCGCGGGCCGGTAGACGACATGGCGGGTGTCGTAGAGGTCCCAGTCGCGGTGGACGATGCGGTTCTCGGACTCCAGCTGCCGCCACAGTCCGGTCGACGGGTACGGCGTCATGATGTGGAAGGTCGCCGTCTCGATGCCCTGCTCGACCGCCCACGCCACGGTGCGGTCGAAGACGTCGGGGCCGTCCTGGTCGAGTCCGAAGACGAAGCTGGCGTTGACCATGACCCCGGCCTCGTGCAGGCGCCGGACCGCCGCGTCGTAGTCGGTGCCGATGTTCTGGTCCTTGCGGCGCTCGGCCAGATTGGCGTCGTTGACCGTCTCGAAGCCGACGAACAGGCTGCGCAGTCCCGCCTCGACGGCCCGCTCCAACAGGTCAGGTTTCAGGACGGAGTTGACGGTGCCCGCGGCCTGCCACAGCCGTCCCATGCCGCGCATTCCGTCGAACAGCGCCTCCGCGAACCGGCGGTTGCCCAGCAGGTGGTCGTCGAGGAAGTAGAGGTGGCGGCCGGGCAGGCGGTCGATCTCCGCGAGGGCGTCGTCGACGGCCTGTGTGTAGAACGACTTGCCGCCCTCGAAGAACGCGTCCTTGTAGCAGAAGTCGCAGTGGTGCGGGCATCCCCGCGACACCACGATCGAGTTGGGTACGAGATACAGATGGCGCTTGATCAGATCCCGTCTGATCGGAGGCAGTCCGGCGAGGGTGCGCCGCGTGGAGTCGTAGCGGCGGGCGGGGACGCCGTCGCGGAAGTCCTTGAGGAACAGCGGCCAGGTGTCCTCTCCGGGGCCGGTGAAGACCGTGTCGGCGTGGGCCGCGGCCTCCTCGGGCAGCGAGGTGACGTGCAGGCCGCCCATCGCGACGTGGACGCCCCGGGCGCGGAAGTGGTCGGCTATCTCGTAGCTGCGCCGGGCCGAGGTGATGTACGGCTGGACCACCAGCAGGTCCGGGGTGTCGAGGGAGTCCGGGTCGATGCGTTCCACGTGCTCGTCGTACAGCGTGACCTCGTCGTCCGGGTCGAGGTAGCCGGCGAGCGTCGCGAGGCCGAGGGGCGGGAAGAGCGAGTACTTGATGGGCCGGAAGAGCGGGCTCGTCGCCTCGGTCAGGGCCGGGAGGATCATCGTCACACGCATGAAAGCCCAGACTGCGTGCGACGGGTGGCTGGTTCCCTACGCCCCGGCCGCCTCGCCCAGTGCCTCCAGCACCGGGCGGATCAGCGGGTGTCCCTCGGCTCCCCGTCGTACGGCCGCGAAGACCCTGCGGGTCGGGGCCACTCCGTCCACGGGGCGCACGACGACGCCGGTGAGGTCCATGCCGCGCAGGGCCGAGCGGGGGACGAGGGCCACGCCCGCGTCCGCCGAGGCCAGGGCGACGACGGCGCGGAAGTCGTCGGAGGAGTGCTCCAGGCGGGGCTGGAAACCGGCGCTCTCGCAGGCCAGGACGACCACGTCGTGGCAGGGGTTGCCGGGGTACTGGCCGATCCACACGTCCTTGGACAGCTCGGCGAGAGGGACCTCGGGGGTGTCCGCGAGGCGGTGGCCGACCGGTACGACCGCGTCGAACGGCTCGGCGTAGAGCGGGACGTGGGTCAGGCGGGGGTCGTCGGCGGCAGGAGCGCCCCGGTACTCGACGGCGACCGCCACGTCGACCTGCCGGTCCAGGACCATGGGCAGGCTCTCGTCGCCCTCGGCGTCCAGGACGCGGATGCGGATGCCGGGCGCGGTGGAGGCGAGCCGGGCCACCGCGGGCGCCACCACCTGGGCGATGCCCGTCGCGAAGGCGGCCACGGTGACCGTCCCGGCCTCCCCGGATCCGTAGGCGGCGAGCTCCGCCTCGGCCCGCTCCAGCTGGGCCAGGACCGCGTTGGTGTGGCTGAGCAGGATCTCGCCGGCCGGGGTGAGCCGTACGCCCCTCGCTCCGCGCTCGACCAGGCGGTGGCCGGTCTCCTGCTCCAGGGCCGACAGCTGCTGGGAGACCGCCGAGGGGGTGAGATACAGCGCGGCGGCCGCCGCCGTGACCGTGCGGTGGTCGGCCACCGCACGGAGGATGTGGAGCCGCCGCGCTTCGATCATGGGGTCAATTATCGCAAGGTGACCGCACTGGTCAGGCCTCCAGCTCCGCGCGGGCCGCGATGAAGGCGTCGACCGCGCGGTCCACGTCCTCGGTGGAGTGCGCGGCGGACAGCTGGACCCGAATACGGGCCTGGCCCTGCGGGACGACCGGGTAGGAGAAGCCGATCACGTACACGCCCCGCTCCAGCAGCAGCTCCGCCATGCGTGCCGCCTTCGCCGCGTCACCGATCATGACGGGCGCGATGGCGTGGTCGCCGGGGAGGACGTCGAAGCCCTCCGCGGTCATCCGGCTGCGGAAGAGAGCCGTGTTCTCGGTGAGGCGGACGCGCAGGTCGTCGGCCGACTCCAGCAGGTCGAGGACCTTCAGGGAGGCGGCGGCGATCACCGGCGCGAGCGTGTTGGAGAACAGGTAGGGGCGGGAGCGCTGGCGCAGCAGGGCGACGATCTCGGCGCGGGCCGCGACGTAGCCGCCGGACGCACCACCGAGGGCCTTGCCGAGGGTGCCGGTGATGATGTCGACGCGGTCCATGACGCCGTGCAGCTCGGGGGTGCCCTTGCCGGACGGGCCGACGAAGCCGACGGCGTGCGAGTCGTCGACCATCACCATGGCGTCGTAGCGGTCGGCGAGGTCGCAGATCTCGGCGAGCGGGGCCAGGTAGCCGTCCATGGAGAAGACGCCGTCGGTGACGATCAGCTTGCGCCGGGCGCCGCCCTCGGCCGCCTCCTTCAGCTTCGCCTCCAGGTCCGCCATGTCGCGGTTGGCGTAGCGGAGGCGGCGGGCCTTGGACAGGCGGATGCCGTCGATGATGGAGGCGTGGTTGAGGGCGTCGGAGATGACCGCGTCCTCCTCGCCGAGCAGGGTCTCGAAGACACCGCCGTTGGCGTCGAAGCAGGAGGAGTAGAGGATCGTGTCCTCCTGGCCGAGGAACGCCGACAGCCGGGCCTCCAGCTCCTTGTGGACCTCCTGGGTGCCGCAGATGAAGCGGACGGAGGCCATGCCGTAGCCCCAGCGGTCCAGGGCCTCGTGGGCGGCGGCGATCACCTCGGGGTGGTCGGCGAGGCCGAGGTAGTTGTTGGCGCAGAAGTTGAGGACCTCGCCGGGCAGGCCGCCGGCGATGACGTTGACGGTCGCGGACTGCGGGGTGTCGATGACCCGCTCGGGCTTGTGCAGGCCGGCGGCGCGGATCTCGTCGAGGGTGGCGCGGAGATCGTCGCGGACGGAGTCGAACATGAGGGGGCTCCTGTGAAGGTGCTGACGGGAGAAGGGGGTTACGCGGTCCAGTCCAGGATGATCTTTCCGCCCTTGCCACTGGCCGCATCCGCGAAGGCCGCGTCGAAGTCGCGGTAGTCGTAGCGGCCGGTGATCACCGGGGCGAGGTCCAGGCCGCCCTCCAGCAGCACCGACATGGCGTACCAGGTCTCGAACATCTCGCGGCCGTAGATGCCCTTGATGGTGATCATCGACGTGACGACGCGGGCCCAGTCGACGGGGAACTCCTGAGCGGGCAGGCCGAGCATGGCGATGCGGCCGCCGTGCGTCATGTTGGCGATCATGTCTCGCATGGCCTCGGGGCGGCCGGACATCTCCAGGCCGATGTCGAAGCCCTCACGCAGGCCCAGCTCGCGCTGTCCGTCGGCGATGGAGGACTTCGCGACGTTCAGGGCGAGGCTCACACCGATCTTGCGGGCCAGCTCCAGGCGCTCCTCGCTGACGTCGGTGATGACGACGTTGCGGGCGCCGGCGTGCCGGGCCACCGCCGCCGCCATGAGGCCGATCGGGCCCGCGCCGGTGATCAGGACGTCCTCGCCGACGAGCGGGAAGGACAGCGCGGTGTGCACGGCGTTGCCGAACGGGTCGAAGATCGCGGCGATGTCGAGGTCGACGGGGACGCGGTGCACCCAGACGTTGGAGGCGGGCAGGGCCACGTACTCGGCGAACGCGCCGTCCCGGCCGACGCCGAGGCCGACGGTGGCCCGGCACAGGTGGCGGCGGCCGGCCAGGCAGTTGCGGCACTTGCCGCACACCAGGTGGCCCTCGCCGCTGACCCGGTCGCCGACCCGGATGTCGGTGACGTCACGGCCGGTCTCCGCGACCTGGCCGACGAACTCGTGCCCGAGCACGAGCGGGGTGCGGATGGCCTGCTGCGCCCAGCCGTCCCAGGAGCGGATGTGCAGGTCGGTGCCGCAGATACCGGTCCGCATGACCTTGATCAGTACGTCACCGGGACCGATGACGGGCTCCGGTACGTCCGCGAGCCACAGCCCGGGCTCCGCCTTGTCCTTGACCAGCGCCTTCAACGCAACGGCTCCTGTGGGTGAGGTCCCGGCCGCGGGCATGCCGAAGGAGCCCGCACCGGGTCAGAGAGGTGGAATCACTCCGCAATCTGCCGTATGCGCGGGCCGGGGTCCATCGAGCTTTTCTTAACCGGCGCCTCAGGTTTCCTTCACGCCTCCCGGTCTCCGGGCGGCGCGCCCGCCGGTCAGATGGGCAGCCCGTCCTGCGCGGACCGTTCGATCCGTACGACGAGATCGCCGGCGAGCGCCTTGATGGCGTCCAGTCCGGGCCTCCCCCAGGCCCGGGGGGCGGTGTCGGCGGCGCACACGGTGCCGAGCACCATGCCCGAGCTGTCGATGAGCGGGGCTCCGAGGTAGGAGCGGACGCCGAGCTCGTCGACGACCGGATTGCCGGCGAAGCGGGGGTAGTCGCGGACGTCCTCCAGCACGAGGGCCTTGCGGCGGGCCACCACATGGGGGCAGAACCCGTGCTCGCGCGGCAGGACACGGCCGAGCTCGGGCCTGCTGCCGTCCTCGCGGACCACCGGCACGGCCACCGGGGTGCTGAGTCCGGCGAAGAACTGGTGGTCCTCGCCGATGAAGTTGACCATGGCGTACGGCGCCCCGGTGAGCTGGGCGAGCTGGTCCGCGAAGGCGTCGAGGGCGGGTTCGGGCCGCTCCCCCAGGCCCAGTCGGCGCAGCCGGGAGATCCGGGCGGGTGCCTCCTTGTCCTCTGGGGTCAGCAGCAGACCCCGGATCGGTCGGGCCGGCTCGTAGCTCATGGCCGGGCTCCGTCGTTGTGGGCGTCTCTCATAGGGGGCTCCATGAAAGATGTGGCTGGATCACATGTGGACACCGTGGCTCGGCGCGGGCGCCGGGGCGTGGGCGATGAGATGGCGCACGAGGGTCAGCAGGGTCTGCACGCCCGAACTGGAGATGCGGGCGTCGCAGCGGACGACCGGGATCTCCGGGCCGAGGTCGAGGGCCGCGCGCACCTCCTCGGGGTCGTAGCGGAAGCCGCCGTCGAACTCGTTGACGGCGACGATGAAGGCGAGCCCGCGTTCCTCGAAGAAGTCCACGGCCGCGAAGCACTCCTCCAGGCGGCGGGTGTCGGCGAGGATGACCGCGCCGAGCGCGCCTTCGGACAGCTCGTCCCACATGAACCAGAACCGCTCCTGTCCGGGCGTGCCGAACAGGTACAGCACGTGCTCCGGATCGAGGGTGATCCGGCCGAAGTCCATGGCGACCGTCGTCTCGACCTTGTTCTCGATGCCGTCGAGGCTGTCCGTGGTGGCGCTGACCGTGGTGAGCAGCTCCTCCGTGCAGAGCGGGGCGATCTCGCTGACCGCCCCCACGAAGGTCGTCTTGCCCACCCCGAACCCGCCCGCGACGAGGATCTTGAGCGCGGTGGGAAACGGGTCAGAGCTGTCGTCGTAGTCCATCGAGCACTGCCTCCAGCAGAGACCGGTCAGTGGGGTTGTGGTGGAAGGCGGGGGGCTTGGTGGTCAGCGCCCCGCAGTCGACGAGGTCCGAGAGCAGCACCTTGGTGACCACGGCGGGCAGTCTCAGATGCGCGGCGGCCTCGGCGACCGAGACGGGCGCGCGGCACAGGTCGAGGGCCTGCGCGTGTTCGGGACCGAGGTAGCCGAGCGGGGTGACTCCGGTGGCCATCACCTGCGACATCAGGTCGAGGGCGATGCTGGGCTTGGTGCGGCCGTTGCTGACCGTGAACGGGCGCACCAGTCGTCCGGCCGCGTCGTCGAGCCAGGGCCCATCGCCGACTGTGACCACGCTCAAGGCCTCATCGCCGTGGGTTCGACGGCGTGCTGGCGAGGCGCGGTCACCAGGTAGGGGCGGACGCTCTTGACCAGCATGGCCATCTCGTAGCCGAGCACGGCGGCGTCGGCCTCGCGGCCGGCGAGCACGGCGAGGCAGGTGCCGGAGCCGGCGGTGGTGACGAACAGCAGGGTCGTGTCGAGTTCGACGACGACCTGGCGGACGTCGCCGCCGTCGCCGAACCGCACACCCGCGCTGCGACCGAGGGAGTACAGGCCGGAGGCCAGGGCGGCCATGTGGTCGGCGCTGTCGGCGTCGAGGCCGTACACGGACTTCACCAGTCCGTCGCAGGACAGGAGCACCGCACTGCCGGTGTGCGGTACACGTTGCACGAGGCCGCTCAGCAGCCAGTCGAGGTCGGAGGCGTGGGCGGTCGTCGCGTCGCTCGCCATGGTGGATCGACTCCTTGGGGTACGAAGGTCTGCGGGAGCGCTGGGGGTGGAGGCAGCGCCGGCGGTGGGGGTGGAGACGGACGGGGGACTGAGGTGGGGGGTCATCCGGCCGGTGCGCTCCCGTCGGGTCGACCGGCGCCCTCGGAGACGGGGGCGGAGGCGGAGGCGGGTTCGTGGGCGTGCGGCGGGGTTACGGTGGCCGGCTCGGCGTGCTGCGCGGGCTCGGCCACGGCAGGTCCGGTGGGTTCCGGGCCCTGGTGGGCGGGCCGGGTCCGTGGCGATTCCAGCGGCTCCAGGGCTGCGGTCAGGGTGGGTTCGGCAGCCATGTGCTCGGACTCCACAGGGGCGGCGACTTCGATGGCGGAACCGTCCATGGGGGCGGATTCTCTGAGCACGGCAGCCCCGTGCGGCGCGTCCATGTGCGCTGCATCCATGTGCGCCGCATCCATGTGCCCGGCATCGACGCGTGTGGCGTCGACATGTGCGGTGGTCACGGGGGTGGGAGCCGTGAGCCTGGCCTCTGTGTGCCCGGCCTCCATATGCGACGCCTCCACGGGGTACGCCTCCCCGAGGGAGTACGCCTTCCCCGTGGAGTACGACTCCGCGTGCGTCGGCTCCAGCGACTCCATGCGCTGCTGCGCCTCGGCCAGTCCGATACCACGTTGGAAGGCGGCCACGAGGCCGGGGTCGTGGCCCGCGACGGTGTCGACGTCCTGGCGCGGGGCGGGACCGCCTCGCAGTTGGGGCACGATGTGCTCCTGGGCGCGTCGGCGGGGCAGTTGGGGCTTGCCCATGGTGCCGCGCACCGTGCCGTCGCGCGGCGTGGGCTTGCCCGCGTGGGCCTCGACGGCGGGCAGGCGCTCACGGCTGACGCCGGGTACGGCCTCGGCGGGGTTGGGCCGGTGCTCCTGGGCGCCGCGTACGGGGAGCGGCGGTGGTGTGCCCCCGCTCCGCGCGTCCACGCTCTGCGTCCCGCCGCTCCGCGCACCGTTGCTCCGCGCATCGCCGCTCTGCCCGTGGCCGCTCCACTCGTGGCCGCTCGACGCACCGTTGTCCCTCGGCCCCCAGCTCGACGCACCGTCGCTCCACGCACGGCCGCTCCACGCATCGCCGCTGTGCGCATCCTCGCCCCGCAGGCCCCCGTTCCTTTCGGGGTCGCCGCGGCCGGTCCCGCGCTGCGCGTGCCGGCGACGGCCGGTGGCCGCGGGCTGCCCGGCCAAGTCCGGCCGGGCGGCGTCCTGCCACCCTGCACGCCGGGCCTCAGCCCCGTCGTCGGAGGCGGGAGCAGTCCCGATTCCCTCGCCGACTCCCCTCGTTCCCAACGCCTGTTGCCGGACCGGCACCGCCGACTTCCCGGTGTCCGCGAGGTCCTGCGGCCGCCCCACGGCACCGCCGCCCGCGCCGGGCACACCCGGCGCCGTACCCAACAACGCCTGCGGGACGACGAGTACGGCCTGCACACCGCCGTAGATGTTGGTCTGCAGGCGCACGCCGATGCCGTGCCGGCGGGCGAGCTGGGAGACGACGTAGAGGCCGATGCGGCCGTCGGCCAGCAGGCTGGCCACGTTGACCTGGTCGGGGTCGGCGAGCAGGGCGTTCATCTTGGTCTGTTCGCCGACCGGCATGCCGAGCCCGCGGTCCTCGACCTCGACGGCGAGCCCGGAGGTCACGAGGTTGGCGCGGAGCAGTACTTGGGTGTGCGGGGCGGAGAACACCGTGGCGTTCTCGACGAGTTCGGCGAGCAGGTGGATGACGTCGGCGACGGCGTGACCGCGCAGTTCGCCGTCGACGGGCGGGACGAGTTTGACCCGGGAGTACTGCTCGACCTCGGCGATGGCGGAGCGCAGCACCTCGGTCATGCACACGGGGTTGCTCCACTGCCGCCGGGAGACGGCCCCGCCGAGCACGGCGAGGTTCTCGGAGTGCCGCCGGATCCGGGTGGCGAGGTGGTCCACGTGGAAGAGGCCCCTGAGGAGGTCGGGATCCTCGATCTCGTTCTCCAGGTCGTCCAGGATCGAGATCTCCCGGTGCACCAGGGACTGGAGCCGGCGCGCGAGGTTGACGAAGACCTCGAGCTTCTGCTCGCTGGCGGCCTGGCTGGAGAGCTGGGCGGCCTGCACGACGGCGGTGACGGCGCCGTCGTGCGCCCGCGCCAGGTCGGCGGCGAGGAGTTCGAAGTCGTCGGCGTGCTCGGGCGGTCTGCGGCGCGCCTTGCGCTGGGGCGGCATCGTGCCCTGCCGCAGCGCCTCGACGAGGGTGCGCAGGTCGGACTCGCCGCGGGCGGCGCTGCTGCGCAGGGCCTCGACGCGGTCGCTCACGGAGCGGGCGGCGCGGTCGGCGGCCACGGCGGCGATGAGGATGCCGGCGAGCGTCACGGCGACGGCTCCGGCGAGCACGGCCCACAGGGTGAGGCCGGTGCGCGCCCCGGTGGAGCGGATGCTGAAGACGACGGCCGCGCCGGCGCTGAGCGCGACCGCGACGGGCGGGAGCACGGCGAGCCGCATGAGCTGGGGTCGTATGGGCGTCTCGGGCAGTGCGGGAGCGGGTCGGGCGACCGGTCGCCCGTGCCGCCCACCCTCTCGGCGGTCGGCGCGGGCGGACGGTGCACGGAGCTGAGACATCTGCGTCCTCGTACTGGTCCGTCGGGATTTCTCGCGCATCACGAGGCCGGTCGAAAGGGCCCGGAAAGGGGCCCTGCGTCGTCCGACGGACACTCACAGTAGTTGCCTGCACATCACGTGCGGTGGGCAGTTGGCAAACTCCCCCGAGCAGCATCCCGCTCTGGTATTAAGCCTCGTACGACAGCTCGATAATCGCCCCAGAATTCCAGTACGAAGGAATTGGGAATCGCTCCGATTCGATCAAAAAAGAAAAGCAATTAACGTCAAGGGCTGGTGCGTACATCTGTACGCACCAGCCCTTGAACACGTGCGCCCCGGGCGGGCGCCGTCAGACGGATCCGTCAGGTGGACCCGTCAGATGGATCCGTCAGATGGATCCGTCAGACAGCCACGGCGAGACCGCTGTGGATCACCGCGCTCGGGGTCTTGAGGACGGTGAGGTCCTCGAGCGGGCTGCGGTCGAAGATCACGGCGTCGCCGTGGAAGCCGGCGACGAGCCGGCCGATGCTGCGGCTCTGGCCGAGCAGTTCGGCCGCCGACGTGGTGGCGGTGCGGATCGCGTCCAGGACCGACAGGCCGGCCTCGTGCATCCGCACCACCTCGCCGCCGATCGGGTCGACCTCGCCGCCGGCGGAGTCGGTGCCGGCGGCCACCGGGACACCCATGTCGTGCGCCGCGCGGACGGCACGCTGGAGGATCGGCACGTAGGTGCGCCCCCGCTCGTCGAGGACCGGGTTGGCGTCGCCGATCATCCCGGCGATGGCACCGATCGTGGGGGTGAAGAACGTCCCGCGGCGGGCCATCTCGTGCAGGGTGTCCTCGGTGACGAAGACACCGTGCTCCATGCTGCGGACACCGGCGAACACGGCGTCGCGGCAGCCCTGTTCGCTGTAGCTGTGGCAGAGCACGCCCTTGCCGCCCTTGCGCGCCGCCGCCACCACGGTGGCGAGCTGCTCCCGGGTGTACACCTGCTTGCGCGGGTCCTGGTCGGGCACGCCCGCGCGGGGGTTCGACCGGGTCTTGATGACGTCCGCACCCCGCTCCAGGTTGACCTGGACGACGCGGCGCAGGGCCTCCGCCGAGTTCACCCCGTCCTTGAGGCGGGCCAGCGGGGCGAGGTCGGGGTCGGCGAGGATCGTGTCACCGAGGTCCGGGGTGACGAAGACGCCGGCCGCGCGCATGCCCGGCACCTGCTCGGGGGCCCAACGGGCCAGCTCGCGCAGGGCGATGTCCTGGTAGAAGTTGGTGGACCCGCTGCGCACGCTGGTCGCGCCGAGGCGCAGCGCGGTCCGGGCCTCGGCGAGGGAGTTGAGGTGGATGTGTGCGTCGATCAGACCGGGCAGCACCCACTTTCCGTGCGCGGCGACCACCTGCACGGTGGACGGCAGCGCGGCGCGGGCGGCCCGGGTGGCGTTGCGGCTGCCGGCGGCCGTGACGACGCCGTCCTCGATGACGACGACGCTGTCCTCGGTCACCTTGCCGGTCAGCGGGTCGAGCAGGGTGCCGCCCTCGATGACGACGGTGCCGCGGGGGGCGCCGGAGTCGCGGGAGTCGCGGGAGTCACGCGTGGTCCGCTCGGCCGCCGCGGCGGAACCGCCGGTCGCACCCGTGATAGCGGCCGCGCCGGCGAGTGCCATGGCCGCGCCGAGGACTCCGCGCCGGGCCAGGTTGGTGGGCGGGGGCGGGGCGGGGTGGTTCAGGCACATGATGGATTTCCTTCCGGTTGAGGGTTTTGAGGGGTGTGGGGGGTCTGGAGAGGACAGGGGTCCTGTTGACGGGGATCCTGTCGGCGGGCCGGGGTCAGCCCTGAAGTCGGCCCGCCGCGGCCTCGCGGCGCTGCGGTTTCCAGCCGGGTCGGGGGACCGCGGCCAGGAGTGCCTTGGTGTAGTCCTGCTGAGGGGCGCTCAGCAGCTGTGCGGTCGGGCCGCGTTCGACCACGCGGCCCCCAGCCATCACCAGGGCGGTGTCGCTGATCTGGTTGACGACGGCCAGGTCGTGGGAGATGAAGACGTAACTGATGCCGGTCCGTTCGCGGATGTCGGCGAGCAGGTTGAGGATCTGGGCCTGGATGGACACGTCCAGCGCCGCGACCGCCTCGTCCAGCACCAGGACCTGGGGTTCGACCGCGATGGCACGGGCGATGGCGACGCGCTGGCGCTGTCCGCCGGAGAGCTGGCGGGGCAGCATGGTGGCGTGGCGTTCGGCAAGGCCGACGGCTTCCAGCAGGTCGAGTGCGCGGGTGCGGCGCTCGCTCGCGGTGAGCCGGTTGTGGATGGCCAGGCTGGTCTCGACGATGTCGCCGACGCGCTGGAGGGGGTCCAGCGAGGAGTAGGGGTCCTGGAAGACGATCTGGATCTCCCGGGCCCGTCGCCTGCGTTCGGCCGAGTTGGCGCGGCCGCTGCGGGTCCGTCCGCAGACGCTGATCGTTCCGCTGGTGGGGGTCTCCAGGCCGAGCAGCATGCGGGCGACCGTGGTCTTGCCCGAGCCCGACTCCCCGACGACGGCCAGCGACTGGCCCTGTTCGACGGTGAAGGAGACGTCGTCGACGGCGACCATCTCCTTGCCGAAGACCTTGCGCAGCCCTTCGGCTCTGACCAGGATCTCGCTCACAGTTCCTCCGCTCTTACGCAGGCGACGCGGGCGCCGGCCAGCTCCCGCAGCGGGGGCCGCGCGGTCAGGCACTGATCGCCGCTGTGGGCGCAGCGCGGCTGGAAGGCGCAGCCCTGCGGGGCCTCGAAGGCGGCGACCGGCCGGCCCGGGATGACCGGAAGCCGGTGGGCGGTCTCGTCGATACGGGGCCGTGAGGTCATCAGCCCGGCCGTGTAGGGGTGTCGTGGCGCCTCGGTGAGCGCCTCGGCGGACTGGACCTCGACGATGCGTCCGGCGTACATGACGGCCAGCCGGTCGCAGGTGGCCGAGGCGAGTTCCAGATCGTGGGTGATCAGGAGCATCGCCATGCCACGCTCGGTGCGCAGTTCGTCGAGGATGGCCATGACCTCGGACTGGGTGGTGACGTCCAGCGCGGTGGTGGGTTCGTCGGCGAGCACCAGGTCGGGTTCCACGGCCAGCACCGAGGCGATCATGACGCGTTGGAGCAGTCCGCCGGACAGCTCGTGCGGGTACTGGCGCATGCGGTGCTCGCCGTTGGTGATGCCGACCTCGGCCAGCAGCCGTACGGCCTTGGCGTGGGCCTGGCGGGGCGGCACCGACAGGTGCGTGACCATGGCCTCGATGAGGAAGTCACCGATGGTGCGCACCGGATTGATGTGCGCCCGCGGGTCCTGGAAGATCATCGCGATCCGGCGGGTCCGCACGGCACGCAGTTCGCGCGGGCTCAGATCCAGGACGGAGGCGCCGTCGAACTCGATGCGGCCGCCGAGCCGGGCGCCGGGCGGCGTCAGCCGCAGGACGGCGCGGGCCGTCATGGACTTGCCGGACCCGGACTCCCCCACCAGGCCGACGGCCTCGCCGGGGGCGATGGTGAGGCTGACGTCCTCGACGAGGGTGCGCCGGTCGCGGCCGGCCGGGACGTCGAGCCTGAACTGGTCGAGAACCAGGAGATCTTTGCTCACCGGAGCTCACCTTCCTTGCCGGCCAGGCGGTCGCCGAGGAAGTTGACCGCCACGACCACGAGCGCGATCAGTACGCCGGCGCTGACGGCTTCCACCGGCTGACCGCGCAGCGCGCTGTCCAGACCGCTCTTGACCATCAGGCCCCAGTCCGCGTTCGGGGGCTGAACGCCCAGTCCGAGGAAGGAGATGGTGGCCAGGTCGACGATGGCGAAACCGAGTGCGGACACCGACTGCGCGATGATGATCGGCCGCAGGTTGGGCAGCAGGTGCCGGCCGCAGATGGCGAGGGCCGACCGGCCCTGGACCCAGGCCGCCGCGATGTAGGGGAGATTGCGTTCCCGGAGCGCGGCGCTGCGCACGACCCGGGCCACGTACGGGGTGTAGGCGACGGCGAGACCCGCGACGACCCCGGTGATGCCGGGGCCGAGCACGGCCACGGTCACCAGCGCGAAGACGATGCCGGGCACCGCGAACAGCACGTCGAGCAGGCGGGAGATGAACGCGTCGACGCGGCCTCCGGCCCAGGCGGCGGTGATGGCGAGCGCGGTGCCGGCCGCGGTGGACAGCGCGATGACGACGAGCGGGCCGAGCAGCGTGGTGCGCGCCCCGTACATCAGCCGGGACAGGATGTCCCGGCCCAGCGCGTCACCGCCGAGCGGATGCCCCAAGGAGCTGCCGGCCAGCGCGTTGAACAGGTTCGGCCGGTCGGGGTCGTACGGGGCCAGGAGGGGTGCGCCGACCGACACCACGGCGAGGACGGCGAGCAGGAGCAGAGCGGTGAGACCCAGAGGGCCGAGGCGTGACTTCATGTCGTCTCCCCAGCGGACAGACGGGGGTCGATGAACGAGCAGCAGATGTCGACGAGCAGGTTGACCAGGACGAACGCGGCGACGAGGACCAGGACGACGCCTTGGACCACCGCGAAGTCGCGCTGGAGGATGGCCCGGACGAGCAGGGAGCCCAGGCCGTCCAGCGCGAAGATGTTCTCCACGACGACCGAGCCGGCGATGAGTCCCGCGACGGTCAGACCGGTCACGGTGACGACCGGGATGGAGGCGTTGCGCAGGACGTGCCTGCGGATGACGTGGCCCGGGGAGAAGCCGCGGGCGCGGGCGGTCTCCACGTGCTCCCGGCCCAGTTCCGCGGAGACCGAGGCACGGGTGATCCGGGCGAGGAACGCGGCGCTGCCCAGACTGAGGGCGATCGCGGGGAGCGTCAGATGGTAGAGCCGGTCGGCGAGTCCGTCGCCGGGTCCGACGACGGGGAACCAGCCGAGGCCGAGCGCGAAGACGATGGCGAGCAGGGCGCCGACGACGAACGTGGGGGTGGCCAGGGCCACGCCGGTCACCAGGGAGATCACCCCGTCGACCGGGCCGGGCCGCAGCGCTCCGAGGAGGCCGAGGGCGACACCGATGACCACGATCAGGGCGGCGGAGTAGGTGACGAGGAGCCCCGTGGTCGCCAGTCGGGTGGACATCAGGGCGGAGACGTCCTGCTGGTAGACGAGGGAGCGGCCGAAGTTGCCGTGCAGGGCGTCGCCCAGCCAGCCGAGGTAGCGGATCAGGAAGGGGTCGTCCAGGCGGTAGGCGTGCCGGATCGCGGCTATCTGTTCCGGGGTGCCGCTGCGGCTGCCCAGGAGGAAGGCCATCGGGCCGCCGGGGACGAGGTAGAGGAGCCCGTACACGAGGAACGAGGCGACCAGGAGCACGGCCACGAGCGCGGCCAGTCGACGGGTGAGGAAGAGGGTCCAGTTCATCGTGCACCGATCCCGGCGGCCCAGGGGTAATAGAGGTAGGAGAAGGAGGCGACCGCCCCGGTGATCCGCTTGTTCTGGTAGAGGATCACGGGCAGGTTGGCGATCGGCGTCCAGGGGACGTCCCGGGTGAGCCGGGACTGGATTCCGGTGACCAGGTCGGCACGCTTGGCCGGGTCGTACTCGGCCTTGGCCCGCTTCAGGTCCGCGTCGACGGCGGGATAGTGGCTGAAGTTCGTGCGGCCGATCTTGGTGAAGATCCCGTACACGTCCAGCGGGTCGGGGACGTTGCCGTACCAGGTGCTGAGGAAGGCGTCGATTCCCTCGCGGGACTTGGGATCGTTGTAGAGGTTGCCGTACTGCTCGACCGGGATCACCTTGATCACGACGTCGAGTCCGATCGACTCACCGGTGGCCTTGATGATGTCGGCGGTCTGTTCCTGCACCGCCGAACTTCCCTGGATGCCGAGGGTGATGCGGGGGTGGCGGATGCCCGCCTCCTTCAACAGCCGCTTGGCCTTGTCCAGATCGGCGTTTCCGTGGGGCAGGGCGTCGTAGGCCTTGCGGAAGCGGTCGCCGCTGTAGCCCCAGTAGTCGGGGCCGGCCAGGGAGCGTTCCGGGGCGGCGGTGCCCTGGAAGATCACTCGGGCGATGCCGGTCCGGTCAAGGGCCGTCGACAGGGCCTCGCGGACCTTGGGATCGGCGTACGGGCCGGAGGTGGCGGAGCCGATCACGGTCCAGAAGATGAGCGAACGGCCGAGGGTGACGGACCCGTTGGGCGAGTTCTGCAGTCGGCTGATGCCGGCCGGCGGGAGGTAGAAGTACTGGCCGTCGACCTCGCCGGAGCGCAGCGCGTTGACCGCGGTGGTCTCGTCGGCGATGAATTTGAACACCAGCTTCCGGGAGAGGGCCTTGTGGGCCGGGTCCCAGTAGTGGTCGTTGCGGGTCAGCCGCAGGGAGTTGCCGGGCGTCCAGCCCGCGAACCGGAACGGCCCGGTGCACATGACTCCGGTCTTCGGCGAACCGATGTCCTTGCCTGCCTTGGTCAGGAAGGACTTCTCCACGACCGCTCCGGCGGCGGTGGCCATCGCCTGGTTGAACAGGACGTCGGGCTGCTTGAGATGGACGGTGACCTGTCGCGGTCCGGTCGCCTTCACCGAGTCGACCGTCTCGAAGTACTGGGTCCACCAGCTGCCCTGGCTCGGGTCGAGGTGGCGGTTCAGGCTGGCCGCCACGTCCTCGGCGGTCACGGGACGGCCGTCCCAGAACCGCACGTTCTTGCGGATGGTGTAGACCCAGGTCTTCGGCGTGGGGTTGGTGGCGCGCTCGGCGAGCCCGGGTACGACCTTCAGGTCGGGGGTGAGCCGCATGAGGCTCTCGCACATGTTGGCGAGGGCGGTGTTCTCGGCGTAGTTGAAGGAGCGGATCGGGTCGATGGTCTGCGGCTCGTAGGGCAGGTTCCAGCTGATGCTCGCCACGCCGTGCGCCGCCCGCGCGGTGACCGTCTTGAGGTCGCTCCGGCTCGGGGGCGCCGTGGCGGTTCCGGTGCTCGTGCCGCAGGCGGTCAGCCCGAAGGCCGCGACGCCGGCTGCGAGGCCGAGACCCCGGCCCCTCACCTCGGAGTCCTCTCCAGGCGGCCTGCGCGAGCGACGACGTTTCCGGCCCGGACGACCAGTTCGGGCACCGGGCGGTCGACCACGACCTGGGCCACCGACTCGCCGCGGACGAGGACGAAGTCGGCGGGGTCGCCGACCCGCAGGTCGGCCCGCTCCAGGCCGAGCAGGTCGGCTCCGTGGTGGGCGACGACCGCGTAGCACGCCTCGAGTTCCTCGTCGGTGCGGGCGTCGGTGCGGTAGGCGAGCAGATGGGCACGCGCGATCATGTCGCCGTCGCCGAAGGGCGTCCACGCGTCGCGGACGCCGTCGGAACCGGCGGCGACCAGCACGCCCCGCTCGCGCAGCGGCGGGATGGGGATCACGGGTTCGCTGCCGAGCGCGCAGGTGGTCAGCGCCACGCCCGCCTCGGTGAGAAGGTTGGCGACATCGGTCAACTCGGCCTCGTCACAGCCGTCCAGACAGAAGACGTGGCTGATGGTGACCTTGCCGTGCATGCCGGCCTCGGCGGTGCGGCGGGCGATCTCGGCGACCTGGTCGAGGCCGGGCCGGCCACGGTCGTGGAGGTGGATGTCGATCGGCGCGCCGGTCCGCTCGGAGATGCCGAACAGGACGTCGAGGTGGCCGTGCAGGTCGCCGTCGATGCCGACCGGGTCCAGGCCGCCGATGATGTCGGCGCCCTCCTTGAGCGACTGCTCGAGCAGTTCGGCGGTACCGGGCCGGGTCAGCAGGCCGAGCTGCGGGAACGCCACGATCTGCACGTCCAGGACGCCGCCGAGGGACGCGGCGGCGGCGCGGACGCCCTGCACGTTGGACAGGCCGTAGACCGGGGCGACGTCGCAGTGCGCGCGCATCGCCCGGGTGCCGCGGCTGACCGCGTGGGCCATGAGCGCCCCGGCGCGCTCTTCGACCGAGGCGGTCATGCGCATCCGCAGGGCCACGTCGCCGTCGATCAGTTCGAGCAGCGTCTCGGCGGGCTCCCGGCTCACCCAGGGCTGCCCCCAGGTGGACTTGTCGGGATGGATGTGGGCGTCGACCGGGGAGGGCAGGGCGAGCGCGCCGTCTCCGTCGACGACCAAGGCGTCCGCGGGCGGGGTCGCGGGATCGACGGCGGCGATTCTGCCGTCCGTGACCAGCAGGTCACAGAGGGTTCCGCCGTGCGGGCGGACATGGGTGAACAGCACATGGGTCACGAAGAGGTCCCCCTGATTTCCGGGCGGCAACATGGACGGGAACACTGGACCGCAGTCCGAGTGGTTCATATGGTTATCAAGTCATCTGATGTTTGAGAAGGGGAGGAGCAGAATGAAATCCGTACGGCGGGTGTCACTCGTCGACCGCGTGATCGACGAACTGCGCGGGGAGATCTCCCGAGGGGTGTGGCAGGTCGGCGACCGGATTCCCCCGGAGAGCCAGCTCGCCGAGACGCTCGGCGTCAGCCGCCTCTCGATCCGCGAGGCCGTCCGCGTGCTGGTGCACACCGGGCTGCTGACCACCCGGCAGGGTGACGGCACCTACGTGACCGCCACCGACGACAGCCAGGTCGCCCTGCGCCGGCACCTGGCGCGCGCCAAGACCGGCGACATCCTCGAGGTCCGGCGGGGCCTGGACATCGTCGCCGCCCGCCTCGCCGCCACCACACGCACCGAGGAAGACCTGACCGCGCTGCGGGAGGCCATGGAGCGCCGCATCACGGCGGGGCGGGCGGCCGACCTGGTCGCGTTCACCGACGCCGACGTCGACTTCCATCTGCGGATCGCCGAGGCCTCCCACAACCCGCTGCTCAGCGACCTGTACCGGAACATGAGCGACGCCCTGTGGGAGACCGTCCAGGCCAACCAGTGCATGGAGGCCGCCGGGGACGACCCGTTCCACACCGCGCTGTTCGCGGCCGTGGAGTCGGGCGACCCGATCGCCGCGACCGCGGCGGCGCTGGCCATCCTGGACGACTACACCGACGCGGACGACTCGCCCGGCGCCGACGACACCGCGGGCGCCGACGACACCGCGGGCGCCGACGACTCCGCTGGCATCGACGACTCCGCCGAGGCCGGCGCGTGAGCGCCGCCGACCTGCTGATCCGCGACGCCGACCTCGTCGTCACGATGGACGAGACGCTCGGCGACCTGCCCGGTGGCTGGGTCGCGGTCACCGACGGGCGGATCACCTCCCTCGGGAGCGCCGCCGACACCCCGCCCGACGCCGCCAGGGTGGTCGACGGCGGCGGCTGCCTGGTGACCCCCGGGCTGGTCAACGCCCACCAGCACCTGTACCAGAACCTCACCCGCTCCGGCGCCCGTCCCGAGGCCGGCCTGGGCCTGGAGGAGTGGTTCTGGCACTACTTCGCCCAGTGGAGCCGGCTCGACGAGGAGGCCGTACGGCTGTCCACGACGGTCGGCCTCGCCGAGCTCGCCTGGTCGGGATGCACCACCACGGTGGATCATCTCTACCTCCATCCGGAGCCCGCACTGATCGACGCCCAGGTCGAGGAGGCCGCCCGGCTGGGCATGCGGTTCACCGCCGTCCGCGGGGCGATGACCATGGGCGCACGCGACGGCGGGATCTGCCCCGACCACCTGGCGGAGGACGAGGACGCCTTCCTGGCCGACTGCGAACGGCTCGTGAAGACCCACCACGACCCGGCACCGGCCGCCATGACCCGCATCGCCCTCGGCCCCACGAACCTGCTGAGCTGCACGCCCTCCACCATGCGCCGCACGGCCGAGCTCGCCGAACGCCTCGGCGTCCGGCTGCACACACACGTCGCCGACGACCCGTCCGAGGCGGAGTTCGTCGCCGCCCGCTACGGCCGCCGGCCCCTGGAGGTCCTGGACGACCTCGGCTGGCTCACCGACCGCACATGGTGCGCCCACGTCGTCTACCCGTCCGCCGCCGAGACGGCCCTGCTCGCGCGGCGCGGGGTGGGGGTCGCCCACTGTCCCAGCGCGACCGTGATCGACGGCGGCCTGCCCGGTGGCCCCACCCCGGTCCGCGAGATGCTCGACGCCGGTGTCGACGTAGGTATCGGCTGCGACGGAGCCACCGCCGCCGACCATCAGTCGCTGTGGATGGAGACCAAGACCGCGATGCTGCTGGCGCGCCTGCGCGGGCAGTCGGCCGAGGCCATGCCGGCCCGCGAGGCGCTGTGGATGGCCACCCGCGGCAGCGCCCGCGCCATCGGCCGGGACGGCGAGATCGGCGTCCTGCGCGCCGGAGCCTGCGGTGACCTGGCGGTGTGGCGCATGGACACCCTCCCCTACGCGGGCGCCCTCGCGGACCCGGTCACCGCCCTTCTCAATTGCGGCCCCACCTGGGCCTGGCACACCGTCGTCGGCGGACGCTTCCTGGTCGAGTCCGGGGAACCGCAGGTCCCCGGACTCGACGACACCCTCCGCCGCCACCGCCGGGCGGCCCACCGCATACAACACGCGTGAGGCCGACGAGGGTCAGCCCTCGCGCGTGAGGCCGCGGCCGCCACAAGACACCTGCGTGGCGGCCGTACGGCCCGACTTTCAACGCGCCGCTACGGCGAACGCCCTCAACTCACCGCCCGCCACGCCCTGGCCGCGTACCCCCTCAACTCACCGCCGACGCCGTCCGGGTGGAGGCGCGGGGCAGCAACGTGGCGGCGACGAGACGGTGTTCGGGGACGGCACCAGGCTCCGGGGGCCGTCGGATCAAGTCGATGAGCAGCTCGGCGGCCTGCTTGCCGATCTCCTCGGGGGCCAGGTCGAGCGCGGCACCGGGACGTCACGCGTGTGGGCCTCGCGCCGAAAGCTGTGGCCGCGTCAGGCGTCAGCGCCCACCCGTCAGGTCGAGATCACCCTGAGCGGCATCCGGCGCGGCATCCGGCTCCTGGGGCGTGCTGCTCTCCGCGGCCTCGGCAAGGCGCCAGGGGCGGCCCGGGCGTGCGGGGCGAGGTTGAAGGTGCCCCAGTGGATCGGGAGCAGGGCACCGTGCGGGGCGCCGCCCTGGAGGTCGAGGTGGGCGCGCAGGCCTCCGCGGGGATCATGTGGATGTCGGGCAACATGACGCTCTATCAGGCTTCAGGGCTCCGGCCACCGATCAGCCGTGGGACGCTCCGGGGCCGTACAGCCAGCGCCCAGGCGCGCACTTGGGCGTGCCGAACATCGATCGACAACTCTCCGCGAGGACCAGGCCAATGGCACAATCACAACGCCCTCTACCGCCTCGCCCACGGCGCACGGAGCGACCTCGGTGAGTCGGTCATTGATCTAGCACGCTGGAGTCACGCATGACGGCAGACCCTTCCTCCGACAGTCGTATCGACACGAGCAGGCCCCACCCGGCGCGCGTCTACGACTGGCTGCTGGGCGGCAAGGACAACTATCCGGTTGATGAGGAGGTGGCGGCGAAGCTGCCACCGGAAGCGCGTCTCAACGCCATGCGCAACAGGGCGTTCATGCACCGTGCGGCGGCCTGGCTGGCCGGCAACGGCATCGACCAGTACCTCGATATCGGTACGGGCATCCCGACCCAGCCGAACCTGCATCAGATCGTGCAAGGCATAGTGCCGTCGGCGCGGATCGCCTACGCCGACAACGACCCCATCGTGCTACGGCACGCGGAGGCTCTGCTCGTCAGCAGCCCCGAAGGAAGCACCGACTACATCGAGGCCGACGTACGGAAGCCTGGAACCATCCTCGACCACGCCCGTACGTTCCTGGACTTCACCCGTCCTATCGCGCTGTCGATGAACGCGCTGATGCACTTCATCACCGACGACGAAAACCCCTACGGTCTTACGCGGACGCTTCTCGACGCGCTGCCCTCGGGCAGTTACTTCATGTTCTCCCACGGCACCACCGATGAACACCCGCACCTCGTCAAGTCGGTGACCACGGCCTACCGCAAGGGCGAGATCCCCCTGCGCATGCGTACGCGGGCCGAGATCGAGCCGTTCTTCGAGGGCCTGGAACTGGTGGCTCCGGGGCTGGTCACAGCGACCCAGTGGTACAAGGATTCACCGGCTCCCGCCCAGGAGCTGAGCGGCTTCTACGTCGGCGTCGCCCGCTTGCCGTAAAGATCTCCACGCGCCCGAGGCCAACGGGTGGAAGCCGTAGTCCCGGTGATGCTGAGGAGGAGAGGCGCCCGCACGTCCAGGCCGGCCAGGGAACCGGCGAAGGTTGTGCCTGCGAAGTCCGACGTTCGGTCGACATGTCTCGCACTGTGGCGACAGCCGTCTGCACCTCGTCTCGTTCTGACGATTACCGTGTGACCCGTGCGTGCCGGTCGCGTTCATCGGCTGTGCGAAAGATCATCACGTGCGGCCGCTGGACCTGGTGTGCTCCAGGGATCGGCATTCTCGGTAGCGTGACCATCTGCTGCATGGAGTGTCCACGTGTCCGGCTGGTCCGTGCGACGGCTTCCGACGGAGAGTGATGAGGCTGCGATGAGTGAACCGACGAAGCCCGAGGTCGACGTTCCGGAGGGTGACGCTCCTACCGAGCTGACCATCCGGGACCTGGTCGTCGGGGACGGGGCCGAGGTGAAGCCGGGCATGGTGGTCAGGGTCCACTATGTCGGGGTGACCTTCGAGTCCGGGAAGGAGTTCGATGCCTCCTGGGACCGGGACCAGCCGTTCAAGTTCGCCCTGGGCAGTGGCAAGGTCATCAAGGGCTGGGACCGGGGGGTGAGGGGGATGAAGGTCGGCGGTCGGCGCGAGATCATCGTTCCCCCGCGTCTCGGCTACGGCGATCAGTCACCCTCGCCGCTGATCCCGGCGGGCTCGACCCTGGTCTTCGTGGTGGACCTGCTGGACTCGTATTCCAGCACCACCGGGTGGAGCAACGCCCAGTGACCCTGGCCGCTCCTCCCCTACGACGTGCCGCGTCGTCCCCCGGGGTTGGCGCCGCCGTGCTCCTCGCTGCCGCTCCTGCTTCCGCCTCCGCAGCGTCCGAACGGTTCCGCTGCGACCCATTGACCGCCGAAGGCCACAAGGCGACCGACTTCCTCAACGGCCTGCCCGGCGCCGCCCCCAGACGCCGGAACCCGGACGCCTGAACCCGGCGGCCGCGCTCGGCAACCGCATCCAGGCCCGTGAGTCGGCGGGCGTTACGCGTGGCACATGCCGTAGTTGACCATCTGGGTGTGGCGTGCGACCACCGGGCGGGCGCTCTTGGCCAGGGACTTCACGAGCGGGCTGGTGCCCGAAGCGATCTCCTTGTCGATGAGCGCCAGTGTCTGCACGTGGGCAGGGTACTGGGCCTTGAGCCACGCGGCATCGTACGCGGGTGTCCCGGCGATGGACTTGAGAGCGGCGGTTTGCCTCAGTTGCGCGGCCGACTGCCCGGACGGCAGTGCCACGCCGAGTTGTGCCGCGGTCTTGACGACACCGGCATCGAGGGCGCGATGGTCACGAATGAACTCAACGCCGACCCGCTTGACGCAGGCAGTGGTCGCTGCGCTCTGAGCTTGCTGACTGACCGCAATCTCCCAAAGATTTCCCTGGTGGGCTGCGGTCAGGAGCTGTCTGTCCAGAGGGGAGACCGCCGACGGTGAGGACGACGAAGAAGCGAGAGCCGGGAGCGACGTAGCACCCATGACACACAGGGTGGCGGCGCAGACGGCGGCGGAACGGGCACGAGATCGAGTCGTGTACATGAGTCCTCCAAGGTCGCACGTGCAGGCCCGACGAAATCCCATCCTTATTGCTCGAAGAATGAAAACCGTACCTATGCCATGGTTCACCCGGCCTCGGGTGAACGGCAACCGAAGCCCCCAGGGACGGCGGGCCCCTCTCCGGCGGCACCGACCTCTACCGCGACCGCAACACGGTCACTGGCGAGCCCGCCCCGCTCACTCCGGGCGCGGGCTCGCACGTCACTGCGTCCGACTTCGCGACCCGACTTCGGGAAGAGGCCGAAGATCCGACCATCGACTGATTGCGTCCGAGCCCTCACGCGGTTCTTCAACGCCCGGATGTGGGAACCGTCGACCGGCCGCGCGGGAGAAGTCCAGGGCATTCGTGCTGCCCGAGTGGTCCACCGGACGAGGTATCGGAGCTGATCCGGCCGGTCATGTCCCCGGCAGGATTGGCAGCACAGCCTCCACGGCGTCCCGGGAGGGAGGGCCGGCCGGCCACCACTGGCCGGACTGCTTGCGGAACGGGTACCAGTGACCGCCCGGTCCGTACCGCAACTCGATATCGTGACCGACCAATTGGAGACGGCCGCCGGTGCGGCGCAGCAGGGGAGGGCCGGGCAGGCCGGGAAGCGGCCGGGTCAGGAGTTGTTCGCGTGCCGCGGTCTCCGCGGCACGCGGTGGCACCTGGCCTCCGTCGAGGACGGCCAGTGCGGGTTGGCCCCCGTGCTTCCACGCCGCGCTTGCCCGCGCGAGCCGTGCACGCGCCTGGTCCGAGCTGTTCAGCAGGCGGCCGACGACGCGAGGATCGCCGTCCGCTCGTGCCGCGCGCCGGACGGTGTCCAGCCAGGGGTCGGTGTCGAGCCGGAGCAGGGCAGCAAAGGCGCCTCCGGTGACGACCGCGTGGCTGTAGGCGTCGGCGGCACGGTGGGCGGCGTCGTCGGCCAGCGTGCGCAGCCGGTCGGGGGCGACAAGGCTGTCCTTGTGGCCCGGATCCGGGAACGGTCCGACGGTGAGGGGCCCCGTCGACGGGGCGGGAAGCTCCGGCAGGGGAGGCAGTCCGCCTTCCTGCCTGGCCCGCGCGAACGCCTCGCCGGCCGGGACTCCGCGAGCCGCGCCCGCCCTGGTCAGTTCCGCTTCTTCGGCGGCCTGTTCGGCAGCGGCGGCCTCGCGTTCGGCGCACCGGAGCGCTGCTTCCTCACGCACGAAGTCCAAGTGGTGGCCGCGGAGCAGCAGGAGGGCGTCGGGGCGGGCGTCGATGGCCCGGGCGTACTGGTAGGAGACCGCTGCCGCGTGTTTGCAGGGGAAGCCCCAGTCAGGGCAGGTGCACTCGTAGTCGGTGAGGCCGGGGCTGGGTACCAGGGCGATGTCTTCGGCGACGGCGATGCGCGCGGTTGCCTCGCCGAGCTCCCCGCGGGACAGTTCGGCGGCGGCGTCGACGTCGTCCGCCCATGCGTCGAGCAGCCGATCCGCCTCCGCCTCGAGCAGTTCGGGAACGCGGAGTGTGACCCTGTACGGGCGGCGGCCGCTGCCGGTGACCCGGGCGGACAGTTCGCCCGCGCGTACGGTGATGTCTCCGACCGCCCCGCGCCGGGCATAGGTGCGGGCACGGTCGAGCCTGGCCGCGTGCCCGGAGTCCCGTCTGCGGGGACTTTCCAGGGCTGCGATCCACAGGATGCCCCACGACCCGTCCGTCAGCTTCCGCTGTCCCGGTACCGGCGGCGGCTTCGGGAGGACCAGATCGACGGGGCGCTTCCCTGTGCCGTTGCGGCTCATCGGCTGCTCCGGTCGGCGGTGGTGTGCAGGGCGACCAGGTCGGCGAGTTCGTCGTCGGTCAGGTCGCTGATCGCGGCCTCTCCCCGGTTTCCGCCGAGGACCGAGTCCGCCAGGTCGCGCTTGGACGAGATGAGCTGTGCGATGCGCTCCTCGACGGTGCCTTCGGTGATCAGCCGGTGGACCTGGACCGGCTGGGTCTGGCCGATACGGTAGGCGCGGTCGGTGGCCTGGTCCTCGACAGCGGGGTTCCACCAGCGGTCGTAGTGGACGACATGGGACGCCCGGGTGAGGTTGAGACCGGTGCCGGCTGCCTTCAGAGAAAGCAGGAACACCGGGACCTCGCCCCTCTGGAAGGCGTCGACCATCTCCTCGCGGCGGTGCACCGGTGTCCCGCCGTGCAGCAGAAGCGTCCGCACACCGCGCCGGGCCAGATGCGCCTCCAGCATCCGCGCCATCCGCGTGTACTGGGTGAAGACCAGCACGGACGCGTTCTCGGCCAGGAGGACGTCGATCAGTTCGTCGAGGAGTTCGAGTTTGCCGCTGCGTCCGGTGAGGCGGGCCGCCGTGTCCTCCTTCAGGTAGTGGCCGGGATGGTTGCAGATCTGCTTGAGGGCAGTGAGGAGTTTGAGGACCAGGGCGTGCCGCGTGATGCCCTGTGCGTTACGGATCTCGTCCATCGACTCCCGTACCTGTGCCTCGTACAGCACCGTCTGTTCCCGGGTCAGCCGGACTGGGTGGTCGGTCTCGGTCTTGGGCGGCAGCTCGGGGGCGATGCCCGGGTCGGACTTGCGGCGGCGCAGCACGAAGGGGCGGATGAGGCGGCCGAGCCGTCCGGCGGCCGCCGCGTCAGCCTCGGCCTCGCTGCCGCGGGCGGCGCGTTCGGCGGCCCGGCCGTAGCGGTCCCGGAAGGCGGTGAGCGGGCCGAGCAGACCGGGCGTGGCCCAGTCCAGGAGCGACCAGAGTTCGGTGAGGTTGTTCTCCACCGGTGTGCCGGAGAGCGCCACCCGGGCCTGGGCAGGGAGGGCACGCATGGCCTTGGCAGTGACCGAGGCGGGATTCTTGGCGTGCTGCGCCTCGTCGGCGACGACGAGTCCCCACGGTCCGGCCTCGCAGAGGTCGGACAGGTCACGGCGGAGTGTGCCGTAGGTGGTGAGGACGATCTCCCCGGGCCGGAAGTCACCGAGGTCACGTGCGGATCCGTGATGGCGGCGCCAGGGCGTACCGGGCGCGAACCTGTCGATCTCCCGCCCCCAGTTGCCGAGCAGCGAGGCGGGACACACCACCAGGGTGGGGCCGCAGGCCGTCCTCGGATCCTCCTGCCGGCGCAGGTGGAGGGCGATGGCGGTGATCGTCTTGCCGAGCCCCATGTCGTCCGCGAGGCAGGCGCCCAGACCGAGACGGGTGAGCCTGTCCAGCCAGGCCAGGCCACGCAGCTGGTACCCGCGCAGGGTGGCCTCCAGCCCGGCGGGAGGCAGCAGCTCGGCGTCCGCGGCGTGCTCCGGTGCGGTCAGCCGGTCGTGGAGGGAGGCAAGCCATCCGTTCGGCCGCACCGGGGTGACGGATCCGTCGTCGCCCGCCACCTCGCCCGTGAGGACGGCCGTCAGTGCCTCCAGGGCGCCCAGTTCGCGTGGCCGAATCCGGGCCTTGCGTACCAGCGCCTCGTCGACGACGACCCACTGGTCCCGCAGCCGCACCAGCGGGCGCCCGGCCCGTGCCAGCCGGTCGAGCTCCGCAGGGGTGAGAGTGCGGTCGCCCACCGCCAGCTCCCAGCGGAAGGAGAGCAGCGCGTCGGGTGTGAAGAAGCCCGATCCCTCCGGTTCTTCGTCCGGCGAACGGCTCCCGGGCTCGACGACTGCCTGTACGACGAGGTCCCGGACCAGGTCCTTCGGCAGGTGCACCGCCACACCCACCCGTGCCAGGGCACCGATGCCATCGTCCAGCAGGGCGCGAAAGGCGTCGTCGTCCACGTCCAGTGCGTCCGGCCCGGCCGGTTCCAGCAGTCCGGCGAGTACGGGCCAGACCTCGGCGGCCGCACGCAGCGTCGCGTCGATCCGCGCACGGTCACGTGGACCGAATGCGTCCACGGTCCCACATCGCACCTCGGCCAGGTCGGCGAGCAGCAACGGATCCGCCAGCGAGCGCACCTGGGGCACACACCGCACCGCCGCTCCGAGGCGGTCCGCAGCGCCCGCGCCCGTACCGTCGTCGGCGCTGTCGAAGTACCCCTCCATAGCCGGAAGTTCAAGCCGGAGGGAGAGCTGGACACCGGCGTCCCGACCGTCGGCGACCTTGGCGGCCCAGCCCCACAGCCCCGGCAGATGCCTGGGGTCCCGACCGGCGAAAGCGGCCTGCCCTGCAGCGGCGGCAGCGGCGGGCGTGCGCGGCAGCAAGTCGGCCACCGCGTCCAGGAACAGACGCAGCCGGTCGTACGGATGCGGCAGAAGCAGCGGAGTACGTCCACGCCCGGCCTGCTGCAACGGAGTCGCGTACGCGGCGGGGTCAAGGGATCCGGCCAATGCCCGTACCCAGCCGGCGTCCTCCTGCGAGAACGGCCCCAGCCTCCAGGCGTCGTACCCGCCGGCACTCAGCCCGGGCAGCAACAGCCCTCGACCGGCCATGTGCAGCGCGTAGAGGGCCGCGTGGCGCCATGCGGCACCTGTCGCGGTAAGCCGCTCCGGCGGCTCGTCGAGCAGCGACGGCAGAACGTCGGCGAGCGGACACACCACCGCGGGAACGGTCCGTCGCCGACCTCCGCGACCGTGCGGCAGGACCACCAGGAGCTCTTCGGTAGGAGCACCGGCCGGCAGCCGCCCATCCTGGTCGTGGAAAGCGATCCGTCCGGAGCGCGGGGGGTCGCCCGGCAGGAACACGGCCGTGCACCCCCTCAGATCCTCCCACCACACCGGGTCGAACACGACGGTCCCGGGAACGGGTGATACCTGCTCCGGCTCCGGAGTGACGGGCAGATCCACAGACTGCCGTTGCGGGGAAGGGATACGCCCCCTGGACAGGTGGGGATCATCGATCTCCCGACCGTCCACATCGAAGTACCGAGCGCTCTGCTCCCGGCCTTCGTCGTTCATGGTCACCACGCGGTAGACCGTGGCCATCGTCTGGTTCCTCTGCCGATGTCCCCCAGCCGCGCCTGCCGCCGGTTTTCCTACTGATTGCCCCAGCCGCGAGTCCACCGACCGGATCGCCTCAACGTTACCGGAGCGGACAACCTCGTAGTGAAGCTCTCAGCGATCGGTGGACGCTCCGTCCCGTGGCGCGGCCTACCGGTTGGGACTCGATCGGCGTTGCGAGGCACTTGAGGAGACGGCGCCCCCTCAGGTGCTTGTCGGACGTGAATGTCCAGGCCCGATGACGCGGACCCCCGCGTCGGCAACGGCACGAAGTGCTGCTCCACGGGCGCCTTCCGCTCGCGGTGGCGGCCGTCGACCGCATCCGGGACGCGTGCGCGTTCCTCGGGTGTCATGTCCGAGAGCATCTGGACCAGGACAGCCAGGTCGTCGCCCGCCATGCTCACCGCTCCCCCGGCGACTCCAGCCTGGCCGTGGAGGTAGCCGCTGGCGCGGTTTGGCGGCGCCAAGTCCGCACGAGCGGTGCGGATATCACCGACCAGGGTCTGGGCAGTCGCCGCTGCGCCGGCAGATGGCCTCCTGGGCGGCATTGAGTGCGGTGTGGCGGCAGCGGTCGCGGCGACGGTGGTCGTGGGTGGCGAAACCAGCTTCGCCGGGCAGCCCAACGTGGTGATTCCACCAGGTCGATGCGAATGTCGACGATGGTGGTGCGGCCTGCCCGGGGTCAACGATAGAGCCTCCCCAGTTGCACCGAGGGCGCCGAGAGTGGTGCCGATTCCCCAGAGGAACGCCGACCGACGTCACCGCTCACCAGCGAGGTCGAGATCACCCTGAGCGGCGTCCGGCTCCTGGGGCGTGCTGCTCTCCGCGGCCTCGGCAAGGCGCCAGGGGCGAGCCACAGGTGCGGAGACCGAGCGCCACCAGCGATCGCCCGGCACGGCTCCCGCGGGCTCGAAGGGCTCACCCGGACGGGGAACCGCCACGGTCTGACCGGCCCCCTCCGCGGCGTCCTTCGACCACTCGCCGGGCTCGGCCCAGGCGTGCGGGGCGAGGTTGAAGGTGCCCCAGTGGATCGGGAGCAGGGCACCGTGCGGGGCGCCGCCCTGGAGGTCGAGGTGGGCGCGCAGGCCCTCCGCGGGGGTCATGTGGATGTCGGGCCAGAAGTCGCTGTACGCACCGATCTGGATCATGGTGACGTCGAACGGGCCGTGATCGGCGCCGATCTCCTTGAAACCGTCGAAGTAGCCGGTGTCCCCGCTGTGGTAGATCCGGTGCTCCTCGCCCTGCACCACCCAGGACGCCCACAGCGTGTGCTGGGTGTTGCGCAGGCCGCGGCCGCAGAAGTGGCGGGCCGGGGTGGCGGTGAGGGTGAGTCCGCCGACCTTCGTGGCCTCGTGCCAGTCCAGTTCGCGCAGCCGGTCCGCCGAGACGCCCCAGTGTTCGAGGTGGGCGCCGACGCCGAGCGGCACCGCGAAGAGGGTGTCGGTGCCGGCCAGCGCCTTGATGGTGGGCATGTCGAGGTGGTCGTAGTGGTCGTGCGAGATGACGACGACGTCGACCGGGCCGAGCGCGGCCAGCGGGAGCGGCACCGGGTGCAGCCGCTTGGGGCCGGCGAACGGGAACGGGGAGCAGCGCTCGCCCCAGACGGGGTCGAACAGGACGCGGTGCCCGTCGATCTCGGCCAGCACGCTGGAGTGCCCCATCCACGTCACGCGCAGCCCCGAGACCGGTGGCTTGGCCAGGTCGGCCAGTGTGGTGGCGTGCACCGGGACGGTTCCGCGCGGGGCACGCAGGGGGCGGGTGTCCTTGTCGAAGAACACCTTCGCGAAGTTCAGCATGGAGCCGGAGGGACGGGTGCGGGCGATGCCGCCGGGGTTCTGGAAGACGCCGTCCTTGAAGTGGGGGGAACGGCGGATGCGCGCGAGGCGCTCACCGCTCGGTTCCGCGCCGAAGGCCTCGGGCTGAAGCGCGCGGAGCCCGAAGCTCTGGGAACGCAGACCGGTCACGGTACCTCCAGATGGTGTCACTGAGGCTCTCCATTATGGTCGGCCGCCGGGCGAACCGGAGGGGCGTCTCCGGTGGCCCCGCTCACACCCGACGACCCTACTGAAGCGTCCCGCGCGTTGACAGCGTCCGTACCGACTCCGGATACTGACTGGCTGTTCAGTACCTGGACCGGTGACGGCGGCGGGCGACTGGACGGCAGCGGGCGGCTTGACGACGGCCTGCAACTGGACGGCGGCCGGCGCCTTCCGGACCTCCGGGGGATGCCGACCGGCCAAAGGACCCGGGCCTACGGCAACTCCCCGACCGACGCAATAGGGTGATCGCGTGGCGAGAGTGCGGTTGAGTGTGGCGGAGCGGCGCGACGAGTTGCTGCGGGCCGCCATCGAGCAGATCGAGGAACGCGGCGTGGCGGCGGTCAGGATCGCCGACGTGGCCGCGGCGCTCGGTGTCAGCAACGCGCTGGTGCTGTACCACTTCTCGACCAAGGAGAAGCTGGTCTCCGCCGCGTTCGCCTACGCGGCCGAGGGCGACCTCGCGCATCTGCGCAGGCTGCTAGGGCGGCGCGGCCCCGCGCTGCGCCGGCTGCGCGCGGCCGTGCGGTGGTACGCGCCCACCGGCCAGGCCAAGGGCTGGCGGCTGTGGATCGAGGGCTGGGCGGTGGCGCTGCGCGAACCCGCGCTCCGGGATGTCGGCCGGGGTCTGGACAAGCAGTGGAAGGCCGCGCTCACCGAAGTCATCGCCGAAGGCGTGGCGGCGGGCGAGTTCGAGTGCCCCGACCCGGCGGCCACGGCCCTGCGGCTCACGGCCCTCCTGGACGGCCTGGCCGTGCAGTTGACGTCGTACCCCGGCTCGGTCCCGAGGACCCGGGCCCAGACCTGGGTGGACGAGGCCCTGGCCCGCGAGCTGGGACTGCCCCTGGACGCGCTGTCCGAACGGGAGCGCTGAGCGGCGGTCCGCCCCGCGCTGGGACGTGCCCCGCACCGCTCCCCCTGGTCGCAGTGCGGGGCGCGAACGGCGGGCGTCAGGCGACGGAGGCGATCCGCAGTTTGATGTCGTCGGGCGACAGAGCGCCCTTGGCCGTCACATGGTCCCCGGACGACTCGCCGCGCAGCCGGCGGCCGATCCAGGGGACGAGGTACTCGCGGGCCCAGTGGACGTCGTCGCGGCGGACCTCCAGCGTGCCGCGGGGCGGGAGCGGCGGCCACGACTGCTCAGGGTCGGCCGGAACCTGAAGGCCGAGGCTCTGGCCGGCGCGCAGCGCCACGCGCGTGTGCCCCTCGGGCGACAGGTGCAGGCGGTCGTCGTCCCAGGCCCTGCGGTCCTGCACGGACTTCAGGGACCACAGGTCGAGCACGGGGCAGCCGTACCGGTCGGCGACGGCCCGGACATGTCCGTTGTAGGTGGCGATCTTGCCGCGCATGTGCTTGAAGACGGGCACGCCACGGGTGTCGAAGCCGGTCGTCACCAGCACCGTGCCGACGGCCTCGGTCAGCTGCGCCACAGCGCGCTCGAACCGCTCGGCCACCTCGTCCGGGTCGGTGCCGGGCCGGATGATGTCGTTGCCGCCCGCGCAGAAGGAGACGAGGTCCGGGGCCAGTTCGAGAACCTTCGGGACCTGGTCGGCCACGATCTGGTCCAGGAGCTTTCCGCGCACTGCCAGGTTGGTGTATGTGAAGTCGCCCTCGGGCCGTCGGTCGGCGAGCAGGACCGCGAATCGGTCGGCCCAGCCCACGAAGGCCCCGTCGGGTCCGGGGTCGCCGACGCCCTCGGTGAAGCTGTCCCCCACCGCCACGTACGACCCGATCACTGATCTGTTGTCATTCTTCGAATCGTCTGCCACGTCGGACCATGATTCACCTTCGATGTGACCTACGCGACCGTAAGGATGGGTTGACGAACGGTGAGATAAGACACTGGAAATTCAGTCGCCAACCCGGAATACGACGCCGAAGGCCGGACCCGGGGGATCGGGGGTCCGGACTTCGGAGTGGAGAGGCGGCTCAGCCGACGGGGACGCCGTGCCGGCGGAGGTAGCCGACGGGGTCGATGTCCGAGCCGTAGTTCGGCGTGGTGCGGATCTCGAAGTGCAGGTGCGGTCCGGTCACGTTGCCGGTCGCGCCGGACAGGCCGACCTGCTGGCCCGCGGTCACGGTCTGCCCGGCCGGGACGGAGAGCTGGGAGAGGTGGGCGTACTGGGCGTAGTAGCCGTCGTTCAGCCTGATGACGACCTGGTTGCCGTACGCGCCGCCCCACCCGGCGGAGACGACCGTGCCGGCGCCGACGGCCTTGAGGGGCGTGCCGGTCGGGACGACGAAGTCGACACCGGTGTGGTAACCGCTGGACCACATGCTGCCGGCCACGTGGTAGGCGGTGCCGATGGTGGCGCTTGCGACCGGGAGGGTGAAGCCGGTGGCGGGGGCGGCCTCGGCGCTCTCCGGCGCCGCGGCCTGCTGCTGCGGGGCACTCGCGTTGGCGTCCGACGCCTGCGAGAACTGCGGGGCCTGCGCGGGCCGCCCGGCATTCGAGGGGGCGAAGGGCTCGGTCCGCGCGGCCCCCAGTGGAGGTGCAGTGACAAGGCCTGTGGACAACTCGATGCCCGAGGAAATCAATGTCGTATGGTCGACTGAGCGCCCGCCGGCGAGTCGCGTCGGTGGGGCCGACCGGGAGGAGCCCCCGTGACGCAGCAGGTCCCGTCGACCGAGCCCGGGCTGGCCGGCGTCCGCAATTTCCGTGACGTGGGCGGCCTTCCCACCGGGGACGGGCGACGGGTGCGCCACGGAGTGCTGTTCCGCAGCGGCCACCTCGCGCACGCGACCGAGCAGGACGCGGCCTTCCTCGCCACCCTGGGCCTGCACACGATCTTCGACTTCCGCAACGCGGCCGACCAGAAGCTGGAGGGCCCCGACGTCGAGCTGCCCGGCGTGCGGAACGTGAACCTGCCGCTGAGCGACCCGGCCGACGGCGCCGAGTTCTGGAAGATGGTCCGCGACGGCGACCTCGACCAGCTGCGCGACATCCTCGCCGACGGCAAGGCGGCGGCCCGGATGGTCGACTCGTACCGGACGATCGTCAAGGAGCGCACCGCCGAGCACTCCCGGGTGCTGCACGCCATCGCCGAGGACAGCGTGCCCGCGCTGATGCACTGCGCGGCGGGCAAGGACCGCGCGGGCATCTCCATAGCCGTCACACTCCTCGCCGTGGGTGTGGAGCGCGACGCGATCGTCGCGGACTACCTGGAGTCCAACGCGAAGCACCGCCGCTACAAGGTCCGGCGCAGCGGCAGCGCGGAGACCGCGTACACGCCCGAGGTGATGGAGCTGCTGAGCCCGCTCTTCGACGCGCGCGCCGAGTATCTGACGGCGGCCTTCGAGAGCATCGACGAGACGTGGGGCGGGGTCGACACCTACCTGGAGCAGGGCCTGAACCTCACCCCGGAGAACCGTGAGCGGCTGCGCAAGCGCCTGGTCGACTGAGTCACGCGCTCGGCGACGGCCGCCTCAGCCCTTCGCACCCACCGCGAACAGCAGGTAGAGGAACGCGGCCAGGACGTGCCCGAGCGCGATGTAGATGATGAGACGGACCCACAGGGCGCGGGGGAACTTCTCTTCGAAGTTGCTCATGGCAGTTCTCCGGTCAGGTGGCCCAGGCACAGTGAGGCCGTGGGGCTCTGCAGCAGGGTGTGAACGAACAGCAGCTCCACGCCGTCCGGGTCCTCGGCGGCGAGGCGGTGCGGGGTGAGCGAGTCGAAGTGCGCGCTGTCACCGGGCCCGAGCAGGTGCGCGGTGTCACCGAGGCGCACCCGGAGACGGCCCTTGAGGACGTAGAGCCACTCCTCGCCGGGATGGACGCGCACGATGTCGCCCTGGGTGCGGTACGGCACCTGGACGCGCAGCGCCTGCATGGCGCGCCCCGGGGCGCCGGTCTGGACGTAGGTCCAGCCGCCCGCGTGGGTGGGCTCCATGTCGGCGGCGCGCACGACGGCGTCCCGTTCGGCGACCGCCTCGCCGAGCAGCTCCGACACGGTCGTACCGTAGATACGGGCGAGCGCGAGGAGCATCGGCAGCGACGGCTGGCGCCGGCCGGTCTCCAGGCGGGAGAGATGGGCCGGCGAGAGCCCGGCGGACCGGGCCGCGGCCTCCAGGGTCAGGCCGGTGCGCCGGCGCAGGGCGCGCAGCTGCGGCGCCACGGCGGGCAGGTCGTCACCCTCGCCCGCCGGTGGCACGGCTTCTGAGGCGTTCATGCCTCCATTCAGCCCGATCCTTGCCCCTCTGGCAAATCTCTTGCCTCAGAGGCAAAAGTCGAACAAAGAGCGGAAGCCGAGGGGCCTGGCTCAGCGGTTGGCCACCGCCTGCTTGATCAAGGTCTTGCCGAAGTCCCACATCAGGCCGCCGCCGCTGTGCGCGTCGTCCATGACGGCGGTGAAGGCGTCGACGAAGCGGTCCACGTCGGCCTCGTCGATGACCAGCGGCGGGATCAGCTTGATCACCTCCAGGTGGTCGCCGGAGACCTGGGTGAGGATCCGGTGCCGCTGCAGCAGCGGCACGACCACCATCTGGGCGAACAGGCCCTTGCGGGCGGTCTGGAGCATGGTCCAGCGCCCCCGCAGCTTCAGCGAGGTGGGCCGGCCGAACTCGATACCGATCATCAGCCCCCGGCCGCGGACGTCGGCGAGCAGCTCGTACCGGTCGATCAGCGCGCCGAGCCGGGACTTCAGCAGCTCGCCGGTGGCCCGGGCCCGGGCGACGGTCTGTTCGTTCTCCATGACCGACAGCACGGCCAGGCCCGCGGCCATCGCCTGGGCGTTGGACCCGAAGCTCGCCGAGTGGACCAGGACGCGGTCCATGGACGAGTAGACCTTCTTGAAGATCCAGTCCTTGCCCAGGGTGGCGCTCACCGGGACGTAGCCGCCGGACAGGGCCTTGGACACGCACACCAGGTCGGGCTCCACGCCGTCCTCGTGCTGGTAGGCGTAGAAGTCGCCGGTGCGGCCGAGGCCGGTCTGCACCTCGTCGGCGATGAGCAGCGCCTTGTGCTTGTGCAGCAGCTCCTGCGCGGCAAGCAGATAGCCGGGCGGGGCCTCGTGCACGCCCTTGCCCTGGATCGGCTCGACGATCAGGGCGGCCACGTCACCCTTCTTCAGTTCCCGGGCGAGGGCGTCGAGATCGCCGAGGGGTACGGCGGTGTCGGGCAGCAGCGGGGCGAAGCCGTCGCGGAAGCCGTCCTCGCCGTTGACCGACAGGGAGCCGGTGGTCAGGCCGTGGAAGGCGTGGTCGCAGTAGAGGATCCGCTTCTTCCCGGTGGCGTAGCGGGCGAACTTGAGGGCGGTCTCGACGGCCTCGGTGCCGCTGTTGCCGAAGAACACCCGGTCCAGGTGCGGGCTGTGGGCGAGCAGCCGCTCGCCGAGCAGGCCGGGCAGCGGCTGGCAGTCGAACCGGGTCAGGTCGGCGAGGCTCAGGTCGAGGACGTCGTGCAGCGCCTTGCGGACCACGGGGTGATGGCGGCCCAGGCCCATCACCCCGAACCCGGCGAGCATGTCCAGGTAGTCGTTGCCGTCCGCGTCGAAGAAGTGGGCGCCCTCGGCCCGCTCGTAGACCTTGTCGAAGCCGATGGTGTGCAGCATCCGCGGGAGCTGCGGGTTGAGGTACCGCGCGTGCAGCTCGTAGCGTTCGGCTCCGCGCTCGGCGAGGAGGGCGCCGAGGTCGAACTCCTTGCTCATTCAGCTTTCTCCTGTTTCTCGGCCTTCTCCTGCTTCTCGGCTTTCTCGGGTTTCTCGGGTTTCTCGGGTTTCGCGGCTTTCACGGGTTTCGCAGGTTTCGCAGGTTTCTCCGTACTCGGCCCGCCGACGTCCCTGACGGCGAGGCTCGCGCTGATCCGTCCGGCGATCTCGACGGGCGTGAGACCGATGTCCGCCAGCACCTCGCCGCGTTTGGCGTGCGCGAGGAACTGCTCCGGGATGCCGAACCGCCGCACCGGCACGTCCACGTCGGCGTCGCCGAGGGCCAGCGCGACGGCCGAACCGACGCCTGCCGCACGGCTGTTGTCCTCCACGACGGCCACCAGGCGGTGCTCGGCGGCCAGCCCCGGCAGGGCGGGGTCGACGGGTTTGACCCAGCGGGGGTCCACCACCTGGCAGCCGATGCCGCGTGCCTCGAGCAGATCGGCGGTCTGGAGGCAGACCGGCGCCATCACACCGACGGCCACCAGCAGCACCTCGGGGCGTTCGGCGCGGTGCAGGACGTCCATGCCGCCGACGTGCCCGACCGCCGGGATCTCCGGGCCCACCGACTCCTTCGGGAAGCGGACCAGGGTGGGTGCGTCGTCCACGGCGACGGCCTCGCGCAGCTGGGCGCGCAGCTGGCCGGCGTCGCGCGGGGCGGCGATCCTGAGGCCGGGGACGACCTGGAGGACGGACATGTCCCACATGCCGTTGTGCGAGGCCCCGTCCACGCCCGTGACACCGGCCCGGTCCAGCACGAAGGTGACCCCGCAGCGGTGCAGGGCCACGTCCATCAGCAGCTGGTCGAAGGCGCGGTTGAGGAAGGTGGCGTAGACGGCGACGACCGGATGCAGCCCCCCGGTGGCGAGGCCCGCGGCGGAGACGGCCGCGTGCTGCTCGGCGATGCCCACGTCCCACACCCGGTCGGGGAAGCGCTCGGCGAACCTGCCGAGTCCCACCGGGTGCAGCATGGCCGCCGTTATCGCGACGACGTCCTCGCGCTCCTCGCCGATCCTGACGATCTCCTCGCCGAACACCGAGGTCCAGGACGGGCCGCTGGACGGCACGAGCGGGGCGCAGGTCAGCGGGTCCATCACCCCGACGGTGTGGAAGTGGTCCTCCTCGTGGGCGAGGGCCGGCTCGTAGCCGCGGCCCTTCTCCGTGAGGCAGTGGACCAGGACCGGGCCGTGGAACCGCTTGGCGCGGCGCAGCGCGGACTCGACGGCCTTGATGTCGTGGCCGTCGATCGGGCCCACGTACTTCAGGCCCAGGTCCTCGAACATGCCCTGCGGGGCGAAGGCGTCCTTGAAGCCCTTCTTCGCGCCGTGCAGGGACTCGTAGAGGGTGTTGCCGACGACCGGGGTGCGCAGCAGGACGTCCTTGCCCCAGGCGAGGACCTTCTCGTAGCCGTCGGTGGTGCGCAGGGTGGCCAGGTGGTTGGCGAGGCCGCCGATGGTGGGGGCGTAGGAGCGTTCGTTGTCGTTGACGACGATGATCAGCGGCCGGTCCTTGGCGGCCGCGATGTTGTTGAGCGCCTCCCAGGCCATGCCGCCGGTCAGCGCACCGTCGCCGATGACCGCGACCACATGGCCCTTCTCCCCCTGCACCTGGTTGGCCTTGGCGAGACCGTCGGCCCAGCCGAGCGCGGTGGAGGCGTGGCTGTTCTCGATGACGTCGTGCTCGGACTCCTCGCGCGAGGGGTAGCCGGACAGGCCGCCCTTGCCGCGCAGCTTGGAGAAGTCCTGACGCCCGGTCAGCAGCTTGTGGACGTAGCTCTGGTGGCCGGTGTCCCACAGGATGCGGTCGACCGGCGACTCGAAGACCCGGTGGAGCGCGATGGACAGTTCCACCACCCCCAGGTTGGGCCCGAGGTGACCGCCGGTTCTCGCTACCGCCTGCACCAGGAACTCCCGGATCTCCTCGGACAGTTCACCCAGTTCCGCCTCGGACAGCGCCTTCAGGTCACGTGGTCCCCTGATGCTCTCCAGAATCGTCACGCTGGGCCCCCTCTTCTTCCGTGCCGTGCCTCTGCTCAACTCACTTCGACTGCTCGGCGAGCCTCATGGCCTCCTCGATCAGGGTCTCCACGATCTTCGACTCGGGGACGGTCCTGACGACCTCGCCCTTCACGAAGATCTGCCCCTTGCCGTTGCCCGAGGCGACCCCGAGATCGGCCTCCCGTGCCTCCCCCGGACCGTTGACCACGCAGCCCATCACCGCGACCCGGAGCGGCACTTCGAGGCCGTCCAGCCCCGCGCCGACCTCGTCGGCCAGCTTGTACACGTCGACCTGGGCGCGGCCGCAGGACGGGCAGGAGACGATCTCCAGGCGCCGCTCCCTCAGCCCCAGGGACTGAAGGATCTGGATGCCGACCTTGACCTCCTCGGCGGGCGGGGCGCTCAGCGAGACCCGGATGGTGTCGCCGATCCCCCGCGACAGCAGCGCCCCGAACGCCACCGCCGACTTGATCGTGCCCTGGAAGGCCGGACCGGCCTCCGTGACGCCCAGATGGAGCGGGTACTCGCAGGCCTCGGCGAGCTGCCTGTACGCCTCGATCATCACGACCGGGTCGTTGTGCTTGACCGAGATCTTGATGTCCTGGAAGTCGTGCTCCTCGAACAGCGACGCCTCCCACAGCGCGCTCTCCACGAGCGCCTCCGGGGTCGCCCTGCCGTACTTCCGCAGCAGGCGCCGGTCCAGGGAGCCCGCGTTGACGCCGATCCGGATCGGGGTGCCGTGGTCCTTCGCGGCCCGCGCGATCTCCTTCACCTGGTCGTCGAACTTCTTGATGTTGCCCGGGTTCACCCGGACCGCCGCGCAGCCGGCCTCGATGGCGGCGAACACGTACTTGGGCTGGAAGTGGATGTCCGCGATCACCGGGATCTGCGACTTGCGGGCGATGGTCGCGAGGGCGTCCGCGTCGTCCTGCGTGGGGCAGGCGACGCGGACGATCTGGCAGCCGGACGCGGTGAGTTCCGCGATCTGCTGCAGGGTGGCGCCGATGTCCGACGTACGGGTCGTCGTCATCGACTGCACCGACACCGGGGCTCCGCCCCCGACCGCCACCGGCCCGACCTGGATCTGCCGCGACACGCGCCGCGGTGCGACCGGCCGGACCGGTACCTCGGGGACGCCGAGCGGTACGGCGGCCACGGCGTCAGTCCTGCTTTCCGCTCGTCATCGTCTCGCGCGCGGCCCGCAGCGACTCCTTCAGGGAGCCCATCGTGGCGAGCACGGCGGTCGGTTCGTAGCCGCAGTGCGCCATGCAGTTGGCGCAGCGCGGGTCCTTGCCGCGGCCGTACTTGTCCCAGTCGGTGTCCTCGAGGAGTTCGCGGTACGTGGACACGTACCCGTCGCTCATCAGGTAGCAGGGGCGCTGCCAGCCGAAGAGCGAGTAGCTGGGGATCGCCCATGCCGTGCACGGGAAGTCGACCTTGCCCTCGAGGAAGTCCAGGAAGAGCGGGCTCTGGTTGAGCCGCCACTTCGCGCGGTTGCCGCCCGCGAAGGCCTTCTTGAACAGTTCCCGGGTCTGCTGCACGCCGAGGAAGTGCTCCTGGTCGGGTGCCTTCTCGTAGGCGTAGGCGGGCGAGAGCATCATCTCGTCGACCTGCAGGTCGTCGTTGAGGAAGTTCAGCACCTCGACGACGGTCTGCGGGGTGTCGGTGTTGAAGAAGGTCGAGTTGGTGGTCACCCGGAAGCCGCGCCGCTTGGCCTCCCTGATGGCCTCGACCGCCTCGTCGAAGGTGCCCTCCTTCGCCACCGAGGCGTCGTGCCGCTCACGCAGTCCGTCGATGTGCACGGCCCACGCGAAGTACGGCGACGGCTTGAACTTGTCCATCTTCTTGCGCATGAGAAGAGCGTTCGTGCACAGGAACACGAACTTCTTCTTGGCGACCAACTGCCGCACGATCTCGTCGATCTGAGGGTGCATCAACGGTTCACCACCGGCGATGGACACCATCGGCGCGCCGGATTCCAGCACCGCGCCCACGGCCTGGGCGACGGGCATGCGCTGCTTGAGGACGCCCGCCGGATGCTGGATCTTGCCGCAGCCCTCGCACTTGAGGTTGCACGCGAACAGTGGCTCCAGCTCGACGAGCAGGGCGAACTTGTCCCTCTTCCTCAGCTTCTGTTCGAGCAGATATGTAGCGACCTTGATGGACTGACGCAACGGCATGGCCATCTGGCTCACCTCCGGGGGAGCAGCAAAGAACGGTGCCATTCGAAAAAAGCGGGAAGTACTGAACGGAGAACGCGGAAAGCCGATATTCCACCGCGTACCGTGCCGATCCGGACGAGCTCATGTTCCGGAGCGTCCACGACCACCCGGACAGCCGCAACAGGGCGCTCGCCCGTGCGCACGGCACTCAGGAGCGTGGCCGCCGACTCCATGTCGACCGCGATCGCGCCGGTCGCCAGCAGATCGGAACGCTCCGGGCCACGCACGACGTGGTCGGAGCCGGTGAGCGGGCCGGTGTGGACCGTGCGCCCGGGAACGGCGCGCAGGAGTTCCTTCACCAGCAGTTCGGTGCTCACGCACGGGACGGTCCCGCGCGGGTCCCGGGTCTCCTCGGCGACCACCAGGTCGCCGGGGTGCATCCCGGGGGCGAGTCCGGCGCAGAAGCCGGTGGCCAGCACGGCCGCGTCGGCCAGTGCCGGGTCCCCGAGGAGCCGGGTGACGGAGCGTTCCGCCGCACGGGGACCCATGCCCGTACGCAGGAAGCTCACCGGCCCGCCGACACCCCGTGTGTCCGGTTCGGCTCCGGGGCGCTCACCCCTCCGCCTCACGCCGCGTTCGCCGGTGCGCAGGGCGAGGTGCTCGATGCCGAGCGCGCAGGCGATCAGCAGCGGGGCCGGGACGGGCTGGTCTCTCAAGTCAGCTCCCCTTCGCCTCGGCCAGTGGCTTCGCCTGTGCCAGTGGCTTCCTGGCGAGGAGGCCGCGCTCGAAGGGGTCCCCGTGCAGGTAACGGCCGAGCGCGGTGAGCGGGAACACCTGCCGGTACAGGTGGTAGTTGATGGAGAAGTCCCAGGGGAAGCCGGTGCCGGTGAAGTACGGCTCGTCCCAGGAGCCGTCCTCCCGCTGGGTCTCGGCCAGCCAGCGGACGCCGCGCTCGACGGCCTTGGAGTCCTGCTCCCCCGCCGCTAGCAGCGCCATCAGCGCCCACGCGGTCTGCGAGGCGGTGGAGGCACCGCGACCGCTCCACTCCTTGACGTGCTTGTAGGAGCGCAGGTCCTCGCCCCAGCCGCCGTCGTCGTTCTGGACGCCCTCCAGCCAGGTCACCGCCCGCCGGATCGCCGGGTGGGAGCCAGGCAATCCGGCCGCGGTCAGAGCGGGCACCACCGAGCCGGTTCCGTAGAGGTAGTTGACACCCCAGCGTCCGAACCACGAGCCCTCCGGCTCCTGTTCGGCCAGCAGCCACTCGACGCCGCGCCGGGTGCGCGGGTCGCGGGCGAGGCCCTCGGCGGCGAGCATCTCCACCACGTGGGCGGTGACATCCGCGGACGGCGGGTCGATGACCTCGCCGAAGTCGCAGAAGGGCAGCCGGTTGGGGAACGGGCTGGTGTTGTCGACGTCGAAGGCGCCCCATGCGCCGTTCTTCGACTGCATCCCGAGGTTCCAGCGCACCGCGCGGCCGATCGCCCCGTCCACCTGGGACGGGTCGTGGTGCCGGACCCGGCGCAGCGCGAGTCCGACCTCGGCGGTGTCGTCGATGTCCGGGTAGTTGTCGTTGTGGAACTCGAACGCCCAGCCCCCGGGCGGGAGTTGGGGGCGGCGCACGGCCCAGTCGCCGGGCCGGACGATCTCCTCGCCGAGCATCCAGTCGGCGGCCTTGACCAGTTGCGGATGGTCGACGGGCAGGCCCGCGTCGACGAGCGCGATGGTGGCGAGGCAGGTGTCCCAGACCGGGGACTGGCAGGCCTCGATCATCCGGGCGCCGTCCTCGCGCCACACGGCGAAACGGTCCAGCGAGGCGAGGCCCTCGCGCAGCACCGGGTGCTGGAGGTCGTAGCCGAGCAGGTGCAGGGCGATGACGGAGTACACGGCCGGGGGCTGGATGCCGCCCCAGCAGCCGTCGTTCTCCTGCCGCTCGACGATCCAGCGGGCGGCGGAGTTCAGCGCGGCCCTGCGCAGCCGGCGCACGGCGACCTTGCGATAACCGCGGACAACCTTGTCGAGCCGCTGGAAGAGACCGTCCCAGCTCGCCACCGGGGCGAGCGGCTGCGGCGGGTTGGGGTTCGCCGGGTCGGTGTGCAGCTCGTCCAGCGCGAACGGCGCGGGACGCACGGGGCGCTTGGCGGAGACGACGGTGAGCGGCACGATGGTCTGCCGCGCCCAGCACCCGAAGTTGTAGATGTTGAGCGGGAACCAGGTCGGGAAGTAGATGAGTTCCGGCGGGAGTTCGGGCAGGTCCTCCCACTTCCACCAGCCGAACAGGGCGAGCCAGATCCGGGTGAAGACGCGGGAGGCGGCGATCCCGCCGCGCTCGCGGATCCAGGCGGATGCCTTCGCCATGTGCGGGGCGTCGGGCGCGTCGCCCGCGAGACGGAGGGCGACGTACGCCTCGACGGTGGTGGAGAGTTCACCGGGTCCGCCGTGAAAGGTGGCCCAGGTGCCGTCGTCGCGCTGCTCGCCGCGGATGAACTTCGCGGCGGCCTGCGTGGTCTTCTCGTCGAGGATGCCCAGGAACTGACGGAGCAGCAGGTCCTCGGCGTCCATGGTGACGTTCGTCTCGAGGTCGCCCTTCCACCAGCCCTGCGCGTCCTGCCGGGCGAGCAGGAAGTCGGTGGCGCGCCTCGCGGCGTGGGAGGCGGCTTCTTGTACCCCGGCCGCCGCGGGGGTGGTGATGTCGGTGTCGCTGGCCGCGGCTGCGCGAGGCGGAACGGTCGCCCCGGTGCTTCCGTCGGTCGTCGCTGTCATGGCTTCCCCTTCGTGCAGTCGTGCGAGTCGTCCTGCTGTGGGTCCGCCGTCGGCCGGTACCTGTCATCCCACAGGACCGGCCGGCGACTACGCGAGAGCTATTCGCCCGATAGTGATCATCTCTTCCGTACGACGACGAAGTCGGCGAGCGCCGTGAAGGCGGCCCGTACCCGGTCGGGCATGTCGACGGCGTCGAGGGCCTGGACGGCGATGGTGTGCTGACGGCGCGCCTCCTCGGCCGTCCACTCACGGCCGCCCGCCTCCTCGATGAGCGCGGCGCGGGCCGCGAACTCCTCCTCGGAGAAGTTCGCGAAGTCGCTGCTCTTGGCGTCGGCGGCGAGGATCTCACCGAGCCGCTCGGAGGCCGGGCCGCCCGCCGCGAGCGCGGCCACCACCGGAAGGGACTTCTTGCGCTGGCGCAGGTCGCTCCAGGTCTGCTTGCCGGTGGCGTCCGGGTCGCCCCAGATGCCGAGGAGATCGTCGACGGCCTGGAAGGCGAGGCCGAGGTGGTAGCCGTACTTCTCCAGGGTGTCGGCGGTGCGGTCGTCGGCGCCGCCGAGCACCGCGCCGATCGAGGAGGCGCAGGCGAGCAGCGCGCCGGTCTTGTTGCCCTCCATCTCCAGGCACTCCCCGACGCTGACGCGGTCGCGGTGCTCGTAGGAGATGTCCTGCGCCTGACCGTCGATCAGGGCGCGGGTGGCGGTGGTCAGACGGCGGGTGGCGCGGCCGGCCTCGACGGTGCCGAGCTCCAGCAGCACCTCGTTGCCGAGGGCGAACAGGGCGTCGCCGACCAGGATGGCCTGGGCGGGGCCGTGCAACTTCCAGACGGTGTCACGGTGCCGGCGCTGCTCGTCGCCGTCCATCAGGTCGTCGTGCAGCAGCGAGAAGTTGTGGACGAGTTCGACGGCGACGGCACCCGGAATGCCCACCTCGGGCGCGGCGCCGGTGACCTCGGCGGAGAGGACGGCGAGGGCGGGTCGTACGGCCTTGCCGCCGTCGCCGTCGGCCGGGTTGCCGGCGGCGTCGATCCAGCCGAAGTGGTAGGCGGCGACGGTGTCCATGGGAGGCGCCAGGCGGTCCACGGCCGCGCGCAGGACCGGGGTGGCCAGCGTCCGCCCGCGCTCCAGCAGCGCGGTCACGTCCACCGCGTCGGCGGCTCTCGAGGCCGGGGGCACAGTGGGCACAGTCTCTCCTCTTGTTGCGGTACCGGGGGTGCGGGGGCCTTCCGCCGGCTGCTGATCGAGCATCAGGCCGCCTCCTCGAACGCGAAGAGGTGGCTGGGGCGGGGCCGGCCCAGGGCGCTCAGCGCGGCATCGGCCGCGCTCACTCCACTGCGGACCGCACTCTCCATGGTCGCGGGCCACCCTGTGGCGGTCCACGCTCCGGCCAGGTACAGGCCGGGGGTTTTGGTGCGGGCGCCGGGCCGCAGACGCCCGACGCCGGGGTCTGCGGCGAACGTCGCCGTGCGCTCCCGGGTCACGAAGAAGTCCAGCACGCGGGCGTCGCGCGTGCCCGGGATCAGCCGCTCAAGCTCCGGCAGATAGCGCTCGCGGAGCGCGGAGACCGGGGCGTCGATGTCGTCGTACGCGGCCGACTGGGACAGCGCCAGGTACTGTCCCGCCCGTCGCCCACCACCACCCTTGTACGGAGGCCCTTCGGGCCCGCCCCTCAGCAGCCCGGACGCGTCGGTGCGGTCGAAGACCCATTGCACGGGGGTGCCGAGGGCGGTGAAGAAGGGCTGGGCGAGGACCTTGCGGTCGTAGACGACATGCACGTTGAGGATCGGCGCGGTGCCGATCTCCAGGAGCCGTTCGGGGGCGTCGAGGGCGCCGGGCGGCAGCAGGTCGTGGGTCTCGCGCTGGGGTACGGCGAGGACGACGGCGTCCGTGAGGATCGTCTCGCCGGGAACCTGAACGCTCCAACTCCCGTTCTCGTCAAGGGAGACGGAGGTGACGCGCGTGCGCAGCTCGGTACGGACGCCGGCGGAGTCGAGTTCCTTGCGGGCCAGCCGGTCGTGCAGTTCGCCCAGCGGGACGCGGGCCCAGCCGATGTCGGCCGCGCCCGGGTCGGAGAGCAGACCGGTCTTGAACACCTTCGCGGCGAGCGCCAGCGAGGCGTCGCCCGCGACCGCGTTGAGGGTGGCCACCCCGACCAGGTCCCACAGGGCCTCGACGGCACGCGGCGACTGGCCGTGCGCGGCCAGCCAGCTGCCGAAGTCCTGGGTGTCCAGGGCCGGATCGTCGAGGTCGAGCCCCTTGAGCGCGAACGCGGCCCGCCCGACGGCGGCACGCTCGGCGAGCGAGAGGTGCGGATAGGTGGCCAGGCTGCGCCCCAGGTGGAGGGGGACGGGCAGCGGGTCGCGCCGCAGCCTGCCGAGCCGCCTGCCCTCGGGCTTGTCGAGGTCCACGACGGGCACGTCCAGCCGGTCCTGCAGCGGTGCGAGCGCCGTGCCCCGGATCCGGTCGAGGAACCAGCGGTAGGCGGTGCAGCAGCGCAGATAGACGTGCTGGCCGTTGTCGACGGTCAGTTCGCCGCGGCGGAAGGAGAAGGCGAGGCCGCCCAGCCGGGGCCTGCCCTCGAGCAGGGTGACACGGACGCCCGCGTCGGCGAGCGCGAGCGCCGCGGTGACCCCGGCGAGCCCGCCGCCGACCACGACGGCGCTGCGGCCTGCCGCGCCCGCGGGGCCCGGGGCGTGGCCGTCCGCCCGCGCGGGGCGAGAGCCGTCGCTCATCGTGCGTCCTTCCGTCCGTGCGCGAGCGCTCCGCTGGTGGTGCCGCGATGTGCCGCCGAACGTCTGCGGCGGCGCCGTGGCTGGTCGCGCCCACGCGGCGGCAGCCGCAGGTCCGACACAGCCTCGCGCCCCTTCGGGGCGCTGCCGGACCCCAGAGGGCTTTGCCGGGCGTGCTGGTTGAACGGTGCACGTCCGGCCGTCGCAGTCAGGGACGCCACGCCGGTGCACAGGGTTGCCTGCCGCATGTCCCCTGGTTCGGTGAGGTCCATCAGGCGCGCCTCCTGAGCGTCCGCCGGGAGACGTGCCGGGTGTCCAGCCCGGACAGGCCGCGCACGGCGACGTACGCCTTCTCGCGTCCGGGCAGCGAGACCCGGCCGCGCAGCACGGCCTGCGGGTCGCGTTCGATGCGGTCCAGCAGCCGGCGGTAGATGCCGGCCATGGCCGCCACGCACGCGCCGCTGCGCCGGTCGAGCATGGGCAGCAGCCGGTAGCCCTCGGCGAAGAGGGTGCGGGCCCGGCGCACCTCGTAGTGCACGAGGCCGGCGAAGTCGGAGCCCTCCGGCGGGGTCGGCCCGGCGAACCCGGCCGAGCAGCCGAACTTGGCGAGGTCGTCGGCGGGCAGATAGGTACGGCCGCCCTCGGCGTCCTCGCGGACGTCCCGGAGGATGTTGGTCAGCTGGAGCGCGAGCCCGAGCGTGTCGGCGTACTCGGGTGCGCGGTCGGCGCCCCGCGCGCCCGGATCCGTGCCGAACACGCCGAGCGAGAGGCGGCCGATGGCGCCGGCCACGCAGCGGCAGTAGACCTTGAGGTCGTCCCAGGTCTCGTAGGTCTCTCCGCGCACGTCCATCTGGACGCCGTCGATCAGCTCGTCCAGGCCGCCGAGCGGGATGGGGAAGACACCGGAGGCATGGGTGAGGGCGACGGCCACCGGGTCGGTGTCGTCGTCCGCGACCTCGCCCTCGCGCACGCGCGTGAGCAGCGCCCGGGTCTCCTCCAGGCGCGCGACCTTGACCTCGTCGGGCAGGTCGCCGTCGCCGATGTCGTCGACCCGCCGCGAGAAGGCGTACAGCGCCGACATCGCACGGCGCTTGGGCGTCGGCAGCAACCGGATGCCGTACGCGAAGTTGCGGGCCTGCTGCCCGGTGACGGCCTCGCAGTACCTGTAGGCGGCGAGTACCGGTGCGGACACGTGCGGCCAGGACTCCACGGTCCGGATCACCCCTCTCCTCGCAGGGTCACGCCCACCTCGCGCAGCAACTGGACCTTGCCGGGTCGGGGCGGGCCGGGAAGTACGTCGTATTCGGCGGCGGCGATCGCCCGGACCGCCGCCCTTCCCCCCGCCACGAACCCTGCGAGCAGCAGCTTCAATCTGCCGTGGACGCTACCCACCAGAGGGGCGCCTTCATTCAGCAGATCGCGGGCGCGTTGCGCCTCGTATGCAACCAGGGCGCGCACCGATGCGCCCGCGGTTTTCGCCGCGAGATCCGTTTCCTGGACGTGGAAACGTTTCATGTCCTCGGCGGGGAGGTAGATCCGGTCGCGGCCGAGGTCCTCGGCGACGTCCTGGAGGTGCTCGACGATCTGCAGCGCGGTGCAGATCGCGTCCGACAGCCGGATCCGCTCGGGGGTCGCGGTGCCGGTGACACCGAGGACGAGGCGGCCGACGGGGTTGGCGGACAGTTCGCAGTAGGCGAGGAGGTCGTCGTAGGTCTCGTAGCGCGTGACCAGTTGGTCCTGGCGGTTGGCGGCGATCAGACCGAGGAACGGCCCGGGGGTCAGCGAGCGGCGGCGGACCGTGGGCTGCAGACGGCGCAGCAGCGGGTGGCGCGGCCCGAAGGAGGCGGGGTCGAAGACGCGGCGCAGGTCGGCCTCGAAGGCGTCGAGGAGGACCAGCCGGTCCTCGGCCTCGGTGGCCGACACGCCGAGAACGCGGGCGTCGGCGCCTCCGGGGGCCAGGTCGCCGTCGCCGATGTCGTCCACCAGACGGGCGAAGCCGTAGACGGCCATGAGGTCGGCACGCCAGTCACGGGGCAGGAAGAAGGGGGCCACGGGGAAGTTCTCGCTCGCGGCCTTGTCCAGGGTGGCGCTCTCGAGTTCCGGCGCCGTGTCGGTTCCCGTCACCGAGCGCTGCCCGGGGCGGGGACGGCACATGCTGCGCTGAGCTGGGGAGTTTCCGTAGCCATTGCCGTCACATCTCCCGTTCTACACCGCTGACCCAATACACTCTATTTCGGACACGCCGCTCCGCCCTCCGAGGGGGCGCCCGGCGGAGGGTGTCGCGCGTTATCGCCCCACTTGCCACTTTCTGGGACCGGTACAGCTTACGTTGTACAACGCAGCAAGGCCCCAGGGGGTGTCCTGCGCATCACAACAACACACCGATTGGCGTCAAGATTCCTACGGCACAGTGGAGTTGACGCTTCCTTTGCGGGCGCGTGCGGGCGCGCGCAGACGCAGGGCCCCGCCGGAGACGTTCCGGCGGGGCCCTGGCCGAAATCGGGCTACTTGCCCGTGAACTTCTCGTATTCCTTGAGGACCTCTTCGGTGGGCCCGTCCATGCGCAGTTCGCCGCGCTCCAGCCACAGGACACGGTCGCAGGTGTCGCGGATGGACTTGTTGTTGTGGCTCACCAGGAACACGGTGCCGGCCTCCTTGCGCAGTTCCCGGATGCGTTCCTCGGAGCGCTTCTGGAAGGAGCGGTCACCGGTGGCAAGGGCCTCGTCGATCATGAGGACGTCGTGGTCCTTGGCGGCGGCGATGGAGAAGCGCAGCCGGGCGGCCATGCCGGAGGAGTAGGTCCGCATCGGCAGGGTGATGAAGTCGCCCTTCTCGTTGATGCCCGAGAAGTCGACGATGCCCTGGTAGCGCTCCTTGATCTGCTCCCGGGACATGCCCATGGCGAGGCCGCCGAGGATGACGTTGCGCTCGCCGGTGAGGTCGTTCATCAGGGCCGCGTTGACGCCCAGCAGCGAGGGCTGGCCGTCGGTGTAGACCTTGCCCTTCTCCGCGGGCAGCAGGCCGGCGATGGCGCGCAGCAGGGTGGACTTGCCGGAGCCGTTGGAGCCGATCAGGCCGATGGCCTCGCCGCGGTAGGCGACGAAGGAGACACCGCGCACGGCGTGCACCTTGCGCACCCCGCGCGCCTCGTCGTCGGAGCCTCGCTTGAGGATGCGGCTGAGCGCGGCCGTCGCGCTGCCCTTGCCCGTCTTGGCGCCGTTGACCCGGTAGACGATGTGCAGGTCGTCCGCGATGACCGTCGGGCGACGCTCGCCGGTGTTCTGCTCAGCCACGGCCGTACCGCTCCTCCGCCTTCCAGAAGTACACGAATCCGCCGACGAAGACGACCACGGCCCAGAACAGGGCGATGGCCCACACGTGCGGCGGCAGGTTGGAGGCACCGTAGCCGTCGATGAGGGCGTAGCGCATCAGGTCCATGTAGACCGCGGCCGGGTTCACCTGCAGCAGCCGCACCGTCCACTCGGGACGGCCCTCCAGCATCTTGCTGATGGAGAACATGACGCCGGAGGTGTACATCCAGGTCCGCAGGATGAACGGCATCAGCTGGGCGAGGTCCGGCGTCCGCGCGCCCATGCGGGCCACGATCATCGCGAGTCCGGTGTTGAACAGGAACTGCAGCACCAGGGCCGGCACGATCAGCAGCCAGGACGGGCCCGGGTAGCTGCCGAAGCCGATCGCCACGACGAACATCACGATCATCGAGAACAGCAGCTGCTGGAGCTGCTGGAGCGAGAACGAGATCGGCAGCGCTGCGCGCGGGAAGTGCAGGGCGCGCACCAGGCCGAGGTTGCCGGAGATGGCGCGGACGCCCGACATGATCGAGCTCTGCGTGAAGGTGAAGACGAAGACGCCGGTGACCAGGAACGGGATGTACACGTCCTGGGACAGGCCGCGGCTCGCGTGCAGGATGACGCCGAAGATGAAGTAGTACACGCCCGCGTTGAGCAGCGGCGTGGCCACCTGCCACAGCTGGCCCAGCTTGGCCTGGCTGTACTGCGCCGTCAGCTTCGCCTGGGAGAAGGCGAGGATGAAGTGGCGCCGCCCCCAGAGCTGGCGGACGTACTCGGCGAGCGACGGCCGGGCGCCGCTCACGGCGAGCCCGTAGTTGGTGGCGAGCTGCGCCGCCGTCAGTCCCTCGTCGGGCGACGGGACCGCGGTGACCGCGACCCCGCCGTCATGCGTTGTGTGACTCACGAGTGGAAATCCGGACTCTCTTGAGTAAGAAGCTTGCTCTCTAAGGTAAGAGAAGCTTGTCAGATCACCGGCGGGCGGCCCAGTCGAGTGAGCCTCCACACAGTGCGCCAGCGCATCGGGCGCCGGGGGCCGCACGGGCTCGTCCAGCCCTCCCTGAAGCCGCCGAACCAGGCCTTCAGGGCCTGCGGCGAGGGGCGGCGCAGCAGGGTGAGCAGCAGCCAGACCCCGAGGTAGACGGGGAGCAGGAGGAGGGGGAGGTTGCGCCGGGCCAGCCAGACCCGGTTGCGGGCCACCATGCGGTGGTACACCGCGTGCCGCGAGGGGGCGGTCGTCGGGTGGTACAGGACCATGTCCGATCGGTAGTCGATCATCCAGCCGGCGTCGAGGGCGCGCCAGGCCAGGTCGGTCTCCTCGTGGGCGTAGAAGAACTCGTCCGGCAGGCCGCCGACCTCGGCGAAGACCCGGGTGCGGACGGCGTTGGCGCCGCCGAGGAAGGTGGTGACCCGGGAGGAGCGCATCGGGTCGGAGGCGCGCAGCCGGGGGACGTGGCGGCGCTGGGTCTCTCCGGTCTCGGGGTCGGCGATGCGGAAGCTGACGATGCCGAGCTTCGGGTCCGCGGCGAAGGCCTCGCGGCACAGCTCGGCGGTGTCGTGGCGGGCGAGCAGACCGTCGTCGTCGAGGAAGAGCAATATGTCGACGTCGCGGCCACCGGGGCCGAAGGCTTCTATGCCGACGTTGCGGCCGCCGGGGATGCCCAGGTTCTCGGGCAGCTCTATGGTCCGGACAGCCGATGAGAACTCTGTGACGTCCGGGACCGGCGCGCCGTTGCCGACGACGACCACCTCGACCTGGTCACCCTCCTGCTTGGTGACCGAGTCGAGCAGCGCCCGCAGCTCCTCGGGCCGGTTGCCCATGGTGATGATGACCGCGCCGACCTTCATGCCGGTCACCTCAGCCTGCTCGAGGCGAGGATGGACACCAGGTGCAGCAGGGTCTGCAGCAGGGCGATGCCGGCGAGGACGGCCGTGCCGAGCCGGGTGAAGAACAGGTCGCCGCGCACCTGGTCGACGATCGCGAGGACCAGGATCAGCAGCGAGGCCTCGATGCCGAGGATCAGCCGGTGGAACTTGAGCGCGGCGGCGGCCCGGCGGGCCAGCGCCATGCCGGACGAGCGCGGCTCCGAGGCCGCCTCCTGCACCGGCGGCTTGCCGGCCTGGTGGCGGGCCACGCCGACCAGGTCGGTCTCGGCCTTGATCAGGATCGCGCCGAGCGCGGCGAGGGTGCCGAGGAAGGCCCACAGCCAGTCGATACGGCCGCTGCCCCACAGGTCGGCGGCGCGCAGGCCGAGACCGACCAGGACGGCCGCGTCGGTGAGGTAGGCGCCGACGCGGTCGAGGTAGACCCCGCCGAGCGAGTACTGCTTCTTCCAGCGGGCGATCTCGCCGTCGACACAGTCCAGCAGCAGGTACAACTGGGTGGCGACCACGCCGAGGACGGCGCCCCAGATCCCCGGCACCAGCAGGGCCGGGGCCGCGAGCACGCCACAGACGGTCATCAGGTACGTGAGCTGGTTGGGCGTGACCCTGGTGTTCACCAGGTAGCGGTCGACGCGCAGGGACACCTCGCGCATGTAGAGGCGTCCCGCCCAGTGCTCACCGCTGCGCCGGTCCTTCACCCCCGCGGGGTGGACGACCGGACGGAGTTCAGCTACCGATGGCCTTGACATAGTCGGCGTAGATGTCCTTGATCTGGTTCGGTTTGAGGTCGAGGTGTTCGAGGATCGTGTAGCGCCCGGGCCGGGTCTCCGGGGCGTACTCCACGACGTGGACGAACTCGTCCACCGTGAAGCCGATCTCCTCCGGCAGCACCGGGAGCCCGTGCCGACGCAGGACCCCGGCGGTGTGCACGGACTCCTCGTGCGCCCCGCGCAGATACGTCGCGAAGGCCGCGCCGAGCCCGCACTGCTCTCCGTGGGCCGCCGCCCGCTTGGGGTACAGCAGGTCGAAGGCGTGGTTGATCTCGTGGCAGGACCCGGAGGCGGGCCGGGAGTCACCGGAGATCGACATCGAGATACCGGTGAGGACCAGCGCCTCGGCGAGCACCTGGAGGAAGTCGTTGTCCCCGATGCCGCCGGGGTGGCGCAGCACCGCCTCGCCGGCCTGGCGGGCCACGGCCGCGGCGAGGCCGTCGACCTTCTCGCCGTTGACGCGGTGGGCAAGCTCCCAGTCCGCGACCGAGTTGATGTTGGAGATGGCGTCGCCGATGCCGGCCCGGACGAAGCGGGCCGGGGCCTCGCGGATCACGTCCAGGTCGATCACGACCGCGATCGGGTTCGGCACGCCGTAGGAGCCGCGCCCCGAGTCGTTGTCGAGCGTCGCGACCGGTGAGCACAGACCGTCGTGCGCGAGGTTCGTCGGCACCGCGACCAGCGGCAGGCCCACGCGGGCCGCCGCGAACTTGGCGCAGTCGATGATCTTGCCGCCGCCGAGGCCGACGACCGCGTCGTAGCGGCCGGACTTCATCTCGCCGGCCAGCCGGATCGCGTCGTCCAGGGTGCCGCCGCCGACCTCGTACCAGGTGGCGCCCGGCATCGAGGGCGCGATGCGCTCGCGCAGCGTGGCGCCGGAGCCGTTGCTGACGGCGACGGCGAGGCGCCCGGAGTGCGAGATGCGCTCGTCGGCGAGGACGCCGGCCAGGTCGTCGAGGGCACCCGGGCGGATGTCCACGACGACCGGCGAGGGAATGAGCCGGGTCAGTAGTGGCACGCGATCTCCCGTCCCTTGGCGAGATCGTCGTGGTTGTCGATCTCGACCCACTTGACGTCGCCGATCGGCGCCACGTCGATGCGGAAGCCGCGGTTCACCAGCTCCTGGTAGCCGTGCTCGTAGAACTGCTGCGGGTCGGTCTCCCAGACAGTCTTCAGCGCGTCGGCCAGCTCGGGGGCGGCGTCGCCCTCGATCAGCGTCACGCCGATGTACTCACCGGTGGCCTCGGCGGGGTCCATCAGCTTGGTGATCTTCGTCATGCCACGCTCGGCGTCGACGACGACCTTCATCTCCTCGTCCGCGAGGGACTTCACGGTGTCCAGCGCGAGGATGATCTTCTTGCCCTCGCCACGCGCGGCGAGCAGCGTCTTCTCGACGGAGACCGGGTGCACGGTGTCGCCGTTGGCGAGGATCACACCGTCCTTGAGGGCGTCACGGCCGCACCACAGGGAGTAGGCGTTGTTCCACTCCTCGGCCTTGTCGTTGTCGATGAGGGTGAGCTTGAGGCCGTACTTCTGCTCCAGGGCCTCCTTGCGCTCGTACACGGCCTCCTTGCGGTAGCCGACGATGATCGCCACCTCGGTCAGACCGATCTCGGCGAAGTTGCCGAGAGTCAGGTCCAGGACCGTGGGCTCGCCGTCTATGCCCGCGGGCCCCACCGGTACCAGCGCCTTGGGCAGGCTGTCGGTGTAGGGGCGCAGGCGCCGTCCGGCGCCGGCCGCCAGCACGAGGCCGATCATGCGGTTTCTCCTTCATCGTGTACGGCGGGCGCCCCTGCGGACGCCCAGAAGCGGATGCTCTCGACGAGCACCACGAGGGCCACGTACACGGCGAGGACCGTGAGCGCGACCTGGAACTGCGAGGCGGTGAGCAGCGTGGCCAGCACGGTGACGAGCAGCGTCCGTCCTGCCTGCCCCCCGATGGCGCGCACCAGCCAGGCCGGAGGAGCTCCGGCGTTCCCGCGGATGCGGTACACCGTGTCGTAGTGATGGTAGGCGACGGCGGCCACCAGGCCGAAAGCCGCCGGAAGGGCTCCGTTCACCCCCGCTTTGCTCGCGAGGACGAGGACGGTTCCGTACTCGGCGACCCGGAACAGCGGCGGGACCAGCCAGTCGAGGGCGCCCTTGAGCGGGCGGTACAGCGCCTGACCGGACGCGAAGGCGTAGACGACGGCGCCCGCGACCGGCGCCCAGGTCACGCCGGAGAAGCCGGAGAACCCGAAGAGCACGGACACCGCGAGAACAGCCGCACCGCTCAGCGCGACCAGGAGCGGGGAACCGAGGGGGGCGCGTGGCACGCGCGCCGCGAAGGCGGCGAGCGGGCCGTTGTCGGCGAGGGCCGCCAGCGCTCCGGCGGCCCGGTCGGTCCTCTTCGCCTTGCGGGTCAGCGACCGCAGCACGCGGCCCGCCGTGGTGTACGTGGCGGCGAGGGCGCAGCCGATGAGCAGCGCCGTGAAGGTGATACGGGGGGTGGTGGCCGCGGTGAGGACGGCTATCAGCGCCCACCGCTCGCCGATCGGCAGCACTATTATCCGGCGCGCCCAGACGGTCCAGCCGACGGTGTCGAGCTTGCCGGACAGGGCCGCGGTGGGGCTGGTGTTGGCGGTGGCGTCGTGGTTGGCCTCGTTGAAGGAGAAGTCCACGACGTGCCGGCAGATCTGCAGGATCATCGTGCCGAGCGCGAGGGCCCATACGTCGTCATGGCCGCCGCGGGCGGCACCGATGGCGAGACCGGCGTAGAAGGCGTATTCCTTGGCCCGGTCGAAGGTGGCGTCCAGCCAGGCGCCGAGGGTGGAGTACTTCAGGGCGTAGCGGGCGAGCTGGCCGTCGGTGCAGTCGAGCACGAACGAGGCGATCAGCAGCGCACCGGCCGCGATGAAGCCGCCGCGCGTGCCGGTCGCCGCGCAGGCCGCCGCTATGAGTGCGGTGAGCAGCGAGGCGGTGGTGACCTGGTTGGGGGTCAGGCCCCGGCGGGCGCACCAGCGGGCGATGTAGCGCGAGTACGGGCTGATGCAGAACGTGGTGAAGAAGCCGTCGCGGGACTTCACCGCCGACTTCAGGCGTACGGCCTCGTCGTCGACGGCGGCGACGGCCTGCCGTGCCTCGTTGCGGGCCTGCGGGTCGGCCGGGACGGCGGCGACCAGGCTGCCCAGCTCGGGGCGGTGCACCTCGGCGCCGTCGGCGTCGAGGGCGGCGACGACACGGTCGGCGAGACCGCCGACGGCGACCGCGGCGGTGCCCGCCTGCTCGGACGGGGCCGAGAGCACCGGGGAGCCGCCGCTCGCCGAGGTCTCGCGGGCCAGGGCCCGGGTCAGCGCCTGCCGGGCGGCGGGCTGGGCCGTGACGGCGCCGGTGACGGCGGCGAGCGGGAAGCGGGGGTCGGTCAGGCCGAGGCGCAGCGCGTGCTCGTGTCCGACGAAGCGGGCGTCGACCAGGGCCACCCGCCGGTCGGCGGGGACGGTGGCGAGCAGGGACTCCGCCTCGGCGGCGTCACCGGCCACGCGCACGTCGAAGCCCAGCGACCGCAGATCGTTCTCGAGCGACGATCCCGGGACCGGCTGACCGGTGACGATGGCGGTCGACAAACCGAAACTCACTCCCTGGGTGCCGGCGCGTCGGCGCCGGTCTTCTGCGTGATGGGGCGCCCCTGCCTGCGGCACCCGGGCGGCATGTCGGCAGAGGGTATCGGATGGCGGGAAGACCGTGTTCACCGACCGTTCACGGCCCGGCCCACGGAGGCTGCCCCTGCCTTTGCCGCGATCATCATCGGTGATCGGGGGCCCGCCCCACAAACCACGGTCGCGGCGCCGGGCATCCCACGGCATCCCGGACACGGCTCGCCACCGGCATAAGGTGGACGACCATGACGTGGCTGATCACCGGCGGAGCCGGATACATCGGAGCCCATGTGGCGCACGCCATGGCCGGCGCCGGGGAGCGGGTCGTGGCGCTGGACGACATGTCGGCCGCCGTGCCCGCGCGGCTCCCGGCGGACGTCCCGCTCGTCGGGGGCTCGACGCTGGACGGGGACCTGCTGGGGCGGGTCTTCGCGGAGTACGACGTGACGGGCGTCGTCCACCTCGCGGCGCGCAAGCAGGTCGCCGAGTCGGTGGCCGAGCCCACCCGTTACTACCGGGAGAACGTCGGCGGACTGGCCACGCTGCTGGACGCGGCCGCCGGCGCGGGGATCCGCCGGCTGCTGTTCTCCTCGTCGGCGGCCGTCTACGGCAACCCGGACGTGGACCTGATCACCGAGGACACCCCGTGCGCGCCCGTGAACCCGTACGGCGAGACCAAGCTGGCCGGTGAGTGGCTGGTGCGGGCGGCGGGAAAGGCGCACGGGATCTCCACGGTGTGCCTGCGCTACTTCAACGTGGCGGGTGCGGCCGCGCCCGAACTCACGGACACCGGTGTGTTCAACATCGTGCCGATGGTCTTCGACCGGCTGACCCGCGACGAGGCCCCACGGATCTTCGGCGCCGACTATCCGACCCCGGACGGCACCTGCGTCCGTGACTACATTCACGTGGCCGATCTCGCCGAGGCGCATCTCGCGGCCGCGCGGCGGCTCGCCGACGCGGATCTCGCGGGTGATCTCACGCTGAACATCGGCCGTGGCGAGGGCGTCTCCGTGCGCGAGCTGATCACGGTGATCGGGGAGGCCACCGGCGACCGGCGGCCGCCGGTCGTGGAGGGCCGCCGCCCGGGGGACGCGCCGCGCGCCGTGGCCTCGGCCGAGCGGGCCGCCGAGGAGCTGGGCTGGCGCGCCCGGCGCGGGGTGCGCGAGATGATCACCTCCGCCTGGCAGGGCTGGCAGCTGCAGCACGGCACGTGAGCTTGCGCACGCCCTCCCGTGCGCCCATGCGCCGGGCGACTCGCTGACCTGCGGATCATTTACGCAGGTCAGGGCACATGACAACGGTGTTCAGTGCCGCGTTGCCCGATACCTCCCTCCAGTAGTTCACTGTGAGCCAGGCACGAGAAGGCGCGAGAAGAACGGGCGGAGTCGTCATGGGGGCAGGGCACGACCACGGGCATGCGCACACCCATGTGCCGCCCACGGGTACGGCCGCGGCGGCCTACCGCGGCCGGCTGCGGGCGGCGCTGTGCATCACGCTCACGATCATGGTCGTCGAGATCGTCGGCGGTCTGCTCGCGGACTCGCTCGCCCTGATCGCGGACGCCGCCCACATGGCGACCGACGCGGTGGGCCTCGGCATGGCGCTGCTCGCCATCCACTTCGCGAGCCGCCCGCCGAGCACCAACCGCACCTTCGGCTTCGCCCGCGCCGAGATCCTCGCCGCCCTGGCCAACTGCATGCTGCTGCTCGGCGTCGGCGGATACGTCCTGTACGAGGCGGTCCAGCGGTTCGTCACGCCCGCGGACACCCGCGGCGGCCTGATGATCGTGTTCGGTCTGATCGGCCTGGTCGCTAACTCCATCTCGCTGACGCTGCTGATGCGCGGGCAGAAGGAGAGCCTGAACGTGCGCGGCGCCTTCCTGGAGGTCGCCGCGGACGCGCTGGGCTCGGTGGCGGTGCTGATCTCCGCGGCTGTGATCCTCACCACCGGCTGGCAGCCCGCCGACCCGATCGCCTCGCTGGTCATCGGCCTGATGATCGTCCCGAGGACGTTGAAGCTGCTGCGCGAGACGCTGGAGGTGCTGCTGGAGTCGGCCCCGAAGAACGTCGACATGGCGGAGGTCCGCACCCACATCCTCGGCCTGGAGGGCGTCGAGGACGTCCACGATCTGCACGCCTGGACCATCACCTCCGGCATGCCCGTGCTCTCCGCCCACGTGGTGGTCAGCTCGGACGTGCTCAACGCCATCGGCAACGAGAAGATGCTGCACGAGCTGCAGGGCTGCCTGGGCGACCACTTCGACGTGGAGCACTGCACCTTCCAGCTGGAGCCGGGCGGGCACGCCGAGCACGAGTCGAGGCTGTGCCACTGACGGCACGCTCTTCTGTTCGGCACCCGGTGACGATTCCCGGGGTCCGGCGACGGGCACGATGATCTACCGGACCCCCTCCGGTCACCACCTGCGCGCGGGACATGCGGACGCGCCGGGGAGTGACAGGAGTGCCGGATTCGTACGGCAGACTTGGGGTGCGAAGACCGAGGCGAAGGATGGGTATGCCGATCACACCTGCCAGCGAGACGCACAGCTCGTCGAACGGCACCGCAGAGGCGATTTTGCTGGAACTGGTCGACGAGAAGGGCGTGACGATCGGCACCGCGGAGAAGCTCTCCGCGCATCAGCCGCCCGGGCAGCTGCACCGGGCGTTCTCGGTGTTCCTCTTCGACGAGCACGGCCGGCTGCTGCTCCAGCAGCGGGCGCTGGGCAAGTACCACTCCCCCGGTGTGTGGTCCAACACCTGCTGCGGTCACCCCTACCCCAGTGAGTCGCCGTTCGCGGCGGCGGCCCGGAGGACGTACGAGGAGCTGGGCGTCTCGCCGTCGCTGATGGCCTCGGCGGGCACGGTCCGCTACAACCACCCGGACCCGGCCTCGGGCCTGGTCGAGCAGGAGTACAACCACCTGTTCGTCGGCATGGTGCAGGCCCCGCCCGCGCCGGACGCGGAGGAGGTCGCCGCGACGGCGTTCGTGACGGCCGCCGAGCTGGCCGAGCGGCACGCCCAGGACCCCTTCTCGGCCTGGTTCATGACCGTGCTGGACGCGGCCCGCCCGGCGATCAGGGAGCTGACGGGCGAGTCCGCGGGCTGGTAGCCCCCCGCGGGGTCCCGGCGAGCGGGGCGCCGGACTTCCTACAGCAGTGTCGCGGGCTTGAGCGGCAGGGCGGCCCAGATCACCTTGCCGCCACTCGCCGTGTGCTCGACGTCCACCACTCCGCCCGCCTCCCGGGCCACCTCCCGGACCAGCAGCAGGCCCCGGCCGCCGGTCTGGCCGTGGTCGGCCTCCAGGGCGGTCGGGCGGTAGGGGTGGTTGTCCTCCACCGACACCCGCACCCATTCGGCCCCGACGGCCACCTCCACGGCGAGCATCGGCGACAGCAGCGCCGCGTGCCGCACCGCGTTCGTGACCAGCTCGGAGACGATCAGCAGCAGTCCCTGCACCACGTCGTCGCAGACCGGTACACCCTGCCGCAGCAGCAGGTCCCGTACGGCGTGCCGCGCCTGCGGGACCGACGCGTCCACCGCGGCCGCGGTGAACCGCCACACACCCTCGTACGGCAGTGGCTGAGGCGGCCCTTCGGTGCCCCCCGCCGGGCGCGGAACGCCCCCGCGCCCATGGTTGTCCATCGTCCGGTCGCCACCCTCACGCTCGATTGTCACCACACGTCGAGTGTTGGTAACGAGCCGCTTCACCCCGGATGACTGAGCAGAAGTCAGCTGGTATCGAACGGTTCTGATCGTTGGCGTATGACATGGTCACTTGAAGGACTGTTCCTGTTCCCCCCGCGCCGGTTCGCGAACTATTCGTGTTGTACGGGTTTGGCCGGTACCCCCTCGTCCACGAGCCCGACGACACGGCGGCCGCCGTACCCGGTGGCGATCAGGCCGAGGCCGTCGAAGAGCAGGGCGAGCGAGAAGAAGGCGCCGATGACGTACTGGCTGCTGCTCGGCCAGGAGCCGAGGACCAGGATGCCCAGCAGCAGGTCGAAGGCGCCGAGCAGGAGCGTCCAGCCGAACTGGGGACCGCGCACCACCAGACTGCCGACCAGCCGGAACAGGCCGGCCGAGAGGAACAGCAGCGCGGCGAACATGGCGAGGGCGGCGGCCGCCGCGTGGGGCATGCGGATGACGACGACACCGGCCGCGATGTTCAGCGCGGCGACGATCACACCGAGCCAGAAGTAGCTCGTTCCGCGGGCCTGGACGGCGTGCAGCAGCCCGACCACCCCGCCGATCAGCAGCAGCCACCCGAACAGGAGCATCGAGGTCAGGGTGGCCACACCCGTGTAGACCAGGCCGACGAGTCCGGCGAGCACGAGCAGCACACCGAGTGCCGCGAGCCAGCTGAACGCACGGCGCAGCTTCCCCGCCCTGCTCCGAGGCTTCCCGGACCTGGCCATGGCCACCTCCTCGACCGCCCCCGATCGACACTTACTCTCCCTTTGTCCCCTCTGACGGGCGTCTTGACGCACCGGGGTGTAACGGACGGCACTCCGCGGCCCACAGACAGGCCGATACGATCCGCGCATGGAGCCCCAGCTGTCGCACCAGGTCACCGACTCCGTCGCCACCGTCGTCATCGGTCACCCGGCCAAGCGCAACGCGATGACCGCCGCGATGTGGCGCGCCCTGCCCCCGCTGCTGGACAGCCTCGCCGCCGACCCCGGCGTACGGGCGCTGGTGCTGACCGGCGAGGGCGCGACCTTCTGCGCCGGCGCCGACATCTCCACCCTCCAGGGCTCGCCCCAGGAGGCGCAGACTCTGGCCGTCACCGCCGAGGAGGCCCTCGCCGCGTTCCCCAAGCCGACGCTCGCCGCGATCCGGGGCCACTGCGTGGGCGGCGGGTCCCAGCTCGCGGCGGCCTGCGACCTGCGGCTGGCGGAGGAGGGCGCGCTGTTCGGGGTGACGCCGGCCAAGCTCGGCATCGTCTACCCGTCCTCCTCGACCCGGCGCCTGGTGTCCCTCGTGGGTCCGGCCGCCGCCAAGTACCTGTTGTTCTCGGGCGAGTTGATCGACACCGGGCGGGCGCTGCGCACCGGACTCGTGGACGAGGTGCTGCCCGAGGGCGAACTGGACAAGCGGGTCGCGGAGTTGACCCGGGTCCTGGTGTCCCGCTCCCAGCTCACCCAGGCGGCCGCGAAGGAGTTCGCGAACGGCCGCACCGATCGGGACGCCCACTGGGCGGAGCAGGCGCACGGCAGCGGCGACACCGCCGAGGGCGTTGCCGCCTTCCTGGAGCGCCGCCGGCCGCACTTCACCTGGAGTGTGCCGTCGGCGGGCTGAGGCGATCCTCGCCCCGGCACCGGCGGACGGGCGTTTGGGACATCCACGGACAGGCGCCGCGGACATCGGCCGACGGGGACGACGCGACAGCGGCGTGTTGCGGCCCTGACCCCGCGTTGTCGGTGTCACCTGCCACAATTGCCGCGCACACCTGAGTGGAGAAGGCGGTACGGGATCGTGACGACACCCGAGTCCCTCGAAGTAGGGTCCATCGAAGGCAGGATCGCCGAGGAGCTCGGCGTACGGGAGCGGCAGGTGAAGGCCGCGGTGGAGCTGCTCGACGGCGGCTCGACGGTTCCCTTCATCGCCCGCTACCGCAAGGAAGCGACCGAGATGCTCGACGATGCGCAGCTGCGCACGCTCGAGGAGCGGCTGCGCTATCTGCGGGAGCTGGAGGAGCGGCGGACCGCGATCCTGGAGTCGGTGCGCGAGCAGGGCAAGCTCACCGAGGAGCTTCAGGCGCGGATCCGGGGCGCCGAGACCAAGGCACGGCTGGAGGACATCTACCTCCCCTACAAGCCGAAGCGGCGCACCAAGGCGCAGATCGCGCGCGAGGCCGGTCTCGAGCCGCTGGCCGAGGGGCTGCTGAGCGACCCGGCGGTCGAGCCGGCGGCCGCCGCCGCCGCGTTCGTGGACGCCGACAAGGGCGTCGCCGACCCGCAGGCCGCGCTGGAGGGCGCGCGGGCGATCCTGACCGAGCGGTTCTCGGAGGACGCCGACCTGATCGGCGAGCTGCGCGAGCGCATGTGGGTGCGCGGGCGGCTGGCCGCGAAGGTGCGGGAGGGCAAGGAGGAGGCGGGCGCCAAGTTCGCCGACTACTTCGACTTCGCCGAGCCGTTCACCGAGCTGCCCTCGCACCGGATCCTGGCGATGCTGCGCGGCGAGAAGGAGGAGGTCCTCGACCTCGTCCTGGAGCCGGAGGAGGCCGCTGAGTCCTCATCGGTTCCGTCGTCGTACGAGGGCATCGTCGCCTCGAAGTTCGGGGTCGCGAACCGCGGCCGCCCCGCCGACAAGTGGCTGACGGACACCGTCCGCTGGGCCTGGCGCACCCGGATCCTCGTCCACCTCGGCATCGACCTGCGCCTGCGGCTGCGTACGGCGGCCGAGGACGAGGCCGTCAACGTGTTCGCGGCGAACCTCCGCGACCTGCTGCTGGCCGCGCCGGCCGGCACGCGCGCGACGCTGGGCCTGGACCCCGGCTTCCGCACGGGCGTGAAGGTCGCCGTGGTCGACGCCACCGGCAAGGTCGTCGCCACGGACGTGATCTACCCGCACGTCCCGGCCAACAAGTGGGACGAGGCGATCGCCAAGCTCGCGCGGCTGGCGAAGGAGCACACGGTCGACCTGGTCGCCATCGGCAACGGCACGGCGTCCCGGGAGACCGACAAGCTCGCCGGTGAACTCATCTCCAGGCACCCGGAGCTGGAGCTCACCAAGGTGATGGTGTCCGAGGCGGGCGCGTCGGTGTACTCGGCGTCGCAGTACGCCTCGCAGGAGCTGCCCGACATGGACGTGTCGCTGCGCGGCGCCGTCTCCATCGCCCGCCGGCTGCAGGATCCGCTGGCCGAGCTGGTGAAGATCGACCCGAAGTCGATCGGTGTCGGCCAGTACCAGCACGACCTGTCCGAGGTGAAGCTGTCGCGCTCGCTCGACGCGGTGGTCGAGGACTGTGTGAACGGTGTCGGCGTGGACGTCAACACGGCGTCCGTGCCACTGCTCTCGCGGGTCTCCGGCATCTCCTCCGGTCTCGCCGAGAACATCGTGGCGCACCGGGACACGAACGGCCCCTTCACCTCGCGCTCCGAGCTGAAGAAGGTGGCCCGGCTGGGTCCGAAGGCGTACGAGCAGTGCGCGGGCTTCCTCCGGATCCGGGGCGGCTCCGACCCGCTGGACTCCTCCAGCGTGCACCCGGAGGCGTACCCGGTGGTGCGGCGCATGGTGAAGACGACGGGCCAGGCGGTCGCCTCCCTCATCGGCAACACGGGCGTGCTGCGCTCGCTGCGGCCGGCGGACTTCGTGGACGACACCTTCGGTCTGCCGACCGTCTCCGACATCCTCAGGGAGCTGGAGAAGCCTGGCCGCGACCCGCGACCCGCCTTCAAGACGGCCACCTTCAAGGAGGGCGTGGAGAAGATCTCCGACCTGTCCGCCGGGATGATCCTGGAGGGCGTCGTCACGAACGTGGCGGCCTTCGGGGCGTTCGTGGACATCGGCGTCCACCAGGACGGCCTCGTCCACGTCTCCGCGATGTCGAAGACGTTCGTCAAGGACCCGCGCGATGTCGCGAAGCCCGGCGACATCGTCAAGGTGAAGGTCCTGGACGTGGACATTCCGCGCAAGCGGATCGCGCTGACGCTGCGGCTGGACGACGAGGCCGCCCCGCAGGGCCAGGGCGCCCGGCAGCAGCGCGGCGGCGGCCAGCAGCGCGGCGGCGCCCGCCCGCCCCAGCAGCGCCAGAGTCAGGGGCAGGGGCAGGGGCAGCGACAGGGCCGCGGTGGCGGCGACCGGGGCGGACGGCAGGCGCCGCCCCCCGCCAACAGCGCCATGGCCGACGCGCTGCGCCGCGCGGGCCTGCTGGACCCGAAGAAGCGCTGACCCGCACTCGGGCAGCGCTGACCCGCGCTCAGGAGAGGGGCCGGAGCCCGCGTGGCTCCGGCCCCTCTTCGCGCGTTCCGCATCGGCAGGAATCGACCGAAGCAGGCTTTTCCCCGTATCGAGGGGTTTGACGCAACGAAAGTCACGAAGTGGTCACAGCGCCTCCCCACCTTGCCCACACTCACTGTTCGTACACGATCGTGTACGCAAAGCGATGGGGAGAACTCTGTGTTCCGTACGACCAAGCAGCGTCTGGCGGCCTGCGCGACCGCCGCGACCCTGGCCGCGGCGGCGGCCTCGTTCGCGGCGCCGACGACGGCCGCCGGCGCCGCGGCCGGCAGCGACCTGACCTACGGCAGCGACATCCTGCTGCAGAACCGGTACGGGGGCGACGGCGGCTACCTCGACACCAACGGCCACTCCAACCAGCCGGGTGCCACCTACAACGTGAGCACCAACGAGCGTCCCAACAGCCGCGGCCCCGCCACCTCGGTGTGGAAGGTCGTCTCCGCCACCGGCAAGGCCGAGGGCACCCGTGTCGTCAGCGGCGACGTCATCTACCTCGTCAACCAGTACGGCAACCACACGTACCTCGACACCAACGGCGTCTCCGACCATGCGGGCGCCAAGTACAAGGTGTCCGCCACCGCCACCAGGGACCGGGGTCCAGGCACCGGCAGGTGGCACATCTTCGGCAAGACGTCCTCGCCGGCCGACGGCCACATCCGCACCGACGACATCGTGCATCTGCTCAACGACTACAACTCCGCCAACGGCGGCTTCCTCGACACCAACGGCCACTCGTACCAGGGCGGCGGCGCCAAGTACTCCGTCTCCACCAGCCACTACACCGACCGCGGCACCGGCACGGGCTCCTGGAAGGTACTGCCCGCCGGCTGATCCAGCCGCACCACGCACGCCGGGCCCCGGGGCTGTCGTACTCCCCCGGGGCCCGGCCCCGTCAGCGCTCGGTCACCTTGCCCGCCTCGACCTCCCAGCGCCGGGTCACCTGCACCGCGTCCAGCATGCGGCGGTCGTGGGTGACCAGCAGGAGGGTGCCGGTGTAGGAGTCCAGGGCGGACTCCAGTTGTTCGATGGCGGGCAGGTCGAGGTGGTTCGTCGGCTCGTCGAGGACGAGGAGGTTCACGCCCCGGCCCTGGAGGAGGGCGAGCGCGGCGCGGGTGCGTTCGCCCGGGGAGAGGGTCTCGGCCGGGCGCAGGACGTGGTCCGACTTCAGGCCGAACTTGGCGAGCAGGGTGCGGACCTCGACGGGCTCGGTGTCGGGTACGGCCGCGCTGAACGCGTCGAGCAGGGCCTCGGGACCGTGGAACAGCCCCCGGGCCTGGTCGACCTCGCCGACCAGGACGCCCGAGCCGAGCGCGGCGTGCCCGGAGTCGAGCGGGACACGGCCCAGGAGGGCACCGAGCAGGGTGGACTTGCCGGCGCCGTTGGCTCCGGTGACGGCGACCCGGTCCCCCCAGTCGATCTGCAGGGACACGGGGCCGAAGGTGAAGTCGCCGCGCCGGACCTCGGCGTCGCGCAGGGTCGCCACGACCGCGCCGGAACGCGGGGCCGACGCGATCTCCATCCGCAGTTCCCACTCCTTGCGCGGCTCCTCGACCACCTCCAGCCGCTCGATCATCCGCTGGGTCTGCCGGGCCTTGGCGGCCTGCTTCTCGCTGGCCTCGCTGCGGAACTTGCGGCCGATCTTGTCGTTGTCGTTGCCGGCCTTGCGCCGGGCGTTCTTCACGCCCTTGTCCATCCAGCCGCGCTGCAGCTGGGCGCGGTCCTGGAGGGCCGCCTTCTTGTCGGCGTACTCCTCGTAGTCGTCGCGGGCGTGCCGGCGGGCGACCTCCCGCTCCTCCAGGTAGGCCGCGTAGCCGCCGCCGTAGAGGTTGATCTGCCGCTGGGCGAGGTCGAGTTCGAGGACCTTGGTCACCGTGCGGGTGAGGAACTCGCGGTCGTGGCTGACGACGACCGTGCCGGCGCGCAGTCCGGCGACGAACCGCTCCAGGCGCTCCAGGCCGTCGAGGTCGAGGTCGTTGGTGGGCTCGTCGAGGAGGAAGACGTCGTAGCGGGACAGGAGGAGGGAGGCGAGGCCGGCGCGAGCCGCCTGGCCGCCGGAGAGGGAGGTCATCGGCTGGTCCAGGTCCACGGCCAGGCCGAGGGAGTCGGCGACCTCCTCCGCGCGCTCCTCCAGGTCGGCGCCGCCCAGGTCGAGCCAGCGCTCCAGGCTGATCGCGTACGCGTCGTCGGCGCCGGGCGCGCCGTCGACCAGTGCCTGCGTGGCCTCGTCCATCACGCGCTGGGCCTCGGCGACGCCGGTGCGGCGGGCCAGGAACGCCCGGACCGTCTCCCCCGGCCTGCGCTCCGGTTCCTGCGGCAGATGGCCGACGGTCGCGGTCGGCGGGGAGAGCTTGAGCTCGCCCTGTTCGGGTGGGGTCAGCCCGGCGAGCAGGCGCAGCAGCGTGGACTTGCCCGCGCCGTTGGCGCCGACCAGCCCGATCACGTCGCCGGGCGCGACGACGAGGTCGAGCCCGGCGAAGAGGGAGCGGTCGCCGTGCCCGGCGGCGAGGTTCTTGGCGACGAGAGTGGCAGTCATCAGAAGCCCGATCCTAATGTCCCGGGCGACCGCCGCTCAGCGGGGTTTCCCGGTACGGGGGGCGACCGCCCCTCCGTCCGGGGCGTCACCCTCACACCGGCTCCACCAGCACACTCCCCGTGGTCCTGGCCACCAGGAGCGTCTCCCCCTGCGCCACCTCGGGGTCCAGCGGGACGCGGTGCCGACCGGGTTCCGGGACGCCGTCGTAGATCTCCCGGGTGCGGGTGCGGGAGAACCGGTCGAGGCGGTACGCGGTGACCGGTCCGGTCGGTCGGCGCCGTCCCTGCGGGCTGCGGCCGAGGGCGTGCTCGATCTGTGCGACGGGCAGCGGGACGATCGGGGCCGGGCCGTCCCCCTAGACGGTTTCGGCCCCCGGGCGCACGCGGCGCGGCAGCATGATGTGAGTGCGGCATGACATATTCGGTTAGCGTCCTGGCGTGGAGCCCTTGTCGAGTGACGAAGTGATCGTGGTCGGCGGCGGGATCGCCGGTCTGACGACGGCCGTGGTGCTGGCCGAGTCCGGGCGGCGGGTGCGGGTCTGGACGCGGGAGCCGGCCGAGCACACGACCTCGGCGGTCGCCGGCGGTCTGTGGTGGCCGTACCGGATCGAGCCCGAACTGCTGGTCGGCGCCTGGTCGCTGGAGAGCCTCGGTGTGTACGAGGAGTTGGCGGACCGGCCCGAGGAGACGGGCGTACGCCTGGTCGAGGGCGTGCACGAGGGGTCCCGGCTGGATGAGCTGGGTGACTGGGCGGGCCGGGTGCCGGGGCTGCGGGCGGTGGCCGGCGGGCTGGCGGCGCGGGTTCCGGTGATCGACATGCCGGTCCATCTGGCGTGGCTGCGGGACCGGTTCACGAGGGCGGGGGGCACGGTCGAGGTGCGCGAGGTGAGAGACCTTGCCGCCGTGCCGGCGCCGGTCGTGGTCGACTGCACGGGGCTGGGGGCGCGTTCGCTGGTGCCGGATCCGGCCGTGCGTCCCGTGCGCGGACAGCTGGTCGTGGTGGAGAACCCGGGGATCACGACCTGGTACACGTCCGTCGCCCATGTCTCCGACGCCTCCACGTACTTCATTCCGCAGCCGGGCCGACTGCTGCTGGGCGGTACGGCGCAGGAGGACGCCTGGTCGCTGGAGCCGGACCCCGCGACCGCGGCGGCGATCGTCGCGCGGTGCGCGGCGGTCCGCCCGGAGATCGCCGGGGCGCGGGTGCTGGCCCACCGGGTCGGGCTCCGGCCCGCGCGGCACGCCGTACGGCTGGAACGCGAGGCCCTGCCGGGCGGGCCGGTGCTGGTGCACAACTACGGGCACGGCGGGGCCGGTATCACCGTGGCCTGGGGATGCGCACGGGAGGCGGCCGGGCTGACCGAGGTCTGAGGGGCGGTCCGGGGTCTGAAGAGCGGCCCGAACCCAAGCGCGGCCCGAACCCAAGCGCGGCCCGAACCCAAGGGCGGCCCGGGGACGGCGGATCGCACCGTCCGCCGGGCCGCCCCAGGGGTCAGTTCGCCGGGATGTGTCCCACGGTGCCCGGCGCCCGGACGCCGTGCCACAGCCGGTCCACGGCAGCGGCGGCCGCGCCGCCGGACGTGGCCCGGGCGAAGGCGGTCGCTCCGCCGACCAGCGGGAGCCGCGCGGTCGTGCGGGCGAGGTCCAGCGTGAGCGTCGGCTTGGTGGACGGCGGGTCGATGAGGTCCTTGTCCGTGCCGGCGACGATGAGCGCCAGACGGTGGCCCTCGGGTACGACGTGGTCGGTGGCGGCCAGCGACAGGGTCATCGTGTAGGCCCTGCCCGGCGTGAGCGGGACGCCCTTGCCGAGGGACGCGTGGTGGCCGAGGTCGGCCCAGCCACGGCTGACCACCGTGTAGTCGACCTTGGTCGTCTTCGCCTCGGTCTTCTTGAAGCAGGCGCTGTCCCCGGCCGTGCTCGCGCCCCAACAGGTGCGGTCGGAGAGCGTGGTGATGCCCTCGGCGCCGTCGGCGTAGTCACGGATGGTGTCCGGGCCGAGGTCCACCAGGACGGCGGACAGATGGGCCGAGGTGGTGGTCGGGGTGGCGGTCACGGTCACCCGGGAGGTACCGGCGAGCCGCAGGTCGCGGGTGAGCGGCGCGGTGAGGAAGCCGGCCTTCTCCGGGGTGGGAGTGGTGAGGTGTGCGGCCCAGTCGGTCTCGCCCAGCTTCGGGTCGTCGGTGAAGGTCTCGGTGCCGGTGCCGGTGCCGGTGCCCGTGGCGAGGCCGAGGGTGCCCACGCCCGGCCGGTCTCCGGGGGCGGGGCGCAGGGTGGTGGCGCTGGTGCCGCGCGGGGGCCAGACCGCGGAGGTGACCCACTGGTCGGGGTGGCGTTCGACGTCCGCCGTCGGCTCGCGGTCGATGCCGTTGTCGTAGCCCATGAGTTCGTGGTCGAACCAGCGGTGCAGGGTGTCCACCCAGGCGCCGCGCCGGTAGTCGAAGGGGTCGACGTGGCCGGTCTGGGAGAGCCAGATCTTGCGCTTCACCCCGTGCCGGGACAGGGCGTCCCACCACTGGCCGAAGTGCTTGGTGCGAACGTTGAGGTCCTGCATGCCGTGCACGAGGAACACGCTGGCGCGGACCTTCGCCGCGTCCTTGACGTAGTCCCGCTCGGTCCACAGCGGGGTCCAGTCGCCGCTGCGCGGGCTGCCGTCGGCGAGCTTCTTCCGCACGGCCGCGCAGTGGGCCCGGGCCTGGTCGCTCTCGACGTAGCCGGCCAGTTCGTCGGGGCCGCCGTCGTACAGCGGGGCACCCTGGGCGAAGTAGTAGTCGTACCAGGAGGAGATGCCGCTGATCGGGACGATCGTCTTCAGGCCCTTCACGCCGGTGGCGGCGACGCCGTTGGCGATGGTGCCGTCCCAGCTCTTGCCGATCATGCCGGTGCGGCCGTTGGTCCAGGTGGCCTTGACCGGGGTGCCGCCGGTGCGGCTGCTGTACGCCCTGGCCCGGCCGTTCAGCCAGTCGACGACGGCCTTCGCGGACCGGATGTCCGAGCGGCCGCCGACGTCGACGCAGCCGTCGGAGCGGTTGGTGCCGGCCAGGTCGACGCCGACGAAGGCGTAGCCGCGGGGCACGAAGTAGTTGTCGTAGAACAGCGGCATCTGCACGACACGGCCCTGCGCGTCGTACGTCTTGAGCTGGCTCTCGTTGCCGCGCCCGCAGCAGGAGTAGTAGGGGCTGGCGTCCATGATCACCGGGACCTTGCGGCCCTGCCGGGCCGGTTCGGACGGGCGGACGATGTCGGCGGCGACGCGGTCGGTCTTCCCGTCGCCGTCCTCGTCCAGGCCGGTGTCCACCCAGACGGACTCGCGCACGGCGTGCGCGTACGAGTAGACGGGCCGGCTCTCGCGGGGCGCGGCGTGCGCGGCGGCAGGGGTGAGGAAGGCGGCCGTCAGGAACCCGACGACCACGGCCGTGAGCGGTCTCCAGATCGTGAAGCGCGTGCGTTTCGGCATGGGCGGACCGTACTCCGCGTCAACTCCCTTGCAGAAGAAGGCATCCCGGTCGCCGTCCGGATCGTGTCGCCCGAATGGCGATCGTGTGACAGCAGTGGCCGCGGAAAGGTTTGAGGCCACAGTGGCTGCATAGGCTTCGAACAGACTTCCTGTCCCGACGACTTGGAGCTGACGTGCACCGCAGAATCATCGCGCCGGGCGCATTGGCGGCGGCCTCCCTCCTGCTGGCGATCCCGGCATCGGCCGCGAGCTACGCACCCGGCGCGCCGGGCATCGGAGACCCCTACTACCCGTACTACGGCAACGGCGGCTACGACGTCTCGCACTACGACCTGAGACTGCAGTACCAGCCGGCGACCGACGAGCTGCAGGGCACCGCCACCATCCTGGCGAAGACCACGCAGGACCTGTCCAGCTTCGACCTGGACTTCCTGCTGGACGTGAGCGAGGTACGGGTCAACGGCGCCAAGGCCTCCTTCACCACGTCCGGTCAGCACGAGCTGGTCGTGACCCCGAAGACGCCGCTGGCCAAGGGGGCGTCGGTCACCGTCGTCGTCCGCTACAGCGGGGTGCCGTCGACGAAGAGCGCCTACGGCTTCACCACCTGGCACCGCACGCCCGACGGCGCGGTCGCCGCCGACGAGCCCGAGGCCGCCTGGTGGTGGTTCCCGAGCAACGACCACCCCAGCGACAAGGCCACCTACGACGTGTCGGTCGCCGTCCCGGACGGCACGCAGGCCATCTCCAACGGAACGCTCCAGTCGACCAGTTCGAAGCTGGGCTGGACCCGCTACAACTGGCGCCAGAACAGGCCCCAGGCGACCTATCTGGCCACGCTCGCCCTCGGCAGGTTCGACATCACGACGAGCACCTCCGAGGGCGGGGTGCCGGTCGTCAACGCCTACAGCCAGGACCTCGGCGACAACGACGGGGCCGCGCGGGCCAGCGTCGAGCGCACCGGGGAGATCGTGGACTGGCTGAGCGGCTACTTCGGGCCGTACCCGTTCGCCTCGGCCGGCGGTTACGTCCCCAACACCACCACCGGGTACGCGCTGGAGACGCAGACCCGCGTCTACTACAGCCCCCGGCAGTTCGCGAACGGCTCCAACACCTCGGTGGTCGTGCACGAGCTGGCCCACCAGTGGTACGGCGACGACGTGTCGCTGAAGGGCTGGAAGGACATCTGGATCAACGAGGGCTTCGCCCGGTACGCGCAGTGGCTGTGGTCCGAGCACGAGGGCGAGGGCACCACGCAGCAGCTCGCCGACTACGTGTACGACTCGCACCCGGCCGACGACGCGTTCTGGACGGTGAAGCCGGGTGACCCGGGCCCGGACAACCAGTTCGACGCCGCCGTCTACGACCGGGGCGCGCTGGCGATCCAGGCGCTGCGCAACGAGATCGGCGACGACGCGTTCTTCGCCGTCCTCAAGGGCTGGCCGAAGAAGCACGCGTACGGCAACGCCTCGGTGGCCGACTTCCAGCAGTACGCCGAGCAGGTCTCCGGCAAGCCGCTGTCCGCGCTGTTCGACACCTGGCTGTTCCAGCCGTCGAAGCCGGGCGCGTCCGCGGTGAGCGCGGCGCCGTTCGCCCGCACGGCCAAGGCGGCGGTCCAGCCGAAGTCGTGGAAGAAGATCGAGGCGACGAACGACGTCCACGCGCACTGACGCCCCAGCCGTGGGGCGCCCTCTGGGCGCCTCACGGTCTCGGCTCGGCCGCCCGCTGGAGAAGTTCCTCGCGGCCTATCGCGTCCGCGCGGCCGGCCGGGACGGTGCAGGCGAAGGCGCCCGCGACCGCGCCGTACAGGGCGCACCTGGCGGGCGCCTCGCCGGCGAGGCGCCCGTAGAGGAACGCGGCCGCGAAGGCGTCGCCCGCGCCGTTGGAGTCCACCACCGGCGCGGGCGGTGTCACCGCGGATATCCGGGTCAGCTCACCGTCGGCCAGCAGGTGGGCGCCCTCCGCTCCGGCGGTGGCGACGACGACCTCGGCCCGGCCCCGCTCGGCGATGCGCCGCATGGTCCGCTCGGGGTCGGCGAGGGCGGAGGCGGAGAGGAAGACGACGTCCGCCGCGTACGCGAACGGCTCGTGGTACGGGTTCTCGCCGTCCCAGTCGTGCAGGTCGGTGGAGAGGGGCAGGCCCGTCTCGACCAGCGCGGGCAGGGCGTGGGCGCAGGGGTGGGTGATCGTCACGTGGACGTGACTGCTCGCTGCGGCGAGGGCGCCGAGGGTCTCCTCGGGGAAGCGGTCGTCGGGGTGGGCGCGGCTGGTGTCGTACAGCGACAGCCTGCGCCCGTCGGGGCCGACGAGGTTGACGGCCCGCTTGGTCCCGGCGGGCTGCGGGAGCGCGGTGAGACCGATGCCGTGCTCGCGGTGCAGGGCGCGCACGAGGTCGCCCTCGGGGTCGTCCCCGAGCAGGTCGAGATGGTGGGTGCGCAGGCCGAGGGAGGCCAGCCCCAGCGCGACGAAGTCACCGGTCTGCCCGGCGCGGGTACGGATCCCGGAGTCGATCATGTAACTGTCGGCGTACGGCAGCGGCAGCTCGGGCACGGGGACGATCGTGTCCACCCCGGCTCCGCCCAGCACCAGGACATCCGTCCGCCCGGTCATCCCCCGCCCTCCCCGTGGTCGTACACCGTCACCGGGATCCCGCGCTTGACGAGGCGCTCGGTGATCAGTGGCTCGATGCGGGACCACTTGCCGCCCGCCAGGCCGCAGCCTATGCGAGGCATGTGCACGGACGCGCCGAGTTCGATCACGTGGTCGGCGAGGCGGCCGAGGGCGGTGTCGATCGCCTCGTAGCGCACCGGCACGCCCATGCTGCCGGTCCTGATGCCGCGCTGGCCGACCATGTTGGCCACCCACACGTACGGCTCGACCTGGACGAGCCGGACCGCCCCCAGGCCGAAGTCGTTGTGGGCGCGGTCGCGGTGCCAGGCGCGGTAGGCCGCCTCCGGCTCCGGCCAGCGCCGCGAGAGGGCGAGGACGAAGCCCTTGCCCCAGCCCCCGATGTCGTTGCAGACATGGGCGATCACCTTGGTGCCCTTGCCCAATGGCACGGTGGCGTCACCCCGGACATACGTGATCTCCGACATGACGCCACCGTAGGCGATGCCACTGACAGTGGCCCTGAGCTGCTACTTCGTGAGCTCGCCCAGCTCCTGGTCGGCCGTCTTCGACACGCGGCGACGCACGCCGAACCAGCCGGCGACCAGCGCGGCGGCGATGACGGGGATGAGCAGGAGGACCTTGCGGCCGACCTCGGGGTCGTTCCCCATCATGCCGAGGCAGAACAGCAGGAAGGCGATCGTGACGATCTCCGTGTAAGGGCTGCCCCCCATGCGGAACTTCGGCCGGGTGACCAGGCCCGCCTTGGCCCGCCGGACGAAGACCATGTGACAGAGCATGATGATCACCCAGGTGCTGATGATGCCGAGGGAGGCGACCTCCAGCACGATCTCGAAGGCCTGGGCGGGCATCAGGTAGTTCAGGCCGACGCCGAGCACACAGACCGAGCAGGTCAGCAGGATGCCGCCGTAGGGGACCTGGTTGCGGTTCATGCGGGCGGTGAACTTGGGCGCCGAGCCGGACATCGCCATGGAGCGCAGGATGCGGCCGGTGGAGTACAGGCCGGAGTTCAGCGAGGACAGGGCGGCGGTGAGCACGACCAGGTTCATCACGTCGCCGGCCGCCGGGACACCGATCTTCGACAGGACGGTGACGAACGGGCTCTCGCCGGCGTGGTAGACCGAACCGGGCAGCAGCAGGGCGAGCAGGACGACCGAGCCGACGTAGAACAGGCCCACACGCCACATGATCGAGTTCACCGCGCGCGGGACGACCTTGTGCGGCTCGGCGGTCTCACCGGCGGCGACGCCGACCAGTTCGAGGGCGGCGTACGCGAAGATCACGCCCTGCATGACCAGGACGACCGGCATCACGCCGTGCGGGAAGAAGCCGCCGTGGTCGGTGATCATGCTCAGGCCGGGGGTCTGGCCGCCGACCTTGTGCTGGGTGGCGAGCAGGAAGATGCCGATCAGCATGAACCCGACGATAGTGGCGACCTTGATGATCGCGAACCAGAACTCCATCTCGCCGAAGATCTTCACCGAGATCAGGTTCACGGCCAGGACCACCGCGAGGGCGATCAGCGCGAGCACCCACTGCGGGATGCTGGTGAACATGCTCCAGTAGTGCGTGTAGAGCGCGACGGCGGTGATGTCGGCGATGCCGGTGGTCGACCAGTTCAGGAAGTACATCCAGCCGGCGACGTACGCACCCTTCTCGCCGAGGAACTCGCGCGCGTACGACACGAAGGAACCGGACGAGGGCCGGTACAGGACCAGCTCACCGAGGGCCCGCACGACGAAGAAGGCGAAGACGCCACAGACCAGGTAGGCCAGCGCGAGCGCCGGGCCCGCGTTGTGCAGTCGGCCGCCGGCGCCCAGCAGCAGACCGGTGCCGATGGCGCCGCCGATGGCGATCATGTTGACGTGGCGGGACTTGAGGCCCTTGCTGTAGCCGGCGTCTCCCGCATCGGCGGGCGGCTGGGCCACCTGCGCAGGGGCGGTGGCCGGAGCCGATTCCACGGCGTCCTTGCTCAAGGTGGTTCCACTTTCCTGGTGCGCCCGGTCCTCGTGGGTCCGGGTGTCCTTACGATCCGGTCCGTACCGCCCTGGTGGGGACGTGGTACGGACCAAGTCAGGAGTGTCCCAGAGAGATCGCCCGATGCGCGGTGGTCCAGGTCACAGAGCGGCACTTGTCACAGGACTTCTCACATGTCCTCCTCGAGTTTCACACCATGGGCCACTCGGGTTTCACACCATGGCCTCCCCGGGTTTCACACCATTGGTGAGACAGCGATACTGCTCGACATGACGACCGAGGCCGAGGAACCGACGCTCACCATCGACGAGCTGGCCGCGCGGTCCGGTGTCACCGTGCGCACGGTCCGCTTCTACAGCACCCGGGGCCTGCTGCCGCCTCCGGTGATCGGTCCGCGCCGCGTGGGGCGCTACGGCCGCGACCATCTGGCCCGGCTGGCGCTGATCGAGGAGATGCAGCACCAGGGCATGACCCTCGCCGCGATCGAACGTCATCTGCGGCAGCTGCCGGCGGACCTGAGCCCGCACGACCTGGCGATCCACCGGGCGGTGGTCGCCTCCTGGGCGCCGGACACGGTGGAGACGGTCTCGCGCGCGGAACTCGACGGGCGGGCGGGCCGGCCGCTCGCCGAGGAGGACGTGGACCGGCTGGCGGCGATGAACGTGATCGCGCGGGACGGGGAGTCCGTCCGCGTCGACACCGGTCTGCTGCGGCTCGCGGTGCAGCTGCTCGACGTGCCGTTCTCGCAGGAGACGATCCTCGCGGCCCGCGGCGTGCTCACCGAGCACGCCCGCGCGGCGGCGCACGAGCTGTCGGGGCTGCTGCGCGACGCCGTGGCAGAACGCGACACCGAGGACGTGAAGTCGCTCTCCGCCCATATGCACCCGCTGGTGGTGCAGGCCCTGCTGACCACCTTCCAGCGGTCGCTGAAGGAGGAGCTGCGGGAGTGGCTGGACGGCTCGGGCGAGGTGCGCCCCCGGGAAGCCGAGACTCCCCGGGGTGCGCCCTCGGCGTGAGCCGGCGGCGCGTCAGCGCGCGTCGGTGAAGGTCTCCCCCTTCTCCGCCTTCTCCACGAGCAGCGCGGGCGGGGTGAACCGCTCGCCGTAGCGCTCGGCGAGTTCACGCGCGCGTGCCACGAACCCGGGCAGGCCACCCTCGTAGCCGTTGATGTACTGCAGGATGCCGCCGGTCCAGCCCGGGAAGCCGATGCCGAAGATGGAGCCGATGTTGGCGTCGGCGACCGAGGTCAGCACGCCCTCCTCGAGGAGCCGTACGGTGTCGATCGCCTCGGAGAAGAGCATCCGCTCCTGCATGTCGCGGAACGGGATCTCGTACCCGGGCTTCGTGAAGTGCTCGCGCAGGCCCGGCCAGAGTCCGGCGCGTTTGCCGTCCTCGGTGTAGTCGTAGAAGCCGGCGCCGCCGCTGCGGCCGGTGCGGCCGAACTCGTCGACGAGCCGGTCGATGACCGCCTCCGCCGGGTGCACGGTCCAGGTGCCGCCCGCCTCTTCCACTGCCCGCCGCGTCTCGCCCCGGATCTTGCGCGGGAGGGTGAGGGTCAGCTCGTCCATCAGGGAGAGCACCTTGGCCGGGTAGCCGGCCTGGGCGGCGGCCTGCTCCACGGAGGCGGGCTCGACGCCCTCGCCGACCATGGCGACGCCCTCGTTGATGAAGTGGCCGATCACCCGGGAGGTGAAGAAGCCGCGCGAGTCGTTGACGACGATCGGCGTCTTGTTGATCTGCCGGACCAGGTCGAAGGCGCGCGCGAGCGCCTCGTCGCCGGTCCGCTCACCCTTGATGATCTCGACCAGCGGCATCTTGTCGACCGGCGAGAAGAAGTGCAGCCCGATGAAGTCGCCCTGGCGCTCCACGCCCTCGGCGAGGGCGGTGATCGGGAGCGTGGAGGTGTTCGAGCACAGCAGCGCGTCGGGCGCGACGACGGACTCGATCTCCTGGAAGACCTTGTGCTTGAGGGCGGTGTCCTCGAAGACGGCCTCGATCACCGCGTCGCAGCCGGCGAGGTCGGCCACGTCCCCGGTGGGGGTGATGCGGGCCAGCAGCGCGTCGGCCTTCTCCTGGCTGGTACGGCCCTTGGCGACGGCCTTGGCGCAGAGCTTCTCGGAGTAGTCCTTGCCCTTGGCGGCGGCCTCCGGGGAGACGTCCTTCAGGACGACGTCGATGCCCGCGCGGGCGCACGAGTAGGCGATGCCCGCGCCCATCATGCCGGCGCCGAGCACGGCGACCTTGCGGACCGTGCGGGGCTCGATGCCCCGCGGCCGGTTCGCACCGGAGTTGACGGCCTGGAGGTCGAAGAAGAACGCCTGGATCATGTTCTTGGCGGTCTGCCCGGTGACCAGCTCGGTGAAGTAGCGGGTCTCGATGGTGATCGCGGTCTCGAAGTCGACCTGGGAGCCCTCGACGGCCGCGGCCATGATGTTGCGCGGGGCCGGGTAGGGGGCGCCGTTCGTCTGCTTGCGCAGACTGGCCGGGAACGCGGGCAGGTTGGCGGCGAACTTCGGGTTCGCGGGGGTGCCGCCGGGGATCCGGTAGCCGGGTTTGTCCCAGGGCTGCCGTGACTCGGGGTTGGCGTCGATGAAGGCGCGGGCCTTGTCGAGCATGTCCTCGGGCGTGGCGGCCACCTCGTGGACGAGGCCGTTCTCCAGGGCGCGCCGGGGGTTGTACTGGGTGCCCTGGAGCAGCACCTTCAGCAGCGCGTCCGTGATGCCCATCAGGCGCACGGTACGGGTGACACCGCCGCCCGCGGGCAGCAGGCCGAGCGTGACCTCGGGCAGGCCGATCTTGGACCCGGGGGCGTCCAGGGCGACGCGGTGGTGGGAGGCGAGCGCGATCTCGTAACCGCCGCCCAAGGCCGCTCCGTTGATCGCGGCGACGACCGGCTTGCCGAGGGTCTCGATGCGGCGCAGCGCGGTCTTGATCTCGGTCGCGGTGTCGAAGACGTCCTGGGCGTCCTCGGGACCGGCCTTGATCATGTCCTTGAGGTCGCCGCCGGCGAAGAACGTCTTCTTCGCGGAGGTGTAGATGATGCCGCGGATGGAGTCCTTCTCGGCCTCCGCGCGCGCGGCGACCGCCGTGATGGAGGCCCGGAAGGCCTGGTTCATCGTGTTCGCGGACTGGTTGGGGTCGTCGAGGACGAGGGTGACGACACCGGTGTCGTCCTGCTCCCAGCGGATGGTGGTGCTCTCGGTCATGACAGTCGTCTCCGTTGAAGTCTCGTGGTTCCGCGGGGAGTTCAGACGCGCTCGACGATGGTGGCGATGCCCATGCCGCCGCCCACGCACAGGGTGGCGAGGCCGTAGCGCTTGTCCTGGCGCTCCAGTTCGTCGACGAGCGAGCCGAGGATCATCGCGCCGGTGGCGCCGAGGGGGTGGCCGAGCGCGATGGCGCCGCCGTTGACGTTGACCTTGTCCAGCGACAGGCCCATGTCCCTCACGAAGCGCAGCACGACGGCCGCGAACGCCTCGTTGATCTCCACGAGGTCGATGTCGTCGACGGTCAGGCCGGCCTTGGCGAGGGCCTTGCGGGAGGCGGGGGCGGGACCGGTGAGCATGATGGTGGGCTCGGAGCCGGAGACGGCGGCGGAGACGATCCGCGCGCGCGGGGTGAGGCCGTAGCGCTCGCCGACCTCCTTGGAGCCGATCGCGACGAGCGAGGCGCCGTCCACGATGCCGGAGGAGTTGCCCGCGTGGTGGACGTGGTCGATCTTCTCCACCCAGTGGTACTTCTGCAGCGCGACGGCGTCGAAGCCGCCGAGGTCACCGATGTCCGCGAACGACGGCTTGAGCCCCGCGAGGGAGTCGGCGGTGGTGCCGGGGCGCATGTGCTCGTCGTGGTCCAGGACGACCAGGCCGCTGCGGTCCTTGACGGGGACCGTGGAGCGATCGAAGCGGCCCTCCTTCCAGGCGGTGGCGGCGCGCTCCTGGGACAGGGCCGCGTACTCGTCGACGTCACGGCGGGAGAAGCCCTCGATGGTGGCGATGAGGTCGGCGCCGATGCCCTGCGGCACGAAGTTCGTGGCGAGGTTGGTCATCGGGTCGTTGAACCAGGCTCCGCCGTCCGAGGCCATCGGCACCCGGGACATCGACTCGACGCCGCCGGCCAGGACCAGGTCCTCCCAGCCGGAGCGGATCTTGGCGGCGGCCATGTTGACGGCCTCCAGGCCGGAGGCACAGAAGCGGTTCTCCTGGACGCCCGCGACCGTGTCCGGCAGTCCGGCGGCGACGGCGGCGATCCGGGCGATGTCGGATCCCTGGTCGCCGACCGGGCCGACGACGCCGAGCACGATGTCGTCGACCGCGGCCGGGTCGAGGTCGGGGAAGCGGCCCTGGATCTCGTGGATGAGGCCGACGACCAGGTCGACGGGCTTGGTGCCGTGCAGGGCGCCGTTCGCCTTGCCGCGGCCGCGCGGAGTGCGGATCGCGTCGTACACGTACGCTTCGGTGCTCACTGAAGTGCCTTTCGGGAGGGTGGGCCGAGCGGGGTCGGGCGAGGGTCGCCGCCGGGTGGGCGGGTCGATCGCGGAGTCGGTCGCGGGGTCAGTCGCCGGCCGGTGTGCGGTCGTCGTCCAGAAGTGCGGGTATTCCCCAGTCCCGCGCCACCGTCTGCGTGCCGGTGCCCGGCAGGGCGGGGCCGGTGCGCACAGAGGCCGGCGTGGCGGAGAAGCGGGGAGCGGGGGCCGGCTGGGTGATGCCGCCGTGATCGGTGAAGGTGCCACGGGATGCCAGGTGGGGGTGGTGGGGGGCCTCGCGCAGGGACAGCACGGGGGCCACGCAGGCGTCCGTGTCCTCGAAGACGGCCGTCCACTCGTCCCGGGTACGGGACTTGAAGCGGGCGGCGACCCGTTCGCGCAGCCCGCCCCAGCGCGTCCAGTCCGTGCGGGCCGACGCCGGCTCGTCCAGGTCGAGCAGGTGCAGGAACTCCTCGTAGAACTGCGGCTCGAGGGCGCCGACCGCCATGTACCGGCCGTCGGCGGTCTCGTAGGTGCCGTAGTACGGGCAGCCGCCGTCCAGGAGGTTGGCGCCGCGCCGGTCCTGCCAGCTGCCGGCGGACAGCATGCCGTGGATCATCGCGGAGAGGTGCGCGGTGCCGTCGACGATGGCCGCGTCCACGACCTGTCCGGCGCCGGTCGCGCGCGCGTGGTGCAGCGCGGCGAGGACGCCCACGACGAGGTAGAGGGAGCCGCCCGCGTAGTCGCCGAGCAGGTTGGCGGGGACGGCGGGGGGTTCACCCGGGCGGCCGATCATGCCGAGGGTGCCGGTGAGGGCGATGTACGCCACGTCGTGCCCGGCGCGGTCGGCCAGGGGACCCTCCTGGCCCCAGCCGGTGATGCGGCCGTAGACCAGGCGGGGGTTGCGGGCGTGGCAGGCCTCGGGGCCGACACCGAGCCGCTCGGCCACGCCGGGGCGAAAGCCCTCGACGAGGACGTCGGCGCGCTCGGCGAGGTCGAGCACGCGCGCGGGGCCGTCCGGCGCCTTGAGGTCGACGACGATCGAGCGCTTGTTGCGGTTCGTCACGTCGTGGGCGGGGTCGATCCCGAGACCGGGGCCGCCGGGGCGGTCCACCCGGACCACGTCGGCGCCCAGATCGGCCAGCAGCATGGCGGCGAACGGACCCGGTCCGATCCCGGCCAGCTCCACCACGCGCACGCCGTGCAGCGGGCCGTGCCCCGGCCCGGGCGTCTTCGCCGTCGTCATGCCGTCCAGCTCCCAAGCGTGTGTGACACAACTGATGTAACACCGACGATGCTAAGAACACGTTCCACGGTGCACAAGACCTGAACGAGCAAGCGCTTAGCCAAGTGCCCGATGTGGATGATGTGCCGGGGAGGAGGTCGCGTCATGTCCCGGCGTGCGGGGCTCGGGCGGTTTCTCCCGCTTCCTCAGGGTGTTCCTGGCCACCGCCACCGCCGCCTCCGGGCTGGTCGTCCGACTCCGCACTCCTCACGCTAGCCTCAGCCACCGGCAGCGGCGCGGGCTGCACGACCAAGGGGTGTCATGAGCAGGCAAGGGGTGTCATGAGCAGGCTGAACAGGACGGACCGTCCCTACGACATCGTGCTCTTCGGAGCCACCGGCTTCGTCGGCACGCTCACGGCGGAGTACCTCGCCGCGCACGCGCCCGAGGACCTGCGCTGGGCGATCGCGGGCCGCGACGAGAAGAAGCTGGAGCGGCTGCGCGAGCGGCTGCCCGGCGGCGAGGGTGTCGGGGTGCTGCGGGCCGACGTGCACGAACCGGCGGCCGTGCGCGCACTCGCCGAGCACGCGCGCGTGCTGGCCACGACCGTGGGGCCGTATCTCACCTACGGCGAGGACCTCGTCGCCGCCTGCGCGGACACCGGCGCCGACTACCTCGACCTCACCGGCGAGCCCGAGTTCGTGGACCTGATGTACGTCCGGCACGACGCACGTGCGCGCGAGACCGGCGCCCGCCTGGTGCACGCCTGTGGCTTCGACTCCGTGCCGCACGACCTGGGCGCGCACTTCACGGTCCGGCAGCTGCCGGAGGGGGTGCCGCTGACCGTGGACGGGTTCGTGACCGCCGACGCGGCCTTCTCGGGCGGCACGCTGGCCTCGGCGCTCAACCAGTTCGCGCGCGCCCGCCGGATGGCCGCCGCGGCCCGCGACCGCGGCCGGCACGAGCCGCGCCTGATGAACCGCCGGGTGAGCGCGCCGACGGGCGTTCCGCGCTTCGCCCCGGAGGTCGGCGCCTGGGCGCTCCCGCTGCCGACCATCGACCCGCAGATCGTGTCCCGCTCCGCGCGGGCCCTGGACCGGTACGGCCCCGACTTCCGCTACCGGCACTACGCGGCGGTCGACAGCCTTCCCGTCGCCGCGGGCGGTGTCGCCGCCGTCGGCGCGGTCGCGGCCGCCGCCCAGCTGCCGCCCGCCCGGCGCTGGCTGTCGGACCGGCTCAAGCCCGGGGACGGACCCAGCCCCGAGAAGCGGGCGAAGAGCTGGTTCCGGGTGCGCTTCGTCGGCGAGGGCGGGGGCCGGCGCGTCTTCACGGAGGTCGCCGGCGGCGACCCCGGCTACGACGAGACGGCCAAGATGTTCGCCGAGGCGGCCCTGTGCCTGGCCTTCGACGACACGCCGCCGACAGCGGGCCAGGTCACCACGGCCGCGGCCATGGGCGACGCCCTGACCGAGCGACTGCGCGCAGCCGGAATCACCTTCCGCGTGGCCGCCGAACGCTGAGCGCTCCACTGGCCATCAGGTGCGTCATCCGCGGGTCCGTCGTGGCTGGTCGCTCCCCCACTCTCGGCTTCTCCCCCACTCCCGGCTGAGCTCGAGCGGGGGGACCCCCACCGTGGGGGACCCCCACCGTGGGGGACCCCCACCGTGGGGGACCCCCACCGTGGGGGACCCCCACCGTGGGATCGCAAGAGCTCACGTCTGTACT
>NZ_JBSFXG010000004.1:323577-377057 GCF_053595235.1 Streptomyces sp. NPDC002520 | reverse complement strand
GCTTCGGCCCGGGCGGTCGCGCGGGAGTTGATGCGGGCGGTCAGCCCGGCACCGAGTGCGACGGCGGCGAGCGTGCCAGCCGTGTTGATCAGGGAGTTGATGTCGATGTGCACCGGCTCAGGATGTCCATGTGGCCGCCGGGCTGCCGTGGTTGTTGCAGAGCCGTGACGGCCCGGGGACCTGTGATTACCGGGCGTTCGGGCGGCTCGGTACGTGGGTGGGCGACAACGCGCACCGCTACGGCCCCAGCTGAGGCGGGAGTCTTTGCGGGCGGGCGGGGTGCTACCCCTCCCGGGCCTGATGCCGTCAGCCGTCCAGCCCCCACCGGATCTCATCCGTCTGCATCGTGAACTGGAGGCTCGTGCCAGCTCCCATGATGTCGAGTGAGTGCTTGAAACATGGCGAACCATCCATGTCCGCGAGCGGATCGTTCAGGCAGCCATCGTTCGTGTAGCCGTCTGAGGCGCGCATCATCTTGTCGAGCTGGTCCATGGACCGCGGATACATCCGCTTCGCACCGGCTTCTGTGATCGCGATTTGGAGGTCAATCCCGATAGTGACGATGCCTGTGAGATGGTCGGCGCACCGCTGGCTTCCGACGTGCTCGCAGACGCCTTGGACGTCGCTGGTGGTGGCCTTGTCCAGCTTCGGGACCCAGGCGGTGGAGAGGTTCGGTGCGGCGGTGCTGGGCGCGGCGGACGTCGGCGAGTTGGCGGTGGTGGCGCGTTCTGTCTTGCTGGGCGAGGGCCCGTTGCTGCCGCATGCGGTGAGCGTGGCAGCGAGGACGGCGATGGTGATCAGTGCGGTTCTGGCGTGCATGCCTGATCAGCCCTCCCACACGGTGTAGACGGCGCGGGTCGCCTTGCCATGGGCAGGGATACCGGTCCACTGCTCGCGGTAGCTCATCCCGGCGGGAAGGTTGTTGGGCGCATTATCGGACGAACCTCTGTCGCCGCCGACGATCTGGCCGGCCGCGTTGTAGAGGATGACCTGCTGGGTGACAATGCCCTGCAAGTCATCGTGCGTGCTGTTGGTGACCTTCACCGTCAGGTTGTACGAGTAGGGGTCGTTCGTGAACAGGTCGTCGCGGCTGCCCTGAGTGAGCTTCAGCTCGCTGGTGGCGAGCATGGGCTGCTCGACGGATCCGGCCATGCCGAAGGCGTCCTTCGCCTGCGTGACGTCGATCTTCGCGGGGGTTCCGGTGAGCTGGGTGAAGCTGCCGCCGAGCGTGCCGAGAAAGTCAAACGTGGTGTGGGCGGGGATGTTCGGGAGGGCCTCCTGGTCTGAGCCGACGATGGCGCCCGTCTTGTCCAGGGCCCGGGCGTCGATGGCCACGGACGCCAGGGAGCTGCCGGAGTTCGTCACCCGGGCGACGTACGTGACGCTCGTGTCGCCGCTGTCGTCCTTCCCGGTGTGGCTCCACACGAGGCGCACGTCGGCGCGGGATTCGCTCGGCTGGTTGGCTACGGGCGCGCTGTCGCCGGCGGTGTGACCGGCCTTGCTGTCAGGCTTGTCGCTGCTGCACGCGGTGAGTGTGGCGGCGAGGACCGCGATGGTCGTGAGCGCGGTTGTTCTGACGTGCATGGTCCCCCCAAGGACGGTACTGAGCCCCGTCATTGTTAAGGAAGCGTAAAGATACGACCAGGTCTATGGATGGTTCGTATCTGACTCGTGACGCTTGAAAGTAGCTTCCTACACAAGGGCGTTGATCCTGCGGTCATTGGCCGTCAGCCGTGACACTCCCGTCCCGCGGCGCGCTGGAGGTAGTGATCCCAGACGGGGTCAGGGCGCCTGCTCTCCGGGGGGAGGTACGCGGGCGCCGACGTGCAGGGGCAGGCTCGTTCCCCCCCGTGACGGGTCTGCCCCTGCTCGCGAGCCGAAGCCGGTCCGGGCACCTGCAGCCGGGCGCTCTGCACCCTCTCACGGAGTCGCTGGCCCCACTTCAGGGCCTCCGCCGGGCCATTCGATCAGCGGCGACTTAGGCCAGCGCGCATCACCGTGGCGCGGGTGTGGGCGTGGCTTCGAATCGCCCCTATGTACTGGGTGCCGCCTGAGGGCAATGGGCCATGCGCCCGATTCGACCAGAAGGGAAGGGGTGTGCCTGGTCCAGTCGACCCGTGGGCCTATGGTGCGCCTTCGTCGTCAACGTCGTAGCCAAGTACGCGGAGGCGTCGGTACTCGAGAGCCCTCCCCGCTACCTCGTGGGCCAGGCGCCGGGCGAGCAGGTAGAGCCGGTGGGTCGTATGTTCGCGGCCCTTGTCTCCTTCGTCGTCCTCGACTTCGACGAGGATGCTGAGGCGGACACGGCGCGGGCTGCTCACGGTGCCACGGTACGTGGGCCGGTCCTGGGGCGCGGGAAGCGGCCGGGCCGCTTCACACCTTCAGCGGGTCGAGCCACTCCCGTCGGCGGCCTTGCGGTAGCCGCGGCGCCCCTCGAGGGCCTGGACAACGATCTCGGCCTGGTCGCCGAACAGCAGCAGGACTCGGACGGTCACTCGCTCGGTGGTCATGGGCGCCATTCCTCTCGGTAGTCGGGGTGGGCGGCATACTTCATGGCCCGGCACCGCACGGCCTCGCCCAATCCGACTGCGCGGCCGTCGGCGAACTCTGGCTCGGCGTCCTCTCTGTCCATGTCGGCAACAGCCTCGTAGAGGGCCAGCAGTGTCCGGTCAGCTTCGATGTCGGCCAGGACGCGGGCCGGATCCTGCCGGGACGCGAACTCGGCCGCGTCGATCGCCCCGTATCCGTCGAAGACGGGCTTGCCCGGGGCAGAGACGATCCGAGCATCGAAGCTGTTCTCTGCGTAACGCCGCCAGTCAGCCCGCCAGTCAGCGGAGCCGGTTACGCGCTGAGCTTGTCGCGCGATCTGCGCCCTCTCATCGAGGCGCGCGCGGACGAAGGCCACCAGATCGTTGGTCATAGCGGTCATCTTCTCGTGAGGGTCGGCAGGGCGGGGATGACCTCTGCGAGCCAGGAACCCGGCTCAGTGGTGAAGTGTGGAGCCGCGGTCGTCTCCCACCAGGAGCGCACCGCGGTCGTGAGCACGGTCTGCTGCGTGCGCTTGTCGAAGTACTCGACGGTCCGCTCGCCCGTGAGCCGCACGGTGACGCGGCCGCGCTTGCAGCCGTCAGGGAAGTCGTTCCAGTTGATCCCAGCCTCAGACCGGAGCAGCTCCTGCATCCCGTTCGTGTCCACGCCGTGCAGCCGCCGGTGGGAGAAGTGGGCCTGTGCCGCCATGCTGACGGAGTTCCGCACGGCGTCGCGCTGCCGCCACAGGAAGTAGTTCGCCACTTCAACCGGGTCCGAGAGCGTGAAGACGCGGGCGTCGAACAGGGCGCGGCGCCCGGGCCGGCGTTCGTTGAGGACGGCGGTGGCGATCGCGGCGGAGATGCTGATCTGCTTGGCGACGACTCCCCCGAACCAGGGTTCGGTCTGCTCGGTGGCGAAGTCCGTGACGAGGACGCTGATCTCGTCGGACTGGGTGTAAGCGATCGCGCTGCCAGTGATCTCCTGGCAGCACGTCTCGGCGACGGCGTCCATGTCGGCCATGAACGCCTCGTCGAAGGGCTTGACGGCCCCGCGTAGGTAGGTGTGGAAGGCGCGCCCGTCGACCCGGATCACGGTGTACGTGCGCCGGGGCAGCACGGCCCGGAACGCCGCCTCGTGGCGCTTCATCCGGTCGCCAAGAGCGGTGCGGTCGCTCATGCCCGTCCCTTCTGGTCGATCTCGTTGCTTGCCACGATCATGCAGCGGCTCGGCTCCTTGCTCGGCAGTGAGCAAGCCGGGGCGCCGCTGGCGCACCGTACGCCGTCGCGAGTGGCGACGTGGACGTGCTGGCCGGCCTTCACCGCCTGGTCGAGGACCTGGGCCACAATGACCGTCTTGCCGGTCTTCCTCGGGTGCTCAAAGGCGGCCCGCAGCGCCTCGCCGAGGTCGCGTCCGGTCGTGGTGAACGGGTTCCACCGCTTCGGCTGGCACGGCTGCGGAGGTCTGCCGCGCTCCAGCTGGGCCAGGGCGCGGTCGACGTTGGGGTACGGGCGGTGGTTCATCGCTGCACTTCCTGAAGCAGGGTGAACAGACGGTCGATGTCGGCGGGCAGCAGGTGGTCCCACTCGCCGAGGGCGCACCGTAGCCGGACGTCGATCTGTGCGGCGACGGCGGCCTCTGTCCAGTGGATGGCCATGTCGCGGGCCTCGTCGGGGCTGAGTTGGCCTTTCATAGAGCCGCGGGCGATGTGGACGTACGGCCGGCCCGTCCTGGCGCCGGCGACGGCCTCGATGCGTAGTGCGGTCTTTCCGGTGGGGGCGGGGCGCTCCGCGCGGATGTCGCGGACCATGTGGCCGATGGTCGTCATGTCGAGCGTGAGGCCGGAGCGGAAGACGCGGATGAGGGCGATGTCGGTTTCGGCATGGGCGGCGGCCGCCGTGAGGTCGCGGGCGGTGGTGAGAACGACGTCCGGAGTGAGCAGGGCCTGAATGGGGCCCCATTCGAGGAGGCAGGCAGCCGTACCGTCCTCGGGGTCGGTGGTGGACCGGATGTAGCAGACTGCGTTGGATAGGTCATCGCTCACGCGCCGGCCCTCCAGATGATCACGGGCTGAGCGGAGTAGCCCTCGGCGACCTTGACGATTCCCGGGTTGATCCACATGACAGTCTTCATCGGTAGGTCGAGCACCTTCAGCTCGAACCCAGCGTGCTCGGCCGCGTCTGCGAGCACCGGGTCAGGGCCGTAGTCGACCATGATCGAGCGCATGTAGGAACCGAAGTCCGGCTCATCCGGACGCCAGCTGTACTTCTCGACGTGCTGTTCGATCTCCTCGGCCAGGGCCTCGCGGAAGGCCTCGATCTGGGCCTGGCTGCGCTGCCGCTGTACGAGTGCGGAGACCGTGTTGGCGAGCGCGTTCGACTCGGTGGCGCCGACGTCGTGCCGTGCCGGGCTGGCGAGCTTCGCGGCCCACCAGTCGGCTGCGGCGATCGCTTCGGGTCGGGGGCTCACTGGGTGGGGCCTTTCGGGTTGTAGGGGTAGAGCTTGACGACACGGACGCGGGGCGCGATGCCGTGCGGGTAGAGGCCGAACTTCCAGGCGCCCTCGTAGGCGCGGGCGAGGACAGCGACGGCGAGACGTACGGCGTCCTCGGGGGTGTGCCCGGCGTGAGCGAGCACGGTGAGGCCGGTGCGCAGCTGGTCGTCGAGCGCCACGGTGAGACGGTCGGCGTCCGGTGGCGCATCGGCCGGTGCGCCGTCGGGCGCGTCCGGCGCGCCCTCTGGCTCGACGGCGTCCGGTTCCGGCGCAGCCTGGGCGTCTTCCTGGCTGATCGCTTCGAGGTCCCGAAGGATCGTGTCCTTCCCGACGCCGACCTGACCTGCGATCTTCCTGGCGCTCAGTGTCGGATCGTCAGCTCTGAGCTGGCGTACGAGGGCGCGGCGGGTGGCGACCGTCATGGCGGGCGGCTGGCTCACGGCTCTGCTCGCTCACTGTCGCCAGTGGCGCACCGCAGCGTCTCGCCAGCGGCGATCCGCTGTGCCAAGGGCCACGCCTCAGCGAGTGGGAACCGCGTGTCGGTGCGGGTGCTCTCGTTCTCGTTCTGCGCCTCGTACACGAAGCCGTGCTCGCGGTGCCAGCGGCGGCCCTCCCGGTCGCCGATCCACCACCGGTCGCCGCCGGCATAGCTGCGCTGGAGCAGCAGCGGCCGCCAATGGCCGGGCCGCGGGATCTCGAACGAGCTGGCGGATGCGAGCAGTTCGGCAACGTCGGGTGCGAGCCAGCCCGCTATCCTGCGGCGGGTCTCCTCGTCGAAGAGCAGTGCGACCGGACGGCCGTCCTCGGCCAGCGCGCCGACCGTGAGTACCGGCTCCTCGTCGGGGGCCGGTTCGATGACCACATCGTACCGGGACACGACCACCGGCGTGGGCTCCGCCTTCCCCGCCTTCTCCCGGAGCATGGCGGCGAGTTTGCGCGGCTGGCAGGAGTCACAGCCGCCGCAGTCGCACTCGTCGTCGTTGTCGATGGCGGCGGCGGCTTCGAGGAACGCCTCGGCGCGCACCTTGGCGAACTCGTCGCGCAAGCGGTCGATCTCGTCGAGCAGCTCGGGCACGGCCGCGCGGGCGGTGGCGATGAACTCGGCGAGGTGCGCCCCGTAGTCGGGGACGACCGCGACGAGCCCAGCCAGCGGGTGGTCGGTCGCGTACATCACCCGCCAGGTGCCGTCCTCCATGTCCGGGTGCAGCGTCCAGGGCGGCCCGTACACGGTCGGGATGGACTCGCGGATCTCCTGCTCCCGCTCGGGGCTCAGCGGCTCGGCCATCAGTCCTCACCGCTCCTGTGTGTCGGCGTCTTCACGCCGGCCGCCTTGTACCAGGCATCGAACTCGCGCGAGCCCATGCCGCACTCGGAACCGTCGACGGGCGCCTGCATGGCGGTAGCGGCCGCGAGTGCGAGCGTGGCATGCACCTGGGCTTCGGTGGCGAGGGCGGCCCCGGTGACCGGGTCGGCGCTGTCGCCGTAGGTGAAGCGGTGCGCGTCTCGTACGAGCCGTTCGGCCTCTCGGTAGTGCTCGGGTCCGGTGGCCATCAGGCGACCTCTCCCGGCGTGCAGTCGGGTGCACCCTGGCACGGGGCGAAGCCGTTGTGCTGGGAGCACTGGAGCTGCGACGGGTACGGGTTGCCGCCCTTGGCGGGGTCGAGGTAGTCAGCCACCTCTCGCCACTGCTTGGCGCCCGGGGCGTCCGGGGCGGCCACCTCCATCCGGACGTCCTTCGCGGCCTCGGCCACGGCCAGGCCGCCGATGGTCTGCTGGTAGCGCAGGTAGACGTCGTCGGCGAGGATCCGGCGCAGGTGCTGGTCGATCTCGGCCGGGGGCGCGTCGAACCGACCGGGCAGGGCGACGGCCGGGGCCGGCGGCCGGTTCGCGGCGGCGCGCGCCACCCAGGACGCGATGACGGCGACCGTCGCCCACTCCCAGTGGGACAGCCAGTCGATGATCTGCCGCTCGTACGCGCCGAGGTCGATGCCGACGGCCGTGAGGGTGTCGCGGAGGACGGCGACCTGGACGGCGTGCTCCTCGAAGCCGTCGGGGCGGTCGTTGATCGGCACCATGGGGATGCTCTGTGTGGTCATGGGTGGTGTCTCCTGAAGCTCAGTCGTCGAACTCGGGCAGGCCACGGGTGTCCAGGCCCAGCGGGGAGGCGGCGGAGTGCATGCGGTCCGCTGCGGCGAACAGGAGCCGAGCGAGGTGGACGGCCTCCCCCACGGCCGCACGCAGCTCGGCGACGGCCTGCTCCGGGGCCCGGCCGCCGTCGACAGTGACGCGGCCGTGCTCGTGCGTGCGCTCCACGGGCCGCATGGTCTGCTCGATGGCCTGCGGCAGCATGCGCACCATGTAGGCGAGGGAGCCGATCGCGTCGTACGCGTGTGGCGGGTACTGCCAACCGTCGCCGGTGGCGATCGTCTCGTGGTTGAACTGGCGGATGAGGTCGCCGGCCTGCGAGGCGATCCGGCTGGGCGTCGTCATGGGGTACTCCGAAGGGCGGTGGGGGCTCGGCGGCGGGAAGCGAGTCGATGCGCCGTGGCGCGGTCGCGTGTCCAGCCGCCGAGCGGTCAGGGGGTCAGCGTCCGGCGATCTCACGGAGCCGGGAGAGGGCGTCATCGCCGGGCCACCAGAAGATCTCGTTCGTCTCGCAGTCGAGGCCGAGCGCGTCGGTGGCGACGCTTTCGATGAGGCGGCTCTCGCCGTCCTTGATCGCGTGGAGCGAGTTGTAGAGCGTCCAGCCCGTGACGTGGGCGGCCCACCCGGCGATGCACATCGTGGTGCCGCAGTCGGGCTCGTCGGACGGCAGCAACGCGCGGTGCTGGGGCTGGTAGAACCACTCGTTCATGCGGAAGGCGTCACGGCGCCGTTCGATCGCGTCGAGGACGGCGGCCGCCACCTCGGCGGGCGTCGTGGGGTAGGTGGTCTTGGGCATGGTCAACTCCGGTTTTCAGGGGCGTCGTCTGTGGAGGGCGCGGGCTGGAGGCGGTACAACTCCGCCAGGCGCGTGCCGTAGACCTGGTTGTTCTTCGCCGGAGCCGTCCGGAACGCCAGGTAGTTGCCCTGGCAGTCGACGACGGGGACCCAGAAGAAGGCGTGACTCTTGGGGTGGTAGGCGATGAAGGCCTCGATCTGGCCGTCGTACCGCGTCTTCTTGCCGGACAGCGGGTGGGTGCTCACCGTGTTGAACTCGATGGTTCCGGCGTTGCGACCATTGCGGGCCGTCTTCACCTGCACGCGGTGCAGCTGGCGGCCGTCGTCCACGATCATGTCGTAGCGGCGGTTGTCGCCGAACGGCATCGAGACCGAGTAGCCGTACTCGATCAGCTTCGCGAGGACTATCGCCTCGGTCAGCTCACCTCGCGCCTTGGGGCTGAGTTTCTTCTCCACGTAGTGCTGACAGGACTCGAACCTGCGACACGACCCTTATAAGTGAGCCTGCTCTGCCAACTGAGCTACAGCACCTCGGTGTTGAGTTGTGCGAGCCGCGCCCCGCCGGGTGGGGTGGTGGCGCGGGGCGCGGCCCTGGGGTGACGGCCGGGCTGGGGGGATGGCCCGGCCGCCGGTCTCGGTGATCTACGGATGGCTCCGGATGGGGCCACCGCTCGGCGTCCACCGCATCGCGTCGATGCTGGACACCCAGCCCGGCGCGGCACGGTGGGTACGGACGGTGCGGCGCCGGTTCCCGGCAGTGCAGCCGTACCGGTCCCACGCGGCCGTCAGGACGTGCGTCTCGGACGGCAGGTAGGCCATGACGCGGCGGAAGCGGCCGTTGATGAACCGCCACGCCTTGCCCGGCTCGCGCCGGTAGGTCTGGCGGTAGATCTCAGCGGCGACGCGTCCGAGCGGGGAGCCGAAGCGCCAGTCGGCCGGGAGGCCGCGCCGTACGAGGTACTCGGCGACCGTGGTCCTGCGGGTCAGCGAAGCGTTCACGATGGCCTCCCTTCAGGTGCAGGCGACGGAGCGGGTGACGGACTGGCTGCGGACGTGGAAGGGGCCGGGCAGCTCGCCCCACGGGTCGGCCAGCGCGAACCGGGTCTCGGGGAGGCCGAGCCGGTCGATCGCGCGGCAGAGGCTGCACGTGCACGGGATGGCCAGCCACAGGCCGTGCAGCTCCTCGATGGAGCCGTGGTAGAGCACGAGGTCGCCGGGCTCGATCAGGTCCAGTGAGCGGATGAGCGTGTCCGACATGGCGACCTCCTCAGGGAGTTGCGCCGGGGGTTGCGGCCCCGACCTCTGTAACCAGAGTACGAGAAAGTACGACTCACCACAACGGTTGAGTCGTACTTTCTTTGACAACTCCCGGATCGCCAGCACCTGTTTGTGATCAGCAGACCCCTGCCGTCGGCTCCCCTACAAGGCGCGGTACTCCGTCAGCAGGTACAGGCGGGCCCCCTCGTACCGTGCGGGTGCGCCGGTGTCGCCGTCCGTGCACGCGTCGTTGATGCACCACGCCCGCGGCCGGTCGTCGTCCGCGCGGCCGTACACGGTGCGCTCCCCGCAGGCCAGGCAGAGGGCATGCCGGAAGTGCACCGACGGGCCCCGCAGGCCGAGCACGGTCAGCACGGTGCCGTGCCAGCGGCCGACGATGCTGGTCACCTCCGGCACCCGGCCGGCGGTCTCGGCGCCCGGCGGAATCGCCTTCAACGCGCGGCGCCAAGGCTGTGTGTGTGCCGAGCCGCGAAGCCGCATATCCAGGCCGATGGCGTCCACCTTGATGCGCTGCGACCAGGACACGGCCTCGAGCGACGTCGGCGGCCGGGAGCCCGGCGGGGCGTGCCCGCCGTCCCTCGGCTGCCTGGTGCGCAGGCCGAGAGTGTCGAGGCGGTGGATGAGGCCAGGGCCGCCGTCGCCGGGGTGCTGCTCGTCGCCGGTGTAGCGGTCCAGGAGGTCGGCGACCAGGTCGTCAAGCGTCTGCATCGGTCGTCTCCTGCGTGTCGAGCCGCTGGAACGACCAGTCACCGTCCCGCTCGACGGCTCGGTAGCGCCCGGGAGATTCCGGCGGCCCAGGAAGGGACACGCAGTGCCAGTGCAAATCGCATCGCATCAGAACGTCGCCGAGTCGCTCGCGCAGCGGGTGCCGGATCGTGAAGCCATCGGCATGGAACTGCACTATGTGCTCGGTCTCACGATCGGCCAGGAGATCCCGGACGGCGTACTTCTGAGGGCAGTACGTCGCCTGGCACACGATCACTCCGTCAGTGCCGCGGCGCTCCAGCGTCTGGCCACAACCCATCGGGCAGTAGCCGGGAACGCGCATGTTGTCGGTCATGCCCGGCCGTCCTCTCGCGCGATCACGTCCCAGCGGAGGTCCCGGATGCCGTGTGCCAGGACCTCCATGCCGAACCGGTCACGCGGCAGCTGCACCTGGGCACGCGGGTACGTGCGGAAGCGCTCCAGGACGAAGGAGCACACGGCGTCGCCGTAGCGGCCGTCCGGGTCCGGCTCGTAGCGGACCGGCCAGCGCGCGACGAGGCGCCGCGCGTACCAGCGGTGGGCGTGGCGCTTCTTCCACATCTGCCAGGTGGAGGCCGGCACCTCGAAGGTGACCCGCTTCCGCTCGGCGAGCATGTGGGGCGGCAGCTCGTCGGTAAGGATCTTGGTGCGCATCTGGAACAGGGCTTGGTCGAACATCGTGCGCTGCACTGAGACGTCGAGGTCGAGGAAGAGCGCCTCGTCGACCATGAACTGGTGGGCGTACTGCTTGAAGGTCAGTACGACGCTGTCCGCATTGATCACTGCGCACTCCCACGGGCGTTGGCTGTGATGAGCGCCTTCAGCAGCTCCAGGGCCTGGTGCTCGGTGAAGCCGGCCCCGATCCAGGCCTGGAAGACCTCGTGGTGCTCGGCTGCGGCTGCGGCCAGCTGCGTGATGGGTTCGTCCACTGGTCAGGCCTTCCTGTGGTTCAGGATGCGCTCAGCGGCGGACCAGGTAGCGCAGGGCCAGGAGACGATCGAGCCGTGGACGGAGCACGCGGCGCACAGCGCGCCGGGCTTGGCGGGGTCGGCGTGTGGCTGGGGCCTGTGTTCGTCGCGCAGGGCGGCCAGCTCGGTGCGTATGCGCGTGACCTCGACACAGGCCTGTGAGCCGGCCATCAGGCCGTGCCGCATGCTCTCCATGACGGCCTTGGCCTCTGCCGGGTCGGGCATCGAGCCGGGCTCGCGCAGCATCAGCTTGAGCATCCCCATGATCGCTGTGCCGATGGTGCTGTTGGCGGCATCGAGGTCGAACGGCTTGGACTCGGCGCTCGGGCCGAGGAAGGGCATGTCAGGCATCGGGAATCTCCTTGTTCTCGTGCGCGGCCCCCCAGGCTTCGACAACGGTCTTTGGGACGCGGCCGACCGGCGGGCAGGGGATGTTGTTCGCACGGGCCCAGGCCCGCACCGGGGCGGCCTCGTAGCTGGGCGTGGCACGGCGCTTCTTCGACTTGGCCGGAGCCAGCTCCTGCCTACGGGACCGCAGCTCGGCGAGGCGCTGCTCCAGCTGCTCGGCCTCCGTGGTGATGGCGGCCAGCTCCTGGTCGGCGGCGTAGCGCTTACGCAGGCCGGCGAGGGCCGCGCCGACACGGGCAGCCTGGTCCTGGACCTCCGGCTCCGGGTGCTCGGCGCCCCACTTCAGGAGCTTGCCGACGGGCAGCTTCTCGGGGTCCGTGGCCGAAGCGGGCGGTTTCATTTCGGCCGGGGTGGAGGCGGTCTGGGTACCGCTCATGGGCTGGTCGTTCCCTTCGTCTGGTGCGGTGTCGTCCTCGGGCAGCGGTAGCAGCTCGCGGAGCATGGCGATGGCGTCGGCCTTGTCACTGGGCAAGGCGGGGAGTGACTTCCGGTCCGTACGGGTGAGGCCGCCCCGGACGCCGTACGCGGTGTGGGGCGTCTCGGTCTGAAGGGCGTCGTACAGGCACTCGGGCCGGACGTGGCATCCCCCGCAGATCTCCTGAGCCCGCGTGGGGTTCGTGGAGAACCACAGGTTCGTGTCCTTGCCTGCGCAGGCCGCGCGCTCCTGCCAGTCCGCGCTCAGGTCAGCGACGGTCATGGCTCGTCAGCCGAGCCGGTCCGCGATGTGTCCGTCCTGCCCACGCCCCGGCTCGGTCACCGCATTGACGACGCGGGCCACGTCGACAGCCAGGACGTCGTACATGCCGCGGGCGGCGACGTACTGCGCCTGTTCTTCCAGCCATCGGGCGAGCGGCTCGCGCAGCCGTAGCAGGATGCGGATCATCTCCAGCAGCTCACGACTGCCGGAGTCGACGCGGTGGCCGTTCAGGTTGCGGTCGTCGCGCAGCCGGGCGGCAGCGGTGCGCAACTCGGTTTCCAGGCTGGTGGTAGTCACCGCTCACCACCCGTCGCCCTCAGCCACTGCGGCTTCGGGGCGACCCGCAGCACAGCTGTACGGTCGTCGGTGGCGGCCCGGTCTGGGTTGTCGGGGTCGATGTACTTGTGGCCGTCGTCGGTGGTCAGATAGGCCTCGTGGCGGATGACCATCCCGTACGCGCTGTCCTCGATGACCAGCTCGGAGTCCAGGGGCACGTCGTGAGGGTCGATGCCGTTGAGGCGGAGCCACCGGCGCACGGCGCGCAGGCCACCGGGCTGGCCCACTACCGTCTCCCACAGCTCGTGGCAGTCGATGACGAGACGTTCGCTCATGGGCGGGTCACCTCCAGACGCCGGCGGCCGCCGCGGTCCTGCTGGGTGGGCACGACGTGGTAGCCCTTGGCGCGCAACCCGGTGGTGACGGCGGCGAGTTGGTCGGCCTCCCCTGGCCCGTCGTAGAAGACGTTGACCTGGCGCGGCCCGGCCTGGGCGACGCGGAAGCCGGGGTCCCACTCCCCTGCCTCGAACTCGCTGAACTCGTGGCCCTGGTCGATGAGGAGACGATCGACGTCGGCGGCCTTGATACGGCGTGCCATGGTCACCGCCTCCCGGTACGGCGGAGGGTCGCGACAGCGCGCGATGCGTCGATGTGGATGACGACGCTCGTCTGTTTGTAACGCCCCGTGCGGTGCTGGCAGTCGCACGGGGCGCCCGGGCCGCCGTCGGCGTCGCAGTGGGCTTCGGGGCCAGCCTGCTGGTCTGCGGCCTCAGCGCAGTCGGAGCAGATCAATGTCAGGCCTCCATCTCGTGCGGGAGTCAGCACTGGGCTGCGGGATCGGCGGGGTGCCCGGCGGCGTCGAGGGCACGGTTCACCGCGCGCCAGATGTGTGACCGGGTGGCCAGCGAGGCGTAGCCGAGGGTCAACATGTGCTCGCTGACGGCCTTGTAGGCGCGCTGTCGCGGGGTGAGGCCGGCGCCCTCCGAGTCGGTCGGAGGCACCGGGATGCCGGGGCCGCCCACGCGCACCTCGGGGTGCTGCTCGCGGACGTGGTCGTCCATGAGGTGCCGTGGGACGAGCGGGCAGCCCTCGCAGTACGGGCACGGGTGCCGCACCTCGATGCCGCTCAACGGGCCCTGGTTGGGCGGAGCCTGGGAGTCGTCGACGGGGTACACGGCCACGGTGTCGGACCAGTGGAAGCCGTTCTCATCGATGTGGTCCCCGCAGTGCTGCGCGGCCCGAATGCACTGGCGTACGCCGAACTCGAAGCCGCCGTTGTACTGAGCAGAGCACTCGACGGCAGCAAGCCCCCGGCCGTCGGCCTGGTCCTCCTCGAGGACGTCGCGCAACTCGGCGCCGGCGGTCCGTACGAGGAACATCGCCGCCCCGTGCGCCGCCTGCCAGCGCTCCGCCAGCTTGTAGGCCCGGTCAGCAGCGGACTGGGCGCGGCTGTCGTCGGCCCACACGACGCGGGTGGCGCCGTCGTGGCCGTGCACCGACAGCATCAGTTCGAGGCTGTCCCAGACGGCGGTGGACGGCCGCTCCCGCCAACGGAGTACGACCGTGCCGTCCGCCCACTGGACGCCGTCGGCGACGTCGCCCGCGCCGGAGACGCCAGTGATGTCCCGGTCGCGGCGCAGGACGAACAGGCGAGGTATGGAATGAGGCATCGGTCAGTCCTTCAGGTCGTCGATCGTGGTGAAGCTGTCGAGCCGGCGGCGGCCGTCTTTCAGGGCCCGGCGCCGCTCGCGGTGGGCATCGCATGCCTCGAGGAGCCGAGTGGCCGCGGCGAACAGGGCGAGCGCGATGAGTGCGAAGCCGAACAGGCCGAGTACGGCGCCCAGGCCTCCGAGAGCAGAGACGATGAGCACCTGACCAGGGGTCACTGCCGCCTCCGGGATCGGCTGGCGGTGTAGACGGCGTGCACGGAGGCGCCGGCGAGCATCGCGCCGGACAGGAGGAAGGCGAAGGCCCACAGGGTGAGGCCGCGGTAGACCGCGTCGGCGCCGCCCAGGAGACAGGCGAGGGCGAGCAGGGCGCAGAACCAGCAGTCGGGCAGGCCGAGGCAGAGGCCGACGACGGCGGCCAAGGCCACGGCGATCGCGATGACGGTGAGGGTGGACATCAGGTTTCCTGGGTGGGGTCGAAGGTGTCGATGGGCGGGAGGGTCTCGATGTCGCGGATCCGGCCGCGCAGGATGAGCGCGCGGCCGTCGGCGATGTCGTCGAGCTGCTCGAGGGCGGCCTCGTCGGGTGGCTCTTCCTCGGCGCAGAGGCAGTAGCCGTAGGCGTCACAGCTGCCGTACGGGCAGGCGAACAGGGCCGGCTGGGTCACGCCGCCCCCGCTTTGCGTGCCAGGCCCACGGCCGTGTGCGCGTCCTTGCAGGGCTGGCAGGCGGGCAGGAGCCGGTGGCGGCGGTGTGCGAAGTACCCCTCGGGTGTGCCGCACTGGCCCGTCCAGTCCGGCTTGGCGATCGGGTCGTCGATGGTGTCCTCGTCCCATGCGCCGACCGGCGCCCACTGCTTAGCGCGAGCCTGGTTACGGGCGCGGGAGACGGCTTGCAGGCTGACGCCGTGGTTCAGCGGGTCCGCGTTCCACAGTTCGTCGTAGAGCTGGCTCACGGCGCGGGCCGTGGACATGAGCACGCGTTCCGAGTGCAGCGTCAACCCGAAGTTGCTCGGCTCCATGGCCAGGCGCCGCGCGAGCTGTGCCTGCGGCCAGCCGCCCGCGATGAGGGCCTGTAGGCGGCGGCCCGTGCCGGTGCCTTCGGTGGTGGTGTGGCCGCCCAGGTTCCCTGGGGTTGGCTTCACTGCGAGGAGCTTGGCCTCGGTCTCCGGCCGCACCCGCATGGACGGAGCCATGCCGCGCCGCGAGTCCCCGTAGAGCAGCTTGGCCACTGCGCCAGTGGGCACGTCGGCCAGGTGGGCGATGCGTTTCCAGCCGAGCCCGTAGGCCTGCAAGGCCTTCACGTGCTCGCGGGCTGGTCCGGCGTCCACGTATGGCTGCCAACGGCCGTACGCCTGGAGCCTGGACGAATTCCCGTGTTCCAGCCGGTTGGCCTCCCGGCACGGCTTGCACCGGCACTTCTCCACCACGTACTTGGCGCGGGTGCCGTGATCGCGGTGGCTCTGTCCGGCGATCGGCCCGACCTTCATGTCCCGGTAGTCGGGCAGACGAAGGGCGCGGCGAGCCTCGCCCACCTTGCCGGGGTGGATGCCGAGCCGCCGGGAGATCTCGGCGTTGGACAGGCCGTCCTGCAGCAGTTCGGCGACGTCGGCGCGGACCTTCATGAGACCCTCGCCATCTCGGTATTCTGCTCCGCCGCCCCGGTGACCCGGTTGAGGCGATCACGCCGCACCTCCCCGCTCCAGCACTCCGGGTCCATACGCTCGCCCAGCCACAGGTGCCTCAGCAGCGCGTTGTACGTGCCGCACCTCGGAGGGGCGCCGGTGAAGACGAGCACCGGCTTGCTCGGGTCGTGGCCGGGGGCGTCGGCGTCGAGGCGCCACCGCTCGTGCGCGGTGAGCCCGGCGACGACGCCGTCCCGGCGGATCTCTGCGTCGCCGCGCTCCAGACGCTTGACGTTGGCGAGGCACTGGGCGCGCACCGGGCAGCGCACGGCGCAGATGATGCGCGCCTGGTGCTCGTGCTGCTTGTCGGAGAACAGATTGGGGTCCTCGGCGCGGCAGGCCATGCGGGCCATCCAGTCGAGGTGGCGGGTCACGGTGTCGGGGACGGAACCGGTGTAGTTCATGGCTCACTCCGCGGGCTTCCGGCTGCCCTTGGGGGCCTTGTGGATGGTGACGTTGCGGTCGCGGCGTCGGACGGCGTCGGCGAGGTGATCGGAGACGCGGAGCCGGACGGCCTGGTGGGCGGGCGCGGTGAACATCTCGCCGGTCTGCGGGTTACGGCGCTTGGTCCGCTTGACGCGGTGCGAGATGAACGTGACGAAGTTGGTGATCGCCACGTCGTGGCCGGAGGCATTGGCGCGGGCGATGACGCCGAAGGTGGCCATCACCGTGTCGCGGACGGCGGCCGGGGTGGTGCCGAGGTCCGCGGCCACGTGCTCGATCAGCAAGGTGGTGTTGAGGCGGTTCTTGATCGGTGTGGGCTTCTTCACGAGGTGCTCCTGGACGGTGTGATGTGAGGCGGGCAGATGCAGGGATAGGCCCGCTTGCAGAAGGGGCAGACCATGAACGGCCTCCTGGCGGTGGTGGTGCCGCCCGCCGCCGGGGCCGGGTGTCATCCGCGGCGGCGGGCGGTGTCATGGGGTCAGGCGCTGGCGCGCCAGGCGGTGGGGGTGGCGTCGACGAACTCCTGCACGTGGTCAGGAAGCACGCTGGCGTCGTCGGCCCGGCGGGCAGCGTCCACCGGCCCTTCCCCGTAGCGAACGGCGACGGCCACCAGGCCCACAGCGAGCCCGAAAACGCCGAGGAACACGTACGCGATCACTGTTCGCCGCCCTTCAGACCCCAGCCAGCCGGAGCAGGCTTGGGCTGGGAAGGGAATGTCTGCCTGCGGTCGAAACGGGGCCCTCCTGCGGCGTCGTACTGAGCCCGGTAGTGACCCTCGTTCGCGGCCTGGAGGTCGGCGAGACGCTCAGCGAGGGCGGCGAGCTGGTTGCGGAGATCGCGGTTCTCCGCTTTCAGCCGTCGCTCATTCGCGGTCTCCGTGCGCTTGAAGGCGTCCAGCATCAGGACCTCCGGGGTGTGTCGCAGGCCGCGTCGAGGCGGTGGGAGAAGTCGTCGAGGGACTCGGTCATGCGGGCGGCGAGCGACGCCCGAAAGTCGCGCGTGTGCTGTTCGCTCGGGGCGACGTAGCAGACCCACAAGTCAGCGCCGTCCTGCGTGACCTCCATGCGCGCCCGGAAGGCGCCCGCCGGCCGGTAGGCGGCCAGACGCTCGCCGGTGCGGACCTGGAGCGCGGCTGAGGTGGCGCTCGCGCCGCTGGCGTAGGTGCCGGCGAGGACCCATTGCCCGGGCATCTCCCGGGCCTGCTGGGCGGCGTGCTGGTGGTCGGCGCGCGGCCGGGGCTTGGTCTGGCTCACTGCTCGTCACCCCGCAGGCACTCGGGCATCGGCGTGACGTGCTCGCGCAGAGCCCCGGTCTCGACGTCGTAGTCCTGGGCGCGGGCCCAGTTGGCGTGCGGGAACGCGTCTCGCAGCAGCAGCGCGATCTCCCGGTGCTGACTGCCGTCGGGGAGCGGCACTTCGCGGTGGCCGAACGGCGGCTGGGGATCGACGGTGAGGGCGAGAGCGCACCAGCGCAGGCCGTCGTCCCAGCGCACGCGCGTGATGCGGACCTCGGCGATGTTCCGGCCGGTGATGCGCCACAGGTTGTCCCGCAGGGCCCGCCGCGTCCGCTTGTTGGCGATGTACTCGGGTGCGGTCTCGGTGGTCACGCCGTGCCCCCGTCCGGGTGGAAGCAGGCGCGGACGTCAGCCTGGAGCCGCTCGTAGCTGGCGATGGTTCGCGGCGACCAGCGGTGCTCGGGCCCGTGGACGTCGCGGAACCAGGCGTCGCACGTGGCGAGGAGCAGCTGCTCGCGGTCCTTCTCGCGGGCGGCCGGGCCGCCGTCGGCCGAAGTGACCGCGGTCGGGTGCTCGGCGGCCAGCTGCTGGAGCGCACGCTCGAGGGCCGGGGACTCCAGGGCGTACCGGTCGGGGTCGTCCAGGGGCAGGCTGTCGTGCAGCCGCTGGAACATGGCCGCCTGGACGCGGCGGGAGTGCTTGAGGGTGAAGCCGGCCCACCAGGTGCGCAGGCCGGTCAGCGGTCGGGGCTGTGCTGCGCCATGTGGTGCGGCGATGTGCGTCGTTGCGGTCATCGCCGTCTCCTCTCGGATCAAGTGGTGCTGTCGGTGTGGGTGTTGAGGGCCGCACGCACGGCGGCGGCGCCACGGTGTGCGGTCTCAGGTCCGGGCGGCCGCCGGCGGTAGCGCCACGGCTCCGGTAGTTCGGCGAGTAGGTCCGGCGGCTCGGCGTTGGGGTCGGCGATCAGCTGGGCGACCAGGACCAGGACGCGACTCCAGGCCATGCCTTCGGTGCGGGCCTGAGCGAGGACGTCGCGGAGCTGGTCCGGGGACCAGTCCGGCCGGGCGGCGGCGGCGAGCGCGAGCAGCTGCGGCGTAGCTGACTGCGGCACTTCGGTCATCGCAGGCTCCTCAGCAGGTCGGCGGGCGGGCGACAGGGACGGCACAGGCCGTCGGCGAACGGCTCGCGGGACGGGGCGTGGCAGGACTCGCACTCGTGCCAGCGGCCTGGCGGCCGCGGGTACACGGGGCGTCGGGGGCCGGGCGGCCTGCCAGGCGGTCTCTGCCCGTCGGCCGCGCGCAGCTCGGCGCACACCTCGCAGGGCGCGCCGGTGCGCCAGATCCGCCCGGACTCGCAGGCGGGGAGCTCGCAGCCGCGCCGTACGACGGCTGCGCCGAGCAGCCACCGTCCCGCGTCCCGGATGGTCTCGGTCGAGGCGTAGCGGAACTCCAGCCGCGTGCGGATCCGTTCCGGCTCCAGGCCCTCATCGAGCTGGCGGCCGATCTCCCGGGCCAACTCGCGGACCACGTACGGCGACAGGCCCGGCAGCAGCAGCTTGACCGGTTCGAGGACTCGCCAAATCCGCGGAGCGAGACTCAGCTGCGGCCCCGAGTACGGGCGCCGGAACGCGGCGGGCAGCGGCGGGCTTTCCACAGGCCCTCGCGCTACTACCTGCTCTCGCCTACGGCGGATAGGAGAAGCGGCGGGGGGCGGATCGTCAGGTGAGTCAGTCAGGTGGTGTTCCTTAGACGCGAGGGACCCATCGCCAAGATCCCCACCAGATCCCTCATCAAGATCCGCAGTCAGGGCCGCCTGCACCGGCTCGTCGTGCACCGTGTAGACGTGACGGCCGCGGTATCCGGCGCGCCGATCCACACTGATCCAGCCCAGGTCTTCGAGGGCCCGGAGGATGCGGCGCACGGAGCGAGGGTCGAGGGGCTGGCCGGCCTTCTTCCCGGACCGGTGCCGCAGCACCCTGCCCAGGTCGGCGAGGGTGATCCGGTGACCAGTCGCCGTGGCGTAGCTGAGGGCGGCGTACGCCCGCAACTGGCGGGGGCTGAGGGCTTCGGCGGCACGGGTCGGCACCCATGCGCCGTGCTCGGCCCGGCCGACGACGCGCACGCGCCGCACGGCCGTCGTGCCGGTACCGCCAGGCAGCGTGCGCCGGTAGCTGGTGACCTCGGACACGTCGTCATCCGGGGCCGGGCGCATCAGCTCGGTCAGGGCCCGCTCGACGGTCGACCGGGATATGCCGAGCAACGCCGCAAGGTAGGCGACCCCGGCCTCGCATCCGGTCTCGCGCCGCTCCAGGGCGGCGACCTTCGTGTACACGGACACAGCGGCGTCGCTGTAGAAGCCGACGACGACGCGCAGCGGGACACGAACGCGTTGAGGCATGGGGATCACCTCCTCTCAGGCGCGATGGGAAGCGGGCAGGGACAGGTCAGTCGTCGAAGATCAGCAGGGTGGCGACGCCGCACCAGGTGAGGGCAGCTGCGATGACGCCCGCCAGGGCGGCGAGGTGGCCGTCGGCGGTGAGTCCGTACGTGACGCCGCCCGAGATGCCGCCGAGGCCAAGACCAGCGAGGAATGTGGGCATGGCTCAGTCCTCGCCGTCGTGGTCGCGGGCGGTGTTCAGCAGGGCGGTGAGGCCGTCGGCGAGGGCCTGCATCTCGTGGCGCATCTCAGTGACCGTGAGGTCGGGGCCGCGCATCAGCCGCTGCGCGTACTCCCGCCAGTGCACCAGGCCCGCCCGCAGCCGGGCGGTCTCGATGAAGGCGAGCATTCCGCCGGTCAGCCGGAGCGTGGAGTCGGCGAGTTCGAGCTGGCCATCGTCGTCGAAGGTGCCGTGCGCGGTGCGCTGGAGGTGGAGGAACCGCAGCGCATCGCGCACGGCGTCTTCCTGCTCCCGGTTCGGCAGCTCCAGGTGCGTGATGCGCACCTTGACGGAGGCTTCCTTCTCCGTGCCCGGCGCGGGCTCTGTGCGCTCGATGTGCGCGAACTCGCCGAGGAACAGTCGTCGGGCGCCGGGCTGGTCGTACACCGGCCGCACGTGCGACTCCAGAGCCTCCTGCGCGCTCGCCGACACCTTTGCGTCGAACTTCAACTGGGTCACGACTCGGACTCCTTGGGCTTGCTCAGGCGCCAGACCCGAATGACGGCGCCGGGATGCGAGAGGGTGTCGGCGGCGGTGAGTACGTATCGCTTGGCGGCGACCGTGTCGGTGACGACGCTGTCGTCCAGGAGCACGCCCGCGTCCTTCAAGGCGTCCTGGGTCGAGCGGAGCAACTTGTCCGTGTCCGGCTTGCCGACCGGGAACTGCGGAGCGGACGGCTTCGCCACGCCCGCGTTGCGGCCGGTACCGAAATGGTGCTTCGGCCGGGGCAGCGTGAACACGACCTCCAGCCGGACCGCCTCGCGGAGCGGCTGCCACGTCTCGTCGTGGGCGAGGGCATCGAGCGCGGCCGACTTCACGGCCTCCCGCCACGGCTTCACCTTGGCCGACGACTCGTACAGTGCACCGGCAGCGTTCCGAGTCTTGGAGCCCTGCGGGCCCGGCGTGCCGTGCACGGTGATGTGGAAGGCAGGGCTGGTCACGACTCGCCACCCGCCGCCTGCTGGTCCAGCTCGTCGGCGGCCGTCTGGAACATCCCGGCCAGGGTGGTGCCGTGCAGGTGGTGCAGCTCGGCCATGACCCCGCCGGCTCCTCCGGCGGCCAGGAGCACGGTGGCGATGTCAGCCGGAGGCAGGTCGACGACGTTGGCGATCTCCTGGGCGAGGTGCCGGGCGGCGTCGCCCACAAAATGCACGTGCGGGTCACTGGCGTTGCGGCGCCGGTTCTCCCTGACCGCGTCGAGCATGCCCTGCCGGGTGTACTGCTCGGCGGTGAACGCTCGCCTGCCTCGCCGGGCGAGTTCGCGGATGACGGCTTCGCGTCGGGCGTCGGTCACGGCTGCTCACAGCCGTTCGCCTGTTGGTGCAGTTCGTCGGCGGCGGCCCCCATGACGTTGGTGATGGCGACCGCGGGCAGGTTGTTCACGGCCGCGAGGCCGCCGAGCCACGAGGACGCGTACAGCAGGACGGCGGAGATGTCGGCCGGGGCGAGACCGGTCTGCTGCGTGACGTCCTCGGCGAAGCCCGCACCCCAGCTGTTCACGGCCATGCCCTCGCGGGTGTTGGCGTAGCGGCGCCGGTTCTCGCGCAGCACGCTCAGGGCCCGCTCGGGCGTCCACTCCTCAGCGACCATGGCCGTCGTTCCCGCTGCGCGCAGCTGAGCGATGATCTCTTCGCGTTCGTCGTGGCTCACAGTTCGTCACCGGCCTCGGGGCTGTCCTGGGCGCCGGACCCGGGCTGGGCGGTCTTCGGCCATGCCGCCGACGGCTGCTCGCTGGCGCTGCTGTCGGTCTGGTCCTCACGGGCGATGACGGTGCCCCGGATGACGGGCGGGGCGGCCTGGGTGTCGTCGAGGTCGTCGTCGGTCTGGATCAGCTCGGCGAGTTCGGTCGACGTGGGCACAACTTTGCGGAGGCGGAGCACGCCCGACTTGGCCCACATGGCGTCGAAGTCGGTATGCCAGGGGCTGTCCTTGGTGCCCTCGCGCTCGGCCTTCTTGTAGGCCTTCGAGTATTTGTCGCGGATCTTCGTGGCCTGGTCCCGGTTGAGGATGATCACCTGAGAGCGGCGGCCGTCGATCCACGCGAAGGCGTAGGCGAGGATGACCGGCCCGCGGTCTTCCTCCGACAGGTCGACGCGGGGCTTGTGGAAGAAGTCTCGGGGGCTCGGTTCAGTAGGCGTGTAGTCCCACTGGTCCTTCTCCCGGATCCACCCGAAGTGAACGGAGTCGACCCTCGGGTGCCGGTACATCAGCTCGATGTAGCCCTCGTACATCGGCTGGAAGGTCGCGACGCCCTTGTACGGAACGATCGCGGCCTGACGGCCGTCCGGCTCCAGACCGAACCGGGCACAGGCAAGCAGCGCGGTGTTGATGCTTGCGGGCGTGCAGTCCTTCAGCTTCTCCATGGCGGAGAGCGCAACGGCTGTGAAGTGTGCCTTGTCGACATGTCGCGGGAGCGCGTCCGTGAAGTAGGTCTGGCGGCGCTGGAGCCACTGGCGCGCGGTGTCGGTGATGGCGAGATCGGTGATCGGCGCCTGTTCCGGCGGCTGTTCGTCGGCGCCGGTTGCTGCCTTCACGCGGTCCTTCAACTCGGACATGGTCATCCTTCCGAGGGCACGCGCAGCACGCGGGCCCTGAACTTGCGGTAGATCTCGGGGCGGTCGGTGGCGAGGCGTTCGGTGTCGATGGCCGGGACCAGGTGGGTGTAGTCGGCGGCCAGCTGCGGTTCGGCCTCGCGGAAGCGGGCGTGCGCAAACTGGCCGTTCTGCCGCCAGGTGTAGGCCGGGCGGGCGCCGATCGTGGCGACCTCGGCGTTCCCGGCGTTGGCCCGCATCTGGTTCTCGACCTCGGTGAGTTCGTCACCCAGCTCGGCGAGCTGTTCCTTCAGTTCGCGGCGGCGCTGCTTCAGCAGCATCGTCTCCACCGGGTCGACTTCGACGGTGGCTTCCTCGCGGGCGTTCCACAGCCGGGACAGGAGATCGGCGGTGGCCTGCGAGCCGTCGGGCTTCGGCGGGAGGCCGGCGAGGACGTGGTCGTGCCAGAACTGGTCGACGGCGTCGGCGAGCAGGCTGCACAGTTCGTCATCGCGCTCCAGCCGCCACCACTCCAGGTCGTCATCGATGAGCCCGGCGACGTGCGCGTGCCGGTAGCCGGTGACGGTCAGGTACCAGTGGGCTTGGATGGCGGGCCGGTCGGGTGCTTGGTCGCCGTGCCAGCCCTCGGTGCGGGCGGAACGCCAGGTGCGGGATTTGCACTCCAGGACGCCCAGTTCGTCGTGGGCCTGGTCGTCGGAGGCGGCGGTGAGCCGGTCGGGGTTGGCGATCCAGTGCGGGTGGTCGATGTGCTGGAGGGTGCCGGGCGAGTCGAGGACGGTCAGGCCGGACTCTTCGGCGAAGAACTCGGCGGTGAGGCCTTCGAGTCGATGTCCGCGCCGGGCCGCCCGCTCCAGCCGGGCGTCGCGCCGTTCGGGTGCCTGACCGGTCTTCTCCAGCCACACGTGCAGCGGTCCGCGGTGCGGGTCCATGCCGAGGATGGCGGCGACGTCGGACCCACCCACGCCCCGCCCGCGCGCAGCGTGCCAGTCCTCCACTGGTGCTCCGGCAGGCAGCAGGAGGCGTGCGGTGGGGGTGACCGGGCGGGAGACACGGATCGTCGCCTCCCGCCCGGCCGGGGGCCCGCTCAGCGCAGGCGGGTTCTTCGGGGTACAGGCACAGGGCAGCCCCTCGCCCGCCTTCGCTCCCGCCGCTGTGTCGCGCGGGCCAGCGGCGGGTGACGTTGACGCTGAGCGGGTGGTCGGGGACCCGCCCGGAGCAGGCGGGGTCCCTGGGGCAGAGGTACGGATGTGCCCCTCCCCTGCCTTCGCTTCCACGGCGGCCGTGTTCGTGTCGGCGGCGGCGGATGACGTGAACTCCGGGCGGGTGGTCTTCATGGCAGCCTCACCATCCGCACGGTGAGGCTGGGGGTGGGCCCGGTCCGGACGTGGTCGGCGATCTCGCGCATCGACTCGGCCCAGCTGGGTGAGAAGTCGCGCGGTGTCTGCCCGGCGAGCGCCTTGAGGACGTCGCCGTGCACGGTGTCGAGCGCGGTCACGGGCTTCGGCAGGGAACAGATCTCCAGCAGGCCGAGCGGGGTGTTGTCCGGGTTCCAGCCGGTGAAGACGACGGCCCCGGCGTACGGCTGGATCGACGCGCCGAGCGCGGCGAGCACGCACGAGCCGACGATGTTGCGCGGGTACCGGTCGGGGTAGAGCAGGCCGATGTCGTTGGCCCAGCCGGTCACAGCCAGCCCAGGCAGTTGGACGCGCGCCTTGACCTCGGGGCCGAGGAGCAGCCCCCAGTCCGGCTCGTCGTCGTGGTGGGTGAGTTCGCCGTCGGCGGCGATCATCGCGTACCTCATCGACGGCCACCGATCAGGGCCCTGTTGCCGGGCCGGTTGGTCGCCGGAGCGGAGCCGCGCCGGATCTTGGCCACCGGCACCCAGACGCCCCAGGTCAGGTCGGACTCGTTCTGCCAGTGCGCGAACACCATCGGCTCTTGCCACTCGCCTGCCAGGCAGACAGTGCTCGGCTGGCCGTCGAAGAGGCCGGGCACGTGTTCCGGCTGGTCAAGGGCGACGGTGCCCTGCCGGCCGCAAGCGTGGACGACGCGGGAACCGACGCGGTACCGCTCGGCGAGTACGGCCAGGCGCGTCAGCACCTCCTGCGACTCCGGCCGGTCCGGCACGACGGTGCCCCGGTAGTCGAGCGTGTGGGCGCTCATGACGCTTGCCTTTCGGTAGTGGTGGTGGGTGTGCCGATGAAGCGGGCGAGGACGATCCAGCCGCCATTGGCACGGACTGGCTCTGCGTCGAAGGACCCGGCGGGCTCGAACGGCTGGTACACGCCCCGACGGATGCACCGGGCTGCGTTGCGGGCACCGTTGTGCGACGTGTAAGGCCCGATCGGGAGCTGGCTTCCGGGGAGCCGTCGCAGGGCGGCCGCGTGCTGCTGGTGCCTTCGGGCCCAGGCACGCCCCAGCCGCACCGGTGGCTCCTCGACCGGCACGGGCATACGCAGACCGGCGAGCCAGCCGTGGCGTTCTGCGATGGCCGCCGCATGGGCGATGTTCTTGGCGCCGAGCCGCGCGTAAATCTGCTGGCAGCGGGCGCGCACCGTCTCGGTGGAGAGGCCCAGCTTGCGGCCCGCGCTCTCCTTGGTCTCCCCGCTGGCCAGTTCGGTGAGGATGTCCAGTTCGCGCTCGGTCAGCGGGCACTGCACCGGGTCTGGGGCGTGTTCCGCGATGACCTTTTCGATCGCGTCGAGAGTGGCGAGGTCGTTGTCGCCGGAGGCAGCACCCCAGAGGTCTTCGATGAACGCTGCGAGCTGGTCGGCGTCGTACTCGCGGGCCCACGGGAAGGTCAGGTCAGCGGACATGGCGCTCACCGCCTCCAGCCTGCTCCAGCTGGCGCACGCGCCGCTCCAGGGCGCGGATCTGGTCGCGCTGCCGGGACACCTCGCCGACGTACCGGGGCAGTGCCTCGCGGGCGTGGCCGACGAACTGGACGATCGGCATCTGGTACTCGTCGGAGCCGGTCTCCAGGAAGGAGATCGGGCCGACGCCGTCCGGCGCGCCGTGGTCGTTGGGGGTCGGCTCCCAGGGGCCTGCCGGGACGGCAGCGATGATCTGCTGCGTCGTGCGCAGGTAGTCGTCGGTGAGCGGCTCAGGCACGGGGATCGCCGTCCTCGACGTCGAGCGCGTCCAGCACCTGGCGCAGGGACTCGCAGACACCGCCGAACTCGCGGGCGATGGCGAAGGAGTCGGCGACTGTCAGGTCCAAGGCGTTCGCCCGGTCGAGCGCGTGACGGGCCAGGGCGCGGGCGATGTCGAGCGGGGGGACGTAGGTCGGCTGGGGGCCGAGCAGATCGGTGTGTGCGATGCTGGTTTGCATCGGGTCCACCTCGGTTCTCTCAAGGTGATGGGCTGGTGGGCCGAGGGCTCGTCGGGTGCAGGCCGGCGGGCCCTCAGTGCGTTCAGGCGGCGGTGCGGGCGGTTCGCAGCGGTGCCGTGCGCAGCGGCGTGACCGTCGACGCGTCGACGGCGAGCAGAGTGCGGACGCGGTCCAGGAGGCGCGTCGGCGGCTCGGGCGCGGTGTCCGCGATCCGGCTGATGAAGGCCTCGACGGACTCGCCGGGCTGGATGGTCAGGACGATCTCGCGGCTCATGACGCACCTGCCCTGAACTCGCGGTCGGCGCCGCAGGAACGGCACTGGGCGCGCCAAATCGGGTTGCGGTGGCCGCAGTTGCAGACCCACCGGCACACAGCGTCGATGCGGGCGCGCATCAGACTCCGACCTTCGCGGTCTTGGCGGCGGTCTGGTCGTCCTCGGGAAGCAGCAGGTCACGGATCGTGCAGCCGAGGGCATCAGCGATCGCCTTGAGGTTCTTGGGGGAAAACCCGGCGCGCCCGTTCTCGACGTCCGAGATGTGACTCGGCGCGACCCCGGCCTGCTTGGCGAGGTCGGTCTGGCTGAGACCGGCCTCGATCCGCCGACGGCGGAAGGCTCTTGGGTCTTCGTTCATGTGGACGACTGTACGACTCACCACCACTTTTCACAAGTGGCAAGTCCTGAAACCAACTACTGCATGTGAAAGAGTCGTGCACGCCCTCGCGTGACCTGGTGATCTTCAATAAAGTTCGAGAAAGTACGAGTGACCACGAGGGGGAGCAAGCATGGCTGACCAGGACCTCAGCCCGCCGGGCTACGGCACACTCATCCGCGTCGCCCGCGAGGCCAAGGGCTGGAGTCCGGAGACCGCGGCGGCGAACATGCCGTTCCGCTTCTCGGGGTCCAGCTGGCGGCAGATCGAGGCCGGCTACCGAGGGAGCGGGGAGAAGCGCAAGCCGGTGCCGGGCAAGGCGTCCACGGTGGCGGCGATGGCGCGCACTGTCGGGATCACGTCGGAGCGCCTCCAGGATCACCATTCAGATGCGGCCGCCATCCTGAAGGAGATGGAGCGCCAGGAGGCGCAGCAGGCGCCGGCCATGCCGGACGTGCTGCGGTCGGCCCCTTCACACGTACGCCGCATGATCGATGCCGCTCTGGAGGACGTGGACCCCGAGGACAGGGCGGCCGTGCTGCGCGAGATGGCGGCCGACTATGAGGCGGTCATGAAGCAGCGGGCCCGGAGGGCGTCCGGCCCGCAACACCCGCGCCGCACTGGGTAGTTCCTCAGGGCAAAGCTGTATAACGGTTCAGTCACGTTCCTCTGGAATATGCGTGACAGCCACGTCACTCTGTGCGCAGGATGCATCTCCCGTACAGGAACGAACAATTGTGCGGGTGACCGACGCGCACGCGACAGGGGAACGGCATGACTGTGGTCATCGTCGCGGGTGTGCTCGGCGTCATCACAATCTGTGGCGGTCTGTTCTTGCGGCGCCTGTTCGGCGAGTTGGCCGAACTCAGGCGGCAGATCACCTGGGTCGACAGGCAGATGCGCGCCCAGCGAGCCCGAGTGACATTTCTCAGACAACTGATAACCGAAGACGACGAGATCGAAGACCGAGACGGAGACGGACCGCCTCAGCAGGCAGCTGTCGCCAACGGTCACGATCCCGAACTTTCGCCCACCATCGCGGTCTTACCAACCCGGCTTGGGCCCGTCCGGCACAGAAGACATCTGCGGCTGTACTCCGGCGGCGCCGTGACCGCCGCGCTGGTGACCATCGGCACGGCCGCACGTGAAGCCATCCGCCAACACCGCAGCCATGTCGCCGCAGCAGTAACAGGAACCCTGGTCACCACCGCGACCGTCACCTTGGTTACGGTGCAGCCGTGGGCGGCCGACGCCGACCAGCAGACGCCGCCATCGGCTCCGCCGGCCGTCTCATCTCCCGCCTACGCGCCGCAGTCAGCGCCGGGCAGGACGGCCCCGCCGGCGAGCCCGACGCAGCCCAGCACCAGCGAGAGCCTGACTACTCCGCCAGCCGTGCCCGAATCACTGGTGCTGACCGCCAAGCCGGCCCACCAGCGCGCTGCCAAGTCGCAGGGCCGGGGCGGCAAGCAGACCGTGCCGCCGGGCCACACCCAGCGGCCCGCTACGCAGCCGCCGAGCCGAGCCACACCCCCACCCCCCGGACCGCCGGGCTCCACACACAGGCAGGAGCCGACCACGCGGCCCACCACACCGTCTGGCAGGAGCGACCTCTCCCCGAACGTCAAGTCCGCCCGTTAATCGTCCTGAGCGTGTGCTTCGGATGCCGTTGATGGGTCCCCACGGTGCCAGGCGAGCCGCTCGGCCACCGGGACAGCATTCCTCTTGACGGGCGACGGCATGATGCGCACCTCGCCTAGCAGTTTGGGCGTCAGAAGCGTTGCGGCGATGGCCCGCTGCTTCTCGACGCCCGTCTGCTGCCACCAGCGCACCACATCGGTGATGGGCTCATCCGGCAACAGCCGGGCGAGCGGTGCCGGCGTCGTCGCGCGCCTCAGCTTTGCTTCCGCCTCGGCGATGCTCTTCTCGTACTCCTCGATGTCCTTGGTGCGTTCGATCCTGGCCAGTGCCGTCGTCGGCTTCGGCGCGTCCTTCAGCAACTTCAGCTCTCGGTTGAGCACGTCCAGTTCGGCGCGGAGCGTCTTCAGCTGACGGTCGTCTTCTGGACGGTGCCGCAGAGCGGCGTGCCGGTCCGGGTTCGCCAGCCACGCCAGGATCACCCCCAGCTTCGGCGGTAGCCGCTCGCCCGTAACTGGATCGAAGCGGTCCAGCTCGCCGATGATGAGGTGGTCCGTCTCCTCCATGGGCACCCAGCAGCAGCCGTCGAGCTGGCACTCGTAACCTTGTTTCCCCTTCCGCTTTCCGACGACCATCGGACCGCCGCACTTGTCGGCACGTATCGTCGTGGACAAGACCCACCGGATCCCGCCGCCCTGGTACGTCTTCCTGGACGGGTCGGCCAGGATGTCCTGGACCAGATCGAACAGCTCGCGCGCGACGAGTGGTGTCATCCCCTCCCACTCCGGGAGGATCTGGCCGTTGAACTTGCGCAGGCCCGCGTACACGTGGCGAACGAGGAACGCCCGCAGGTGCTGCGGACTGTACGGCCGCGACGGGATCACCTCACCATTCACGACCTTTTCCGGGATCCAGTCCCCGCGCGCCTCCCACTGCTTGGCGATCGCGTGAATCGTCTCCGAAAGTGCATCCTCGCCGGTGTCCCGCACGAACAGGAGCGGTACCCGCTCATCGCCCATCCGGTTGTCTGCCACTCCGGCGGCGCGCACGAACAGCTCGGCGATCAGCTTCCCGTTTGCCGGGTCCGGATACTGGCGGACGCACCGCTGACGGCCGTCGATCATCTCGTAGTCCCGGGCGAAGCCGAACGGGATCCGGCCATGCGGACGGCCCTCCTTCGCCGCGGACCTGATGCCCCGGTTGGTACGGGCGGAGAGACGGCGCGCTTCCTTCTCCGCTTCGGCAATGCCGGTGATCAGCTCGTGCCGGTCGTTATAGTTGCGCGGGTTGTACGTGCGCTCGTGGCTGGTGATGTGGATCAGGTATTCGCCGGCCTCGCTCAGGTCGACGATCTCGACGCCTTTGCCCGTCTCCCGGGCGAGGCGGGAGATCTCCCACAGTACGAGGACGTCGCCGGGCTTGCCGAAGGCTCTGGTCCGCAGGTCGTTCAGCAGCTTCTCGAAGTCGTCACGCGAACGGGTGGCGTATTTTGAAGCCGACCCTGTGTCCTTGTAGGGCTCGCCCCACGTCCACGGTCCGAAGTCCTCCTCGGCCGCAAGGTTCTCGGTGTGCTGGTCCGTGATACTGCGGGCCACGCGACCTCTGCCTTTGGATACGCGGAGGTACTCCCGGGCAGTCCGCTCAGTTACCTCGGATGCCCCCAACACGGCTTTCAGTGTGGTCACTTCATCCCCTCCCTGACCGACACCCCAAGGATACCCACGACTAAGATGAGACCACGGTCTCGTTCATCGCGAACCCCTCCCTCGCCCGGCCCCTTCCGGTCGGACGGTCTCGCGTACGGGCCCCTCCCGTACGGCTGCGTCTGCCGTGCCGGCGCACACGCCTCGCGTGCCGCGCCGCGCACCCCGCCGATCGCCGACGCCGCACGCCCGTGCGCCCGTTTCACCGGGTGCGTGGGACCTGCGACGCGATCGCCGTGGGACCAGACTGCCTCCGCCCGCGCCGAGCCCGCCGAGCGCTGTGGAGGGCCTCCCGCCTGTGGAAATCTCCCTCACCCGCACGAGGGAGCCCCCGTCGGCGCCGTCACCCCACCGGCGCCGAGCCCCCGTCAGCCCCGTCAGTCCCTTCACCCCCTGCCGCCCCCGTCACCTCACCGGCCTCGCACCCTTCCCCCTCCTCATCGCGCCGACGCCCACCTCACCCCCGCCGACGCGCCCGCCCCGTCGCCCACCTCACCCCCCGCCGACGCGCCCGCCCCGTCGCTCACCTCATCCCACCCCGGCCCGCACCACCCGCCCGTACTGCTCCCGAACCTCCCGGTACCGCAACAGCTCCGCCGCCACCGGATCCAGCACCCGGGCCCGGCCGCAGTTGGAGGCCGCCTCCCGCAGCCGTCTCTCCGCCTCCAGGCCGTACCTCCTCGCCGGCCCCCGCGCCGCCATCCGGCAGCCCCACTCCACCAGCGGGCCACCGACGATCCCGCACAGCATCAGCAGCACGGGCACACCCAGGTTGGGCGCCATGACACCGGCGATCTGGCCCGCCAACCACAGGCCACCGACGATCTGGAGCAGCGTCATCGCCGCCTGCACCAGGACCGCCAGCGGCCACCACCCGGGCCGGGGCGGCCGGCCCGGCGGCACGATCGCCCCCGCCGCCAGCTCGTCCAGCGCCTCGGGCAGCCCCTGCGAGCCGCGTACGGCCGCCTCGCGCACCGCCAGCGCCCAGGGCGCGGGCAGGCCCGCCGAGGCCCGGTCGGACACCGTACGCACCGCCTGTTCCACGCGCTGGCGTGCCGTGGCCTCCTCGTCGGCCAGGGAGCGGACCGGCAGTCTGCTCGTGGGCGCTCCGCCGCGGTCCTGGTACCAGCGCCACAGTCGCAGCCAGGGCGTGCCGCAGGCGCGGTTGGCGTTGCGCAGCCACGCGCGTTCGGCGGCCTCGCCGGCCGCGGTGGCGCCCACCGCGTCCGCGAGCCGGGCGGAGAACTCCTCCCGTGCCTCCTCGGTGAGGCCGGTGCGGCGCCCGGTGGCGTACACGGGCCGCAGTCCGGCCGCGGCGGAGTCCACGTCGGCCGAGACCCGGCGGGCCGGCGCGCCGCGCTCCGCCAGGAACTGTCCGAGTGCTTCGCGCAGTTCAGGGACGCCCTTGCCGGTGAGCGCGGACAGCGGGAGCACCGTGGCGCCCGGTTCGCCGTGCTCGCCGAGCGCGATGCCGTCCTCGTCCAGCAGCCGGCGCAGATCGTCCAGGACCTGGTCGGCTGCCTCTCCGGGCAGCCGGTCGACCTGGTTGAGGACGACGAACATCACTTCGGCGTGGCCGGCCATCGGCCGCAGATAGCGCTCGTGCAGGACGGCGTCGGCGTACTTCTCCGGGTCGACCACCCAGATCACCGCGTCCACCAGTTTCAGGATCCGGTCGACCTGTTGGCGGTGCTGTACGGCCGCGGAGTCGTGGTCGGGCAGGTCGACCAGGACCAGCCCGCGCAGTTGCGCCTCGGCCTCCGCGCTCTGCACCGGGCGGCGGCGCAGCCGCCCCGGGATGCCGAGGCGGTCGATGAGGGTCGAGGCGCCGTCGCTCCAGCTGCACACGATGGGCAAGGCGGTGGTCGGGCGCCGTACGCCGGTCTCCGAAATGGCCACTCCGGCAAGGGCGTTGAACAGCTGCGACTTCCCGCTGCCGGTGGCTCCCGCGATGGCGACGACGGTGTGCTGCCCGGACAGCCTGCGCCGGGCGGACGCCTCGTCGAGGACGTGGCCCGCCTCGGCGAGGGTATGACTGTCCAGCCGGGCGCGGGACAGGCCGACGAGTTCGCGCAGGGCGTCCAGGCGGGAGCGCAGGGGAGCGTCGTACACGAGAGGCTCCACGGCGCCACCGGCCGAGCCGGTGCGGGTGGTGGCGTCGAGGACGGCGGCGCGCTCGGGAGCGTGGCTGGCGGCGTGGGTGGGGGCGTGGTTGGCGGCGTTGCTCTCTGTCACGCGGCGGGCGATGAGGCCGTCGTCCCAGTTCCCGGCGGACTCGGGGTCCGCGTCCGGGGCGGAGCCCGGGTCCGCACCGGCTGTGCCGCCACCCTTGGCGCGGGCCGGTCCGTCGCCCTTGACGCGGGCCGGTCCGTCGCTCTTCGCCCGCGCTCTGCCGTCGCCGTTGGGCCGGGCGTGCGGCCTGTCGCCGGAACCGGCCTTCGCCCGGCGCGCGTGCCGTTCTCCGTTCCCGGAATCCGCCGCGTCGGCCCCGTCCGCAGAGGCCGCCGAGGACGACGGGGGCACCGGGGCCGTCCTGCCCGGCCGGGAGTCCGCCGCCGAGTCCGCCTGGTCCGCCAGGTCCGGGGAATCCGCCGAGCGCACCGACTCTCCCGGTACGCGCGCGTGCGGCCCGCCGCTCGCCCTCTTGCTCACGCCCTTGCCCTCCCCCGTGTCGTCGGCAGCGCCTCCGGCCTCCGTACGGACGTCCACACCGCTCTCCGTGCGTCGTGCTCGCGTACCCGGCCCACCCGAACGGCCCTCTCCGGCCCCCCCGGCACCGGAGTCCGCTCCCCCGAGGTCGTCCACGTGCTCGGAACCATGCTCGTCCGGTTTCATCTGCCTCACGTCGCCCAAGCGGCCCATGCGGTCCTGGTGGCCCAAGTGGTTCGTGTGCCCCGAGTCGTTCATGTGATCCGCACCCAAGTGATCCATGTAGCCCGTGTCGTCCGTGCGATCCCCGCGATCCGTGTGATCCGTGTGATCCGCGTGATCCGCGTGATCCGTGTGATCCGTGTGATCCGCGTGATCCGTGTGTTCCTGGTCAGTGACGGCGGTCACCGGTCACCTCTCCTTCTGCAGTACGGACAGCGCGGCGATGAGTTCGGCCTGGGGCTCGGCGCGGACGTCCAGGGCGTCGAGCGGGGCGAGACGGCGCTCGCGTTCGATGCGCATCACCCGGTCGGTGTGCTCGGTCAGCAGGCGCTCCGCCCGCTCGCGCAGCCGCATCGCGCCGCGCGGGCCCATCCGCTCGGCGAGCCGCTCGCCCGCGACACGTGCCCGGCGTCCGCCCAGCAGCACCGTGGCGACAAGGACGGCGACGGACTCGGGGTCGGGCGCGACGCCGCGTTCGAGATCCCGCACCTCCTCCTCGGCGTACTCCTCCAGCTCGCGTCGCCAGCGCCGTACCGCGAGCCCGATGCGGTGCTCGGCGCTCTCCAGGGAGGGATCCCGGTCGGCGAGTCCCGGAGCGCCGGCGGCGGGTTCGCGCCGCCAGGCCTCGTCGATCCGCTCGTCGGCGGCGGTGACGGCGCACAGCAGCAGCGCGGCCAGGCTCCCCACGAGGGCGTCGAACAGTTCGCCCGCGCTGCAGTCCAGCGGATAGGCGCGCCAGCGCTTGAGCGCGTCCCCGGCGAGCACGGCCCCGGACTGCAGCCGGCCGCGCACGCGCCCGTGCTCGCTGTCGTAGGCGCTGTCTACGGCGGAGGTGAGCCGGAGGGCGGCCGCGTACTGGGCGGCGGCCGCGCTGGCCAGCTCGGGCACGCGCGCGTTCAGCGAGTCCAGGATGCCGTACGCGGTCCGGGCCATGACGTGCTGGCGGGACGCGGGGTCCTGGGCGTGCTGCACGAGCCAGGTGTGCAAGGGCGCCACGGCGGTCACGGGAAGCAGACCGCCACCCCAGGCCGATTCAGGCAACTCGGGCACGGTGAAGCGGGGCAGGTCGCCGAGGCCGGCCTTCGTGAGCAGGGCGGCGTACTGGCGCGAGACCTCCGAGACGACCTGGTGGGGCACCCGGTCGAGGACGGTCACCAAAGTGGCCCGGTACTCCTTGGCGGTGCGCAGCATGTACCAGGGCACGGCGTCGGCGTAGCGGGCGGCCGTGGTCACCATGACCCAGATGTCGGCGGCGCTGAGGAGCTGGGCGGCGAGAACACGGTTCTCGGCGACCAGGGAGTCGATGTCGGGGGCGTCGAGCAGGGCGAGCCCGCGCGGCACGCTGTCGGCGGTCTCGACGCGCAACACGCGCGCGGGTTCCTCGCCGGGGGGCAGGAGGTCGTCACCGCGCTCCCGGTGGGGCACCCAGACACGGGTGAGGTCCGGGAGCACCCGCATGCCGCTGAACCAGTGGTGATCCTCCGGATGGCAGACCAGCACCGGTGTCCGGGTCGTCGGACGGAGCACGCCCGCCTCACTGACCCGCCGTGCCACCAGGGAGTTCACCAGGGTCGACTTCCCGGCGCCGGTGGATCCGCCCACGACGGCCAGCAGCGGGGCCTCGGGCGAGCGCAGCCTGGGAACCAGGTAGTCGTCGAGCTGAGCTAGCAGTTCGTCGCGGTTGGCACGCGCGCGCGGGGCTCCCGCGAGCGGCAGCGGAAAGCGTGCGGCGGCGACACGTTCGCGCAGCGCGGAGAGTGTGTCGAGCAGCTGAGGCCGTACGTCCAAGGTCACCACATGCGAAGAATGCCCAATTTTAGGGGAATTCTGAAGCATATAGACATGTCTGCGCGCCGACGGAACAGAAGGGATGGAAGGGATGACTGGGACGCGGGCACAGCTCAGGCATAACGAGTGCACAACACCCGGTGCGTCGGACGCCAAAAGCGGTGCACGATTCGTACCTGCCTGCGATTATCGGGACCGCTTCACCGAACCTCCACACCGAGCCACGGAGGCGAAGCGACCGGGCCGAGGAACGGGGAGCTTTATCCTTGTCCCGCACCAGGCCCCCGTAGCTCAGTGGATAGAGCAGGTGCCTTCTAAGCACTTGGCCGCAGGTTCGAGTCCTGCCGGGGGCGCCCCTCAGAGCCCTCCCTCCGGGAGGGCTTTTTCGCTGGCCAGAGCGGGTGTGGACGCGCGCAGAGCAGCCCCGGACACTCCCCCGACGTGTCGAAGTTTTCGGTCAGGACGTCAGCCAGCGTCCGCCACCCGGGGGAGATCCCCCGCAGCTTCGAGCCGCCTCATGAGGTCAGGAAGCCGCCCCTCGACACACCGGGCCTCGTACGGCCTAGAGATCGCGATCTTCATGTCTGGGATGCGGCTTGCCGCCGGTAGTGACTGGTGCGTGATCGTGCCTGGTGGCGGCGGCGCCAGTCGGACCAGGCAAGGCGGTGGGCCGCGTCGCGGACGGGCCGGACGACGAGCGCGATGAGCTCAGGCCCCGCGCAGAGCTGTCTCCAAAAAGCGGCCCCCGCGCAGGGCGGCGTCGACGCAATCCTGTGTCCTTGGTTCCAGACGCCGTCGCGGTCCGACGACCTGTACGGCGGCGACGACCTCGCCGGCGAAGTCGCGGACCGGCACGGCGACCGAGTACAGGCCGGGCTCGGCCTCCTCGTCCACGACGGAGTATCCGCGCCGCCGGGTCAGCTCCAGCCGCCGCAGGAAGTCGTCGAGGTCGGTGGGGGTGTTGGGGCCGTGGCGGACGAACTCGGTGCGGGCGAAGACCGCGGCCACCTCGTCGTCGTCGGCGTCGCTCAGCAGCGCCTGGCCGCAATCGCTGCAGTAGGCCGGGTAGGGGCGGCCGATCCAGGAGCCGAGCTGGCGGCTGCCCGGCGGAACCCGTTCGGCGATGGTCACGGTGGTGTCGCCGACCAGGATGCCGAGGTAGCAGCTCTCGCCGGTCTCGGCGGCCATCCCCTCCAGCACGGTGAGCCCGTCGGTGCGCAGCCGGTGCGCGGTGAGGTCGCGCGCCGCGGCGTAGAGCCGCCAGTGCGGGGTGACACCGCCCGAGGTGTCGTCGCGGCCGACGAACTCCTCCGCGGTCATGGCGGTGAGCGTGCGGGACAGCTGGCTGCGGTCGCGGTCCAGCTGCCGGGCCAGCTCCGAGACGGACACGGCCGAGCCGAGCCGCCGGCCGCCGGCCGTACTGCGGGCGAGCGCCGACAGGGCGTCCAGGCCCCTCGCCACGCTTGAGTCCACGCGCCCCTCCGGCATGCCGACACCTGCGTCCACCGGGGCCGCCGTCCCCGTGACCTGTCGCTGCGCACTCTAGCGCCCACCCCTCAAGAGAATATGGAATGTGCAGCATCTGCATCTTGCCGTGCATTTAATGCACGCCTAACATCCTCGTACCAGCCGCCGAACGCCAAGGGATGAGAACGCATGGCCGCGACGACGATCACGCCGGAAGCCACCGCACAGGACGGAAAGCCCGTACGGCGCCGCACGGTCCGGGCGATCAAGGTGCACTGGCCGGTCCCGGCGGAGACCCTGGCCGCGTGCGCGTCGGGCGACCTGGACGCGTTGCGCGCCGACGAGTCCTTCGCCCCGCTGCTGCGGGTCCTGGAGACCTCACCCGAACTCGGCGACTTCGGCGTCTACGGCGATGTCTTCGAGGTGGCCCTCGGCGTGGAGAGCTTCACCGTGCGGACCGGCGCCAGGCCCACCCTCGGCTCGGTCGGCGGACGCTTCCTCTCCTCGACGCTCGCGGTGACCACGTACGTCGACGCCACGGCCGGCGACGACGAACTGGCACTGCTCCTCGGCCGCCTCACCGACGTCCACCCATGGGAGGTCCCGGTGATCGAGCTCTCCGCCCCCATGGACCTCGTCACCCGGGCCTGACCCCGCCCCACCCCCGACCTCCTCCTCCCGAGCCCGCCGCCCGCACCGGGCGACCGCTCCCCTCCGTGTGCGACCACCCCCGCGCGCACGCCTCCCCCCGCCGAAAGTGGCCCGACCCCGCAGCCATGCCCTGCCGATCACCCCCACGCCCCGTCCTCCCCGCCCCGCTCCGCAGAGGAGACCGCCGTGTCCGTCTCAGCCGTACCGGAAAACCCGCCGGCCGCCGCCGACTCCGCTCCCCAGCCGCCCTCCGACGGCCTGCGCAGAACCATGCGCTCCCGCCATCTCGTCATGATCGCGATGGGCGGTGTCATCGGCTCGGGGCTCTTCCTCAGCTCGGGGTTCACCGTCTCCCAGGCCGGCCCCCTCGGCGCCGTACTCGCCTACCTGGTTGGCGCGTTCGTCGTCTGGCTGGTGATGGCCTGCCTCGGTGAACTCGCCGTCACCTACCCCGTCTCCGGCGCCTTCCACGTCTACGCCTCCCGCTCGATCGGCCCCGCCACCGGCTTCGTCACCGCCTGGCTGTACTGGCTGACCTGGGCCGTCGCGCTCGGCTCCGAGTTCACCGCGTGCGGACTGCTGATGCAGCGCTGGTTCCCCGGGATCAGCGTCTGGGTGTGGTGCGTGGTCTTCGCGGCCGTCGTCTTCGGCGCGAACGCCTTCTCGGCCCGCGTCTTCGGCGAGACCGAGTACTGGTTCTCGCTGGTCAAGGTGATCGCCGTGGTCACGCTCATCGTCCTCGGCGGCGCCGCCCTGTTCGGCTTCCACCCGCTGGCCCCCGACGGCTCGCACCCCTTCCTCCTGCAGAACTTCGACACCCCCGACGGCCTCTTCCCGAACGGCTTCTCCGGCGTCCTGGTCACCGTGCTCGCCGCGTTCTACGCCTTCTCCGGCTCCGAGCTGATCGGCGTCGCCGCCGGCGAGACCGAGAACCCGGCCGAGGCCGTCCCGAAGGCGCTGCGCGTCACCGTCGTACGCCTGCTGGTCTTCTTCGTCGGCGCCATCACGGTGATCGCCGCGACCATCCCGTACCAGAAGGTCGGCCTGGACGAGAGCCCGTTCGTCACCGTCTTCTCGTCCCTCGGCATCCCCTACGCCGCCGACGCCATGAACTTCGTGATCATCACCGCGCTGCTGTCGGCCGGCAACAGCGGTCTGTACTCCTGCGCCCGGATGCTGTTCTCCCTCGCGGAGGAGAAGCAGGCCCCACAGGCGCTGCGCCGGCTCACCCGCCGCGGCATCCCGCTGACGGCGCTCGCGCTCAGCATGCTCGGCGGCCTCGCCTCCCTGGTGAGCAGCGTCGCGGCCCCCGAGACCGTCTACCTGGTGCTGGTGTCGATCGCCGGGTTCGCCGCCGTCGGCGTCTGGATGTCCATCGTCGCCGCGCAGTTCTTCCACCGCCGGGCCTTCCTCCGCGCGGGCGGCGCCCTCGGCAGCCTGCCCTACCGCACGCCCTTCTACCCGGTCGTCCCCGTCCTCGCCTTCGTCCTGTGCCTCGCCTCGCTCGTCGGTATCGCCATGGACCCGGCGCAGGCGACGGCCCTGTACTTCGGCGTCCCGTTCGTCGCGGGCTGCTACCTCTACCACTGGCTGCGGTACGACCGCCGCCGCACTGCTGCCGGGGCGGTCGCGTGAAGCCGCCCACCTGCGTCCTGCTCGACCTCGACGGCACCCTCGTGGACTCCGCCGCAGGCGTGACCGCCAGCGCCGCCGAGGCCCTGCGGGCGGTCGGGGCCCCGGTCCCCGACGCGCCCACGCTGCGCACCTTCGTCGGCCCGCCGATGTACGACACCTTCCGCGACGTCGTAGGCCTGCCGGAGCCCGCCGCGCGGGCCGCTCTCGCCGCCTACCGCGCGGAGTACGCCCGCACCGGCGCCTCCGCCGCCGCCGTGTACGAGGGGATACCCGAACTCCTCGACACCCTGGCCGCGCGCGGGCTCCCGCTCGGCATCGCCACCTCCAAGGTGCAGGACCAGGCCGAGCTGATGGCCCGCCGCTTCGGCCTCGACTCCCGGCTGAGCGCCGTCTGCGGGGTGTCCGACGAGGCCGGCCGTACGACGAAACGGCTGGTGATCCGGGAGTGCGTCGCCCGGCTGCGGGCGGCCGGCGCGGACGTCAGCCGCCCGCTCATGGTAGGTGACCGGGCCTACGACATCGAGAGCGCCGCCGCCGAAGGGATCCCCGCCGTCCATGTGCGGTGGGGGTACGGCGGCCCCGAGGAGTCGGCGGGCGCCCTCGGATCCGTCACCGAACCGGCCGAACTCGCCGAGCTGTTGAAGAACACCGTCGAAACAGAGGACCAGCACGCATGACATCGCACGCGCACCCGGTCACCACCCCGTCCACCGCTCCCGAACCGCCCTTGTGGGCCCTGCACCGGGAACTGATCGGCAAGACGGTCCGCACCGATCTCACGCACGCCTTCCACCCGGGCCAGCCGCACTTCCCGGCCTTCCCGGACGAGAAGCGCGAGATGCCCTTCGACATGTCCCGCGGCGACGGCTTCAACGTGCACCTGTACACGATCGTCGGGCAGTGGGGCACCCATGTCGACCCGCCCGTGCACTTCGTCGACGGTGCCCGGCCCCTGGACGAGATACCCGTCGACGAGATGATCCTGCCGCTCGTCGTCCTCGACATCACCGAGCGCGTCGACGCCGACCCGGACGCCGTACCGACGCTGGCCGACGTGGCGGCCTGGGAAGCGCGCAACGGCCGCATCCCGCAAGGGGCGTTCGTCGCACTGCGCACCGGCTGGGGCCGCCGCTGGCCCGACCCGGCGGCCATGGCCAACAAGGACGCGGCGGGGGTGAGCCACTACCCGGGCTGGTCCGCCGAGGTACTGACCCACCTCTTCGAGGAGGCCGGCGTCACCGCGATCGGGCACGAGCAGACCGACACCGACCCCGGACTGGCCACCTCCGCCGGGGACTTCAGCCTGGAGAGCTACGTCCTGGAACGGGACCGCTGGCAGATCGAGCTGATGGCCGACCTCGACCGGGTGCCGGAGGCGGGCGCGCTGATCGTCGCCACCTGGCCCAAGCCGCAGGGCGGTTCGGGCTTCCCGGCCCGCGTCTTCGCCCTGCACCACGCCGACTGACCTCGCCGCACCACCAGCTCCGGCGGCCGTCCCGACCCGGCCGCCGGAGCTTTCGCCGGTCCGGAGACACCTGAGGAGACGGGCACAGCGCCATGGACGCCATCGACGAGCAGATCATCACCGAACTCACCCGCAACGCCCGGATCTCGCACGCCGAGCTGGGCCAGCGGGTGCGGCTGTCCCGCAACGCCGTGCGCCAGCGCGTCGAACGCCTGGAGCGGCAGGGGCACATCGGCGGCTACACGATCGTCCGCCCGTCCCACGGGCCGGACCGTGCCGTGGTCGCCGCGCACGTCCTGGTCTACCGCGAGGACCGGATGCGCGGCGGCGACGTCCTCGCCGCTCTCAGACGCATCCCCGAGGTGGTCTCCTGTGACGTCCTCAGCGGCCAGTTCGACCTGCTGGTCAGCGTGGAGGCGGCCACCCTGGAACGCGTACAGGGCATCTGGGAGCAGATAGCCCAGATGCCCGGTGTACGGGACACGGTGACGGCGCTGGCGCTGTCCCGGGTGGTCAGCCGGCCGCGGTGAGGTCCGTGGCCATCAGCCGCAGCGCGGTCTCGCGATCCAGCAGCCCGCGCCGTACGACCACGTCCACCACGTCCGCCCCGGTCCGCGCGGCCTCCCGGGAGACGTCGGCGGCGGTCTCGTGGCCGATGCGCGGGGCGAGCGCCGTCACCGCGCCGACTGTTCCGGCGCCAGTTCGCGCGAGGTGCTCCCGGTTGGCGGTGATGCCCGCCACACACCGGGTGCGTAGCGCCTCGCAGCCGCGCGTGAGCCAGCCGATGTGCTGCAACAGCAGGTGCCCGATGAGCGGTTCGAACGCATTGAGCTGCAACTGCCCGTTGTCGGCCGCCATGGTGATCGCGACGTCCGCGCCGGCGGTCGCGAACGCGATCTGGTTGACCATCTCGGGAATCACCGGGTTCACCTTCCCCGGCATCACCGACGAACCAGCCTGCAGAGCAGGCAGGTTGATCTCCGCGAGGCCCGCGTGCGGCCCGCTGGCGAGCAGCCGCAGATCGCTGCACACCTTCGACAGCTTCACCGCCGTACGCTTCAACACCCCCGACACCAGCAAGAACACACCGGTGTCCGAGGTGGCCTCCACCAGGTCGGTGGCGGGCGTGAGTTCGAGTCCGGTCAGCGCCCGCAGATGCCGTACGGCCGCCGCCGCGTAGCCCGGCTCGGCGGCGATGCCGGTGCCGATCGCGGTCGCGCCGAGGCTGGTCTCGGCCAGCAGCGGCAGGGTCTCGCCGATCCGCTGGACGTCCTCGGCGACTGTGACGCCGAAGGCGGCGAACTCCTGGCCCAGCGTCATCGGCACGGCGTCCTGCAACTGGGTGCGGCCCACTTTCACGACCGTCGCGAACTCCTCGCCCCTGTCAGCGAACTCCGCCGAGAGAAGGCTGAGTTCTCCGGTCAGCTCGGTCAGGGCGGCGCTGATGGCGATCCGCAGCGCGGTGGGGTAGGTGTCGTTCGTGGACTGACAGCGGTTGACATCGTCCAGCGGGTCGAGGTGCTCGTACCGCCCGCGCTCGTGGCCCAGGTGCTCCAGCGCGAGGTTCGCGATCACCTCGTTGGCGTTCATGTTGGTGCTGGTGCCCGCGCCGCCCTGGATGACGTCCACCCGGAACTGGTCGTGGTGACGGCCCTCCGCGACGACCCGGCAGGCCGCCGCGACGGCCTGCACCTTGTGGGGTTCCAAGGCCCCGATCTCGCCGTTGGCCAGCGCCGCCGCATGCTTCACCTGCGCCAGCGCGCGGACGAGACGGGGGTGGGCGCCGACGGGGACCCCACTGGCCCGGAAGTTCTCCAGGGCCCGTGCGGTGTGCACGCCCCAGTAGGCCTCGGCGGGCACCGGTACGTCCCCCAGTGCGTCGGACTCGATCCGGAACCCGCCGCCGAAGCCTCCGGATGTCCCGGTCCCCAACTGGCTCACTTCGCCTCCCTGTTGAGGCAGACCACCTTCGGCTGGGTCATCTCCTCGTAGGCGAAGCGCACGCCCTCGCGGCCCATGCTGCCGTACTTGAAGCCGCCGAAGGGCATCGCGTCGAAGCGGTAGTCGGAGGAGTCGTTGACCATCACGCCTCCGGCCTCCAGCAGCTGTGCGGCGGCCATCGCCCGGTCCAGCGAGTCCGTGAAGACGGCCGCGTGCAGGCTGAAGTCGATCTCGTTGGCCCGCTCGACGGCCTCCTCGAAGGAGTCCACGGGCTGGAGCACGACGACCGGTGCGAAGGCTTCCTCGCGCCAGAGCGCCGCCGTGCCCGGCACATCCTCCAGCACGGTCGGCGCGTAAAGGCCGCCGTCCCGCTCGTGCCCGCACAGCAGCCGGGCGCCCTCGGCGAGCGCGGCCGCGACCATGGCCTCGGCGGCGGCCGCCGCCTCCTTGCTGATCATCGGGCCGACGTCGGTGCGCACGTCCGCCGGGTCACCGGCCCGCAACCGCCGGGTCCGCTCGACGAAGGCGTTCCGGAACGCCTCGTACACCTCGCGCTCGACGAGGATGCGCTGGGTGCCGATGCAGTTCTGCCCGGCCGCCCAGAACGCCCCGGAGACGCACGCGTCCACGGCCGCGTCGAGGTCGGCGTCCGCGAACACCAGGACGGGAGCGTTGCCGCCCAGGTCCATCGCAAGTTTCTTCAGACCCGCGGTGCGGGCGATGGCCTCCCCGGTGCGGAACCCGCCGGTGAAGGACACCATCCGCACGTCCGGCGATGCCACCACGGCCGCGCCCAGCTCAGCGCCGCCGTTGACCACGGTCACCACCTCCTCCGGCAGCCCGGCCTCCACCAGCGTGTCGACCAGCCGCAGCGCGGACAGGGGTGTGAGCAGGGACGGTTTGAGGACGACCGCGTTGCCTCCCGCGATCGCCGGGCCGAGCTTGTGCGCGACCAAGTTGAGCGGGTCGTTGTACGGCGTGACAGCCGCGATGACGCCCAGCGGCTCACGGGTGAACCAGCCCAGCCGACCCTCGGATCCCGCGTACGCGTCGAACGGCACCACCTCGCCCGCGTTGCGGCGGACCTCGGCGGCGGACAGCCGCAGGGTGTTGACCGCGCGGCTGGTCTCCTTGCGGGCTTGGACCAGTGTCTTGCCCGCCTCAGCGACGATCAGCCTGGCGAACGACTCGGCGCGCTCCTCGATGAGCCGGGCCGCGCCGTCCAGCACGGCTGCGCGGGCGGCGCGGGAGAGCCGGCGGGCCGTCTCCCACCCGGCGCGGGCCCGCCGCAGCACGTCGTCCACGGCGGTGGCCGGGGTGAGACAGACGGAGCCGATGATCTCGCCTGTGTAGGGGTTGCGCACAGAGGCCATGCCCTCAGCCTGTGCGTGGCGGGGCAGGGCGATGTTCAGGGCGATGTCAGCCACGGTGGGCCTCCTGCAGGGTCTTGGCACCGGCGGCCGAGCTGCTCTGCTCGTGGATGCCGATGACGTCGGAGAGCAGGGCGTACGCCGTCTCGGTGCGTCCGGCGCCGGGTCCGCCGACCGTGACGGTGCCCAGCAGGTCGGTGTGGAAGGCGACGGTGTTGACGGGGCCGGTGACCCCGGCGAGGGGGTGCCCGTCGGGCAGCGCGGCCGGAGCGACCCGGGCCTCCACGGTGCCGTCCGGGCGGCGGGCGGCCGAGCCGACCAGCTTCCAGCGCAGCCCCTCGGCCTCTGCCCGCCGGATGTCCTCGGCGGTGAGCGCCGAGATGCCGGTGCACGGCACGTCCGCGCGGGTCAGGTCGGCGCCCAGCACCTCGTTCGCGAGGATCATGACCTTGAGCTGGACGTCGTACCCCTCGATGTCGGCGGTCGGATCGGCCTCCGCATATCCCAGGTCCTGGGCCTCGGCGACGGCGTCCGCGAAGGACAGGCCGGCCTCCAGGCGGCCGAGGACGTAGTTGGAGGTGCCGTTCAGGACGCCTTCGAAGCCGGTCACGGCCAGTCCGCCGAACATCCGGCGGGCGGTGCGCAGGACAGGGGTGCCGGACATCACCGTGCCCTCGAACTCGAAGCACACGCCGTGCCGCCGGGCCAGTTCGCGCAGGGCCTGGCAGTGCAGGGCGACCGGCCCCTTGTTGGTGGTGCACACGTGCTTGCCGGCCTCGATCGCCCACCGCACGTGCGACAGCGCGGGCTCGCCGTCGGCGGGGTTGGTGAAGGTCGCCTCGGCCACGATGTCGGCGGGCACCTCACGGATCACCCACTCGTTACGGGGCTCCACGCTGCCGCCGTCCATCGCGGAGAAGTCCAGTTCCCCGGGGACGGCGGCGAGCAGCGGTACCAGATCGATCCCGTCCCCGTCCGTGCGGACCAGCGATCCGGCCCGCAGATCGGTGATGGCCACCACCCGCAGCGCGAAACCGAGTTCGGCCTCCAGGGCGTCTCTGCGGCTGGCGATCAGCTCGGCGAGCGCACGGTTCACGCCCCCGAATCCGATGAGCGCGAGGTCGTATCGGGTCATCCGGTCCTCCTTCTCCAGCGGCGCCGCCCACCTGGCGGCCCGGCCACCCACAGCGTCGGGCGCGGGCAGGTCAGTACGACCATGCCGAAGCGATCGGACCGACTGCCGTTGTGCGCCGTCCACCTGCCGCACGTCCTGCCGTCGTCGCACCGGCCCGCTGACCAGCGACTCGCTATAGTGCGAACGTGACGACGAACGGCCCCGCACCCCGCCCGCCGGGCAGGGGAACAGCCTCCTCGCTGCGCATGGCCCTGCAGATGGTCAACACGGTCCTGGACCGCGAGGTCTCCGGCCGTAACGGCTTCAACGTCAGCCGACTCGCCGACGAGGTCGGCGTCGAGCGCAGCAAGGCGTCACGCACCATCCAGGATCTCTGCGACAAGGGCTTCCTGGAACGCCGCGACGACTCGACGCTCCGTGCCGGCACCGCCTTCTTCACGACGGCCGCGTCCCTGCACCCCGGCCTGCTCGGCCGCAGCCGTGCGCTGCTGCGCCGCCTGGCCGTCAAGCACGGTGTCGGCGCACGGCTCTCCGTCCGCGACGGCGTCCAGGTCCGGCTGCTGCGCGCCGAGTCCGCCGCGGGCCTCGGCCAGGAGTGGCAGGGCTTGGCGAGCCTCGTCACCCCATGCTGGTGCACCGGCGCCGGCCGCGCGCTCCTCCTCGACCACACCGCCGAGGAGATCACCGCCCTGCTGGACGACTACGAGCTGATCGGTGTCGGCGGCCCCAATGCGGCTCGTTCCGCGAGGGAGGTGGCCGCCGCCAACGACCGCGATCGGCTGCGCGGCTTCGTCGCGGCGCACGGTGAGTTCGAGCACGGCGTCACCGAGTACGCCATACCTGTGCGTGATACCGCCGGACACATCAGGGGCGCAGTATCGGTCGTCGGCAGGCAGGAGGATCTGGCGGCCCGTGAGGAGACCATCCGCACGGACCTCACGGCCGCCGCGACAGCACTGGCGAAGTACGTCGACGGTGACAACCCACCTCACTGACACCGCACACAAGAAAACCCCAAGTGGCCGGCCTGGGGTTTCTCTCTGGATCACAAGGCGACAGCGCCTGCCCGACTTCCCCAGGGAGGGCGTCATCATCCACCCCAGGGTCCAGTGAGGCCCCCGGCCCAAGTGAGTCGTTCTGACGTGATTCCCAAGGCCGATTTCTCCACTGCAGTAGAGGAAGCGGACGTCATGCGTCCGATCTCGGTAGCACTGACGTAATAGCAGGGTCGCCCTGCGTTTGACTCAGCATGGTCTCCCAGTACTCTGCATGCCTACCCGTGATGCGTTCGAACTCATCAAAGACTGCCCTCAACTGCACCTCGCCGATGCTATTTTGCGCCGCCCTAAGGTACTGAAACTGATGGCGCAGCGAGATTAGCTGATTGAGGATAACTTTCCTCTGCAGCCAATAGGTGTCCAAATTCCAGAACGAAAGCAGGGCCGTCAACAGGGTCCCCACACCACCCAGAATCAGAGCCACATTCCTCGACCACACCATGTAGCTCTCGTTACCTGATTTGATCCCCAGCAAGATGGTGACGCAAGTCCCAGCCAGGAGGACGCCGATGTGGAGAACCCAGGAAGCCCGCCGCAGGGCGTCCTTACGCTTTCGGTGCTCAGAAATCGTTTCCGTTAGCAGCTTCTCCAGGTGTTCGGCAAGTTGCTCCGCCACTATCCGACCTCCCCACGGCTCATTAATCATCTCTCATCCAGCCCTTGAAGCGCCAAATTTAGACATCAGCTGTCGGTCCAGCCATGTCCAGCAGTCCGACCTAAGCGCTCCCAGATCTCCACTCCGTGTTTTGCCCGAAGAAGTATCCCAGGATAATCAAGAAGCTATTAGTCAAAATGCTTGAGGGGCCTATTCCCAGGAACATCGCTACGGTTAGAACGATCGCGAGGACCGTAAGGATTAGAGACCCCACCAACGTTGCTACCGATTCGCGCTCAAGCAACCGATACCAGATCGCCCAGCGACATCACGCCCCCGTTCGTTCATGAGCACCTAGCGAAAGATATTCCCAGCCCAGAAGGGTCCATGCAGCCGTTTCCGTGAAGTCCCAGGGGGCACAAGCCTATATACCCCTAAAGCGCAGCAGTTAGGTACTTTACAGATAGTTCGGTGCGTGTGGCCCTGGAGATCACCCTGCACTCAAACCGCGACCAGCTCAGCGGGATCTCCGGCAACACCACCCTGACAGCCACACCTGACTGTCGGGGTGCGCCTCGGGGCTGAAGGCGCCTGTCGAATACGTGTCGAAGTCCTCGCTGCGGAGTGCTCAGTTGAGGAAAGCACAGGTCAACACCGGAGAGAACTCGACGCACAAGGCGCCTTCTCAGTACTTGACCGCAGGTTCGAGTCCTACCGGTGGCGCCCCAACTCAGCCCTCCCGGAGGGAGGGCTTTTTTGCTGGCCAGAGCGCGAGGTGTCCGGCGGATGCAGCCCCGGGTCCGACCGCCTCGTCGCCGTGGAAGCCCTGACCACCGTCGCCCCGGTCAAGGGCTCCAGGACTCGAAGGTTGTTTCCGTCAAGGCGTCCGAGAATCACCGCGGCACCCGCCACCGATCGACCGGATCGCCGCCGACTGCGGCAGGTCCCCCGAACGGCGGCACCCGTCGTTACTGAAGCCGTTGGGCCGTTCGAAGGAGTTGAGGCGGCGAGAGCGCCGAGTGGGTCACGGACCGGCAGCTGCTTTTTTCCTGCTCGCAGCATGATTCGGAGCTGGGGCAGGCCGGCGTCCGCTCCTTCCCCCGGTATCGATGGCCCATACAAGGGAGAGTTACAGACATATCCGCACTTTGTAACGCGAATCCTTTCGCGGGCCTGGTGGCGCCGTGGAGGGCCACAGTGTGAGGCCTCGGCACTGAGCCGGGAATTCGGGATTGCGCGTCCGGCCCCAACCAGGGGCGGTGTGCACGAACGTGAGGTGACAGATTGATGTCTGTTTCTCGTACGACGGTCCGCCTGATCGCCACCTGTGTGGCTTCGGGCGCCCTCATCGGCGCGGCCGCCATTCCGGCCCTTGCAGCCGGAGGCGACCATGACCGCGACAACGGGAGGAGTTACTCGCACAGCCAGAGGAGCGACCACGACCACGACGGTCACGGCGACTGGGACCGGGGCTGGGACCGGGACCGGAACCACGGCTGGGACCGGGACCGGGACCGTGACCGTGACCGTGGCTGGGGCTGGGGCCGGGGCTGGGGCCGGGACCGTGATCGGGACCGGGGCTGGCACCACGGCTGGTACAGCGACCGGCACCGGGATCACGACCGCTACTTCGACCACCGCTAGCCCGCCTTGGAGGCTGTGCCGTGACGCGGAGGCCGACCACGCCCTCTGTCAGGCGTCGTCGTAGCCGGCACAGCCGCAGCATCCCGCCGGAGGGCCGAAGACCATTCCTTGGGGGCATTCCTTGGTCTCATTTTTTGGAGACTTCGGCCCTCCGGCCACGTGACGCAAGCAAGGGAAGAGAACAGGTCTGACACGACGAAGCCCCGGGCACTCCCCCGACAGTCAACGACAGTCAAGGGGAGGCTCCGGGGCTGTTCGGCTGTCACCGGGTTCACGGCCCCAAGCGGCGGCTCGAAGATGCGGAGCTGCGGAGTTGCGGAGTTGCGGAGTTGCGGAGTTGCGGAGTTGCGGGGGATCTCCCCCGAGTCGGGCCGGTCTCCATCGCGGAGTCCGGGGCGAAACCCGGGCGGAGCAGCATCGTTCGAGGTCATCCATCGCGCGCGGGTCTCACAGACCGACCTGGCTGCAGACACTCCCGATTCACGGCGTCGGGAACACGCCAGCGCGTGACCTCCGTGAAGGATGGGGGCCCGCTTCGTAGCATGAGCCGATGATCACGTCCGACGGACAGCGCCCCCAGCGGCGGCGTGAGTGGCACAAGGCGGTGCGCCGTCACCGCCCGTTCGCTCTCGGCCTGGTCGGGACCGGTGTGGTGGTCGTTGCGGCGTTCGCGTTCCGCGCCGGCTCCGAGGAGGCGGCCTCCACCGGCTCCGCCCGGACCCCCGTACGGCCGACCGGGACCACGGTGTCCGGTGCGCCGGCGCCGCCGCGACCTGCCGGCGACGTGCGGATCGCCGCCGTGGGAGACGTCGTGATGGGCACGCTGCCGGACAAGCTGCCGCCGGATGACGGCGCCTCGTTCTTCGAGCCCGTCGACGACCTGCTCACCGGCGATGTGGTGCTCGGGAACCTGGAGGGCACGCTCACCACCGACGGTCCCAGCAAGTGCGACGACATCGACGGCCCGAACTGCTTCGCGTTCCGCGCCCCGCCGTCGTACGGCCGCTGGCTCAAGAAGGCCGGGTTCACGGTCATGAACACGGCGAACAACCACATCGACGACTTCGGGGCGGAGGGCCGGCGCCAGACGCTCGCCGCTCTGCGCTCCGTGAACCTGCCGTACACCGGCCGCCTGGGCCAGATCACCGTCCAGCGGGTGCACGGCGTCCGGGTCGCGCTGATCGGGTTCGCTCCCGACCGAGGGGCGAACGACCTCACGGACATCCCCGCCGCAAAGCGACTCACCGCCCGCGCCGCCAAGATGGCGGACATCGTGATCGTCACGATGCACGCCGGCGCGGAGGGCTCGGACCGCACCCATGTAGAGCCCGGCACCGAGTACTTCCTCGGCGAGGACCGCGGCGACAGCTACCGCTTCAGCCGTGCGGTGATCGACGCCGGCGCCGACCTCGTCGTGGGCAGCGGTCCGCACGTGATGCGGGGCATGGAGTTCTACAAGGGCCGGCTGATCGCCTACAGCCTGGGCAACTTCTCCGGCTACAAGGTGCTCGGACTCGGCGGCACACTCTCCACCAGCGGCGTACTGAACGTCACCCTCCGCGCCGACGGCACCTACGTGTCAGGACGCCTGCACCCGACCCAGATCGTGGCGCCCGGAACGCCGGAGCCGGGCGGTGACGCGATCGACCTCGTCTCCACCGTGTCGGACGAGGACTTCGGCTCGCACGCCGCCCGCATCTCGGAGGACGGGACGATCCAGCGCCCGTAGCCGGGCGGACAGATGGCCGACGGCGGGGGGCGTTCACTCCTCACGGTGCCGTTCGTGGTGGCGACGGCGTAGCGCGGCGCACGCGCCCCGGCGCCCTGGGGCTGCCGCGTGACATGGTGTCACCTCCGCCGACGAGTTCTGCGCGCCCGTCGCCCCAACCGGGCGCTCGGCGCGGCATGGCGCGACGACGGGTCGGTCGCGGCGGAGATCGTACCGACGGCAGCAGCACCTCACCGCACCCGCGCCACGCCACGCCCGCACCCACACCCACACCCACACCACGCAGCGCCATGCCCCGCCCCCGCCACGCCACGCCGCGACGACCGACGAGGGCAGCCAATGAGGGCAGCCGCGGCCTGTTCCCAGTGGCCCGGACAGCCGGACACAATCGGAAAGAGCTCATTTTTTCAATGATCTGAAATGCACATATCGACACGCCGAATTCCGCCGTTCGATGGATTATCGCCGCCCCTGCGTTTGACCGAGGGCGCGAAGTGAGGCATTGCTGGCATCTTGAGGACCACAGTCGCTTTCCGGGAGGTCCCCTTGCACGCCCCGTCCACCAGCCTCAGCACAAGCCTCCCCGCACAACATTCACCCCTCAGCAGAAAAGCCGAGAGCGAATCGACGCGCATCAGCCGGTTCGACGGCGAATGGTGGGCCTGGGCCATGGCGGGGGCGCTTTTCCTCGTCTACGCGACCTTGTCACTGCGCATCCATCACCGGATGCTCTCCAACAGCTATGACCTGGGAATCTTCGAACAGGCCGTCCGCTCGTACGCGGACGGGCATCTGCCCGTCTCCGAGTTGAAGGCGCCCGACTTCCCCATTCTGGGGGATCACTTCTCTCCCGTCCTCGCTCTCATCGCGCCCTTCTACGCACTGCACCGTTCAGCGGGAACCCTGCTCGTGGCACAGGCCGCGCTGATCGCCCTGAGCGTGGTCCCGCTGACGCTCTGGGCGCGCCGGTCCCTGGGTTCACTGGCCGGCGCGGTGATCGGTGCCTGCTACGGGCTCTCCTGGGGTGTCGCGAGCGCCGTCGGCTTCGACTTCCACGAAGTCGCCTTCGCGGCCCCGCTGCTCGCGTTCTCCCTCACCGCTCTCGGCAACGGCCGGCCGATCAACGCCGCGGGCTGGGCGTTGCCGCTGCTGCTCGTGAAGGAGGATCTCGGGCTCACCGTCGTCGTGATCGGTCTGGTCATCGCCTGGCGCGGGTCCCGAAAGCTCGGATTCATCACCGCGGCGCTCGGTCTGGCCGGGACGCTCTGGGCCCTGCTGGTGATCCTTCCGGCCTTCAACCCGAGTGGTTCGTTCGCCTATTGGTTCCTTGCGGACAACCCCGCGGGCGGTGCAAATGCCCCGGGTGCGGCTACCGGCGCCGGAGTGCTGGATCTGCTGTACAGGGGCACGGTGGGTCTCGTCGTCCCGCAGACCAAGGTGTCGACTCTCGCGCTCACGCTGGCTCCGACCGTGTTCCTGGCCGTGCGGTCGCCCCTGCTGTGGGTCGTCGCCCCGACGCTCGTCTGGCGCTTCTTCTCCAACAATTACGTCCACTGGGGCACCGGTTACCACTATTCGCTGGTCCTGATGCCGATCGTCTTCGCCGCCTTCATCGACGCCCTGGTCCAACGAGGCACGCGTCCGGCCGGCCTCAAGCGGTACCTCGCCGCCTCGGCCGCGGTCTGCCTGATGATCCTGCCGAACTTTCCGTTCTGGCAGCTCGTCACCCCAGGCACCTGGCGGACGGACCCCCGCGTCGCCGTCGCTCACAGTCTGATGAAGAAGATCCCGGACAACGCCACGGTCCAGGCGTCGACGTTCCTGGTCCCGCAGCTCACCAACCGCACGAGCGTCAGCCTGTACGGCTACCCGACCAGCCGTCCCGATCCCCAGTGGATCATGGTGGACACCTGGGTGGCGCCGGGTGCGCGCTGGCCGCTCTCCTACGTACAGGAGCACATTCAGCTGCTCCAGGCCCAGAACAAGGGCTACCGCACCGTGGCCGACCGTGACGGCTTCGTCCTGCTGCACCGGCCCGAACGCAAACCGGTCACCGGTGACTTGGACGCCTCCAAGCACAAGGGCTGATTTCACCGAGGGCACGTTCTGGTCAATGAGCCCGCACCGCAAAAGAGTTGAGAGCGTGATGCTGCTGTGAAGCCTTCCATCTGCCTGTGCATGATCGTCAAGAACGAGTCGGGTGTCATCGAGCGATGCCTTGCGTCCGTCCGTGGTCTGGTGGACACCTGGGTCATCACGGACACCGGATCGACCGACGGAACCCAGCGATTGATCCGCCGTGCCCTCGACGGAATCCCCGGCGAGCTCCACGACGAACCCTGGGTCAATTTCGGGCACAACCGCACCCTGAACATCCAGCATGCCCGCGGCAAGGCCGACTATCTGCTGCTCCTCGACGCGGACCACGTCGTCAGACAGGACCGCCCTCTGCACCGGCTGACCAGCGACGCGTACATGCTCCGGCACGAAGGCGCCACCGAATACCGGATCAGACGCCTGGTACGCGGTGACCTTCCGTGGCGATACGTGGGTGTCACCCACGAGTACCTCACCGCCGACGGGAACGAGAATCAGGAGAACCTCGACGCACTGGTCATCGAGGACCACGCGGACGGAGGCTCACGGCACGACAAGTTCGAGCGCGACGCGCGTCTGCTCAGCGCCGAGATGCAACGCGACCCCAGCAACACCCGCACGGTCTTCTACCTGGCCCAGACCATGCGCGACATGGGCAACACCCCTGAGGCGATCAGGCTGTACGAACACCGCGCGGCGATGGGCGGCTGGGTGGAGGAGGTCTACTACTCCCTGCTCCAGTCGGGCATCCTGCACGCCGCGTCGGGTGACTGGCCGGCCGGGATGGACGCTCTGACCCGGGCCTGGGAGTCGCGTCCGCAACGGCTCGAGGCGTGTTACGAACTGGCCTCGCGGCTGCGCGGCATGGGCCGGCACCACATGGCTCACGCGATCGTCGCCGCCGGCCTGGACAAGGAACAGCCGGACGACATCCTGTTCACCCAGCCATGGGTCTACCGCTGGGGCCTGCTGTCCGAGTTCTCGATCACGGCGTACTGGGTCGGCGACTTCAGAGGCTCGCTCCGGGCGTGCGACCGCCTGCTCGCCATGCCCGACCTGCCCCCGGCCCACCGCAAACAGACCGTCGTCAACCGCGAGTTCGCCGTGCGCAGACTCGCCACGATCCCGGTGCCGGGCAACAGCCTCAGGGCCACGAAGGGCAAGCGACGCCACAAGAGCGCACCGTCCCGCTGACACACCGAAGGCCGAGGCCCTCACCGGCCGCTACGCCGCGTCCGGAATCGACGCGGCCGCCCGGCCCGCCCCGAACAGGGGTCGCGCCGGGCGGCCGCGTCGATGAATTCCGTGATTTTCGCGGAGCTGATCGCTCCTCAGGGCGGGCCCGACGAAATCCCGAAGAAATCCACGATCGAAGCGCACCGCCATGCGGCACCGGAACACCGCATCAAGGCGGTTATTAGCTGTTTAATGCGGGCTTTCCGAGCGATATACGTGACGCTTTCAGACCATTTCATTGATTTTGCCTGGATTTGTTGGCGTTATATGCAGTTTGCTACTCACACCTCGTTTCGCACCGTTTTGTCAGGAAAGGCATGGTGGGTTTTGGTGCATGGAGCTGTTAAGGTCAGCGGCGCTTCGTCGCTCGTTCTCGGGGCGGTGAGCCTTGGCCTCACCCTGGGCTTGTGCGGCCCTGTCGCCGCGCAGGTGCAGTCCGCCCAGGATCAGGCCGCCTCTCTGCGTGGCGGGGCGCAGACGAACCACAAGGACCTTCGGGCGGCGGTCACGGGGACCGTCACCTCGAGTATCGGCGTGAACATCCGCGAGTCGCCGACGACGGGCTCGGCGTCGCTGGGTTCGTTCCCCTTCGAAGCGCAGATCTCTCTCCTGTGCCAGGAGCCGGGAGAGACCGTCGACGGGAACGAGTGGTGGTACAAGCTCGCCGACCGCGACGGGTGGGTGACCGCTCGCTACGTGAGCGCGTCGTCCGGCGTGCCGCTGTGCTCGGTGTCGCAGCTGCCCGGGCCCACGGGCCCGACCGGAGCCACCGGTAACACCGGCCCGCAGGGCTCCCTCGGCAACACCGGCCCGACGGGCGCCCACGGCAACACCGGCGCCACCGGCCCGACGGGCCCCTACGGCATCGGCAACACCGGCGCAGCCGGTCCCACGGGCGCCACCGGCCAGAACG